>QKIH01000004.1 GCA_003249645.1 Desulfobulbaceae bacterium | reverse complement strand
CTATATCAAATTGTTATCTTTTTGTAGCGATTAGGAGTAGTGTTATGTAACTATAGAGAAATATGAATATTTAACAAATTTTGAAAGAGCCTGATTAAATTGACACCTTCTTCTCAAATATGGCTTTTTCTACAGACTCGTTATATGTAAAGAAAATTAACTAATGCCAAGTTTTATCAAAGAAAATTTCATCTATCTTTTGATTGCTATTTTCATGTTTGGTTATATTGGATTTGGTTTATTTCTATTCAGCACCAGTAAAGAAAATAAAAAAAGACGAACAATTGCAGGTACGTTGCTTTTTGGTGGTTTATGGCTTCTGCTAAATAAAGATGCTAATAGAGATTTAACCAAGACAGAAATATTTGGTTTCATAATCATTTTCATATTCTTAGTTGGTGCAGTGTTGTTCAACAATTATTGAAAAAAACGAAATTGGTTTTCCTGGAACTCTGCCTGAGAAACGGAAGCACCAAAAGTACAATCTACTTGAAAGTTCTGGCAAGAAATAAAGGCATTAAAAGCAATTGCAATAAAAGACTAAAACAAATAAAAAAACTAATATAACCAATCGCTTAAACCGTGGGCAGAAGCCCACTCGGACCGCGTGATCGCGGCCGTTTAGCTTAACGTTATGACAACAAAGGAGACTTAAGCTTGAAATTCCTATCGAGTTTTATACTTTTATCAATAATTGCAGGACTAGCTTACTTAATTGGAATAAATATCATAGATTTTACCAAACCCATTAAATTCTTCATTTCTTCAACATTTTCGCTTCTAATGAGTTATTTTCTCATTTGGTATAACATTTGGACAATGAAAAAATCTGGAGAATTGTCAGGCAAAAAAATCCTTGCCCCTTCAATCTTTGGTCATGTAGTAAATGTTGTCGGCTCATTAGGCATTGGCTATGGCTTCATAGAGAGCAATAAGATAATTATAATACCCTCAATTTTTTTATTAATAATGGCTGATTCTCTTTTAACAAAAACAAAAGACAATTCATTTTGGGCAAAGTGTTCCTCAATTAATAGCAAAATTGATCCAAATTAAAAAATCATTTTCACGAACCGAAATGTCGATGAAGAGGAGAGCGACGAAACTCATTTTTCAAGCTCTTTTAATTAAAATCACGGTAAATGTTTCTCTTTTATTATTAAAGAAAAAACATACTCATCTCAAGTTCTTGCATGACAAAAGTCAAATTTCAAGGGCTCTGGCCGAACAACAAGACCTCTATGTAATAAATACAAATAGCATATCTAAACATTATATATACGTCGAACCTGGAAGGCCTCTTGTTTGTGATGAATTCTTCAGTTTACAAGATTTTCTTCTGTATATTTTAGAATCACGTTTTTTCAAAGAAATTAGTCTAAGAAGTTTACAGATAGCCTATCATCCACACATTGCAACTAATAGTAATCTTAGGAAACATCTTGATAAATGTAACATTGATAACTCCGAAACAGCTATAAAATCATTCTTGGCAACAAAGATATCCATATATTTTCACAACAATCTGTATTTGATGTTAGATAAATATATAAAAAATAGACTAGTCGAAATAATGAATAATTATATATTTTCAAACAATTCGATTAAAAAAGAAGACATATTTGGAATCTGGAAAAAAGGAAAAGATGTCAGAAAATATAACCATGATGAACAAACAATTACCTACGCCCTAAGTAATGGCTCTAAGAAGACAAATATTAGTAGTTTTTCCAAAATTTCCAGTCAGATGATATCAATGAGAGTCGTAGATAAAGATGACATTGAATATGAAGAAAGAATATTTTTGTCAGAGGATAGAAATACACTTGTAGTATATCAAAACTCTACCAGAAGTATTTGGAGAAGGTCTCTATAACTCGAATGTAAACTGTTTAAAATGAATAGAGGAAAATTTACAAAAGTCATAACCAGAGACTATGGTGTCAACAGTGATTTTCATACTTTTGATCTTCCCACATAACCCCGTCTCTTAACATTGACTTTAAGATAACACTCATCTTTCTAACACTGGCAACAAGAGTTACTTTTTTGGTTTTACCTGCAGCTACCAAACGCTGATATGTCTCTTTAAATACAGGGTTGAACTGCATAGCGGACATTATTTCCATATATAAAACAGTTCTCACCTGAGGCCAACCTTCTGTAATTGTAGCTCCGATGACTACAAAAGGTAAAGAGTATCCAAGTAGAATAACGTGTTCATTCCAAAGTAAAAAAGGCCAAATAATCTTAGAACAAATACGAACGGTTGATAAAAAACGACTTGTAAAAAAACTTGGATCTTTAAGCAAAAGCGCACAAGAAAAGACCCTTCAAGTCTTTCAAGAAATGTTTTCAAATTAAAAAATGCTAAAAGCGTTTAAGCCGCTTAGCTGATGCTTCGCCGGGACACATGTGATCGCGCACTGTTTACACATGCTGTTGGGAGTAAAAAGGATGATGTGAACAAAACAGAAACAAAACAGATATAGTTTAGGAGGGTATATGTCGCAAGAGTCTGAATCAAAAGACGTTGTCCTGAAATATGTAAATGCATTTAATGATGGCGATCTGAAATTATTAGAGTCCCTGCTTTCAGTTGATGCTGAAGTTCAAGGCGTGTTTGGGAAAGGATTATTCGAGAAAATACCCCCAATCTGGCAGCAACTGATTGAAGGGTTCGGCATGCAGTTGGAAATTCAGAGTATGATTGCTGAGGGTAATATTGTTGCAGTACGCTATATCGAAAGAGGTCTCTTTAAAGCCCAGCATTTGGCCACGAACCAACCGGAAAATCATATGAGTTAGTTGCAATGGAATGGTTTGAAATTGAGAATGGAAAAATCAAAAAGCGTTGGGGCGCAAGAGATTCAGCGTCACAAAACAGGCAGCTCGGGATACCGCTAAATACGTAGGCCTAACAGGTCTTCAAAGGAGACCTCGTTACACAAGATTTCTTAACTCCAATTTTGAATAAAATAGAAAATGATGAGGGAGGAGGAGGGACTCAAGGCCTAAGCAACTAAAATAAAGTGACTATTTTCCCGTCTAAAACATAATTGACAAGATCGATATCATACAACATCCGGGCATAAAAATAGGTTAATATTATCACCGCAACAAAATACATAAACAACAATCCCAAATACTTACCAAAATAAAAGTTACCCGCTTTAACAAAGCGCTTTGTAAACTTGTTAAACCATTTTTCAAACTGTGTCATAAGAGGATAAAAGACTATCAAGATGATAGCCATTGATACCAGAGTAAAGCGAAGCGGTTTAAGCTGCCATTTGTAGGAAACAAGGTAATCTGTTATTGAGTTTGCCACTAATTCTGCTGTTAAAATCGTTATGCTTAAAACTGCAAATTTAAATAAATTCTTGTACATAATTAATTTCCAAATGGCCGTTTTGAATTTACGGTGTCAACTTTATTCAACTGGATAACGAAACAAGATAGAAGCATAAAAAAACAACAAAAACAAATAAATAAAAGTTATAATAAAGCGTTTAAAGCGTTCGCTTGATGCCTTACTTGGCTGGTGTGACCGCCGCTTTTTTACTTAATGTTATCTTGAAACAGGAAATACATTCCATGAATTGCCCAAAATGTAAAAATGCAGCCTTAAAGAAAAAAGAATTTAGTTCACCATATTTCTGTCCCGAGTGCGGCGGGCTGTGGTTAGAGAGCAAATTTATAGACCGACTATCCGAAATTTCTGATCATACTTTAAAAAGCAATGAATACCCGGATCATGATTCTAAGACTGGCTTATGTCCTCAGGGACATGGGATTTTAACCAGAGCAAAAGTCAATGATGATGATCAGCCATTTTATCTTGAAAGATGTTCAAAATGTTATGGTATTTGGTTTGACAAAGGTGAATGGCAGAAAGTAGCAGAGAATCATTTTCAAGAGAATCTGTTTCAGATCTGGTCTCTTTCTTGGCAGAGGGAACAAAGAAAAAACAGGAAACAGGCAGAAATGATAGAGTTGCTTAAAGAAAAGCTTAGTCCAGAATTGTATAATGACATTGTAAATTTGGCAGAAAGAATCAATCAGCACCCCGAGAGACATAAGGCTTTGACATTATTGAACGAAAAACTAAACAAAAAAAGCTGCTAACCAGGTTGCTTCTCCGTCGCGCCAGCGCATTACGTTGGCCTCGCTGAAACACCCCGGTGAACCAACCTTTAGAACAATACGTTGATGAGCATCCAACCCAAGAACATCAGACAAGCGGGATTTTGTGTTTTTATTTTAGTCAGTTGCCTTTTAGTGCCATCTCAAGCAATGGCAGACGCAGGCGTTCCAATGATCTTCCTTTCATTTCCTGTAATGCTCATCGCACTAATTCCTATAATTTTTTTAGAAGGTTACATATACACTTTAAATTTTAAAACACCATTTAAGAAATCTCTAGCAGCAAGCGCATCTGCTAATGTGCTTTCCACAATAGCTGGTTTTCCATTATCCTGGGGCTTGCTGCTCGGCCTTGAATTTCTCACAACAGGAGGAAGTTGTGGCCCTGGTTTCGATACGCTCCCTAACACCATACTAACAGCAATTCTTGAATCAGCCTGGTTATGCCCGTGGGAAGATCATCTCTATTGGCTTATACCTATTGCCTTCATAAATAGCTTAATAGTCGCTTTCTTCATCTCAGTAATACTAGAGCTGTTTGTGACTAAGAAATTTTTCAGGACAATCGAAAAGAAAATCATCAGAGCAACAATATTTAAAGCGAATTTATTATCATATTTGGTATTAGTAATTTTCGGTGTCGGATACTTGTTCTATTCAATAAGCAATTATAATTAAACATAATTATTATAAACTGTTTGGCAAACCTAGTTTACTCTGCGGCCTATCCCTGCAAAGGTGTCGAAGTCTACAAAGAAACAAACAACTCGGATTTACCCAAATTGGTAGCAAAACATCTCATGAAAATTCATGTTACAGGTGCTTCTGGATCAGGGACAACAACTCTTGGGAAAAAAATTTCCGATGACTTCAAGATCCAGCATTTTGATACTGATGATTTCTTTTGGACACCGAGCAATCCTCCATATCAATTCTCTCGAGATAAAAAAGAAAGAAGAAAACTGCTGAAAAATTCATTGAGCAATAACGATAGCTGGGTGATATCAGGATCATTATGCGGTTGGGCAGATTTTTTAATACCGCTATTTGATCTAGTAATTTTTCTTTGGGTTCCAACCGAAGTTCGGATAAAGAGATTAAAGATCAGGGAAATCGAGAGATTTGGCCAACACTCATTAAACCCGGGTGGAGAAATGCATGAAAACCATAAAGAATTTATTAACTGGGCTTCGCAATATGACACAGGTAGTCGTGAAATGATAAGCAAGGCAATGCATGATGCATGGTTGAAAGAAATTGAATGTGAAATTATTAGATACGAAGGTATTGTATCAACAGATGAAATAATACAAGACTTAACAAAACGTTTCACCCCGATGCGCTAAAACTCGCAGATGAAGAAGACTGTTCGACTCAAAAGGAACCTCAATATGGATAACTATAAAAAATCTGCTGAACAAAAATTTGAAGAAGGCCTGTTTTGTGCTGAGAGCGTTCTTGAGGCTGTTGCAGAGAAACTCGATATACAATCACCATTAATTCCAAAGATTGCTACTGGCTTCTGCAGTGGTTTGGCACGTACAAGTGGTATGTGCGGCGCATTAACCGGCGGTATTTTGGGACTAAACATTGCCTTTGGCAGAAACAATCCGAATGAAACAGTCGAAGAAAATTATGCTGCTGTGCAATTACTGCTGAAACAGTTTCACGAAAAATATGGTGCTATAAATTGTGCTGACTTGCTGGGCTGTGATATTGGCACAGAAAAAGGACAAAATCACTTTCGTGAAAAGAAATTGGGCAGCCGGTGTAAAGAGTTTACCGGAATTTCTGCCGAATTGACTATAAGTATTATTGAAGCCAGAAAGTCATAACAAGACGTTGAATCGCTCGGCAGATGCCACCGCTCGAACGTTCGTAATTAAGCCTCTTAACCTACAATGATTATTCAGCACTAACAAAATATGGAAATTAAAATTGATGATTTGTCTAATGGAGAAGTCATAAAATTACTGGAAGAACACCTGGCTGACATGCATGCAACAACACCTCCTGAAAGTGTTCATGCACTTGACGTTGATCGCCTTAAAGCACCGGAAATAACCTTCTTTAGTGGCTGGCTAAACGGCAGATTGATGGGCTGTCTTGCGATCAAAGAATTGGATTCAAGCCATGTTGAGCTCAAATCTATGCGCACCTCAACATTTGCCCGTCAATCCGGTGTCGCCAGCCGTCTTCTTACTCATGCACTTGAGGTGGCTAAGTCCCGGGGTTACAAACAAGTCAGTCTTGAAACAGGAGCTCATGATTACTTTAAGGCTGCCCGCAATCTCTACGAGAAATTTGGTTTTAGCTATTGTGAACCATTTGCAGACTATAAACCTGATCCAAACAGCAGATTCATGACATTAGGTATCAATTGATCGTTAGCATAACTGGCATTTCATACCGATGCTTGATTTTCTATTCGGGCTCCTGTAACCGCAGGCCGTTTAATCAAGTATTACAAAACAGCAAATCGTGTTGATAGAAAAAGTTAACCCGTAAGAATCTCTTTCAAACTCTCATAGAAGCCCCGTCATTTTGAACAACTCAATAGTTTGCCCCATCCCGTTTACTTGAATAGTTGTCATTTAAGAAGTTACAAAATAAGCGGCGAGAAAAACTTACAAGTTCTTCTATTCATAATTTATTGTCTATTATTTTGGTGTCTTGCTAGCTTTGCACCGGCGTATTCCCAAAATCAGCATCGTGGTTATATAATATTACAGGAAGCTGGATAGTTGATGCGTTTGCAGAAATAGAAGGAGAATTTTCTGACTCTGTAAAAAAGAAAAGCAAAAATTGGGACGTAACATCTTATCCAACATGTATTGGATAGTTTGAACGGCCGCTTAAAACAGAAGTGTTTTCACCGCAAGAATAGAACAAAAGACATGTTAAAGACAACAATTCGTTTAAAACAATACGGGTAAAGCCTTTTCAGACGCGCATGCTCGCGCCGACCGGCTAGCCGCCAGTGTGTAAGGGGTGGTAACATGGCTAAATACAGAGAAAGTCTTCCTCTGATAAGTGATGAAATTTTTATTACTGATGGAGGACTCGAAACAACGCTCATATTTCACGAGCATTTCGATTTGCCGCAGTTTGCTGCTTTTATCCTGTTAGAAAATGATAAAGGACGTAATGCGCTGCTAAAATATTTCAGGAAATATGCTTCAATCGCCAGAGATCATGGATTAGGGCTTGTTCTGGAAAGTCCAACATGGCGAGCAAACTCGAAATGGGGCGGTCTGCTTGGATATTCAGAAGAGTCGTTAGCTCGGATAAACCGTGAAGCAATCAACCTGCTGGTTCAAATTAGAACAGAATATGAAAATGATAAAACCAGAATGGTGATCAGCGGGTGTCTCGGCCCAAAAGGAAGCGGTTATGTTATTGAAGAAAAAATGTCGCCAGATCAGGCAGAACAATACCACCAAGCGCAAATCACAGCATTCAGCGAAACCGAGGCAGATTTGGTCTCTGCATATACATTGACTTATGCAGAAGAGGCAATTGGTGTGGCACTTGCCGCAAAATCTGTAAAAATGCCCATTGTTATCGGATTCACAGTAGAAACCGACGGCAAGTTACCATCAGGACAGAAAATCAAGGATGCGATTAATGCTGTAGATAAGGCTACCGATAATTACCCTGCTTACTATATGATTAACTGTGCACATCCAACGCATTTCATTGAGGCTTTACACAGCAATGAATCATGGAAACAAAGAATTCGTGCAGTAAGGGCCAATGCGTCAATAATGAGTCATGCAGAACTGGATGAAGCAGAACAACTTGATGACGGGAATCCAACAGAGCTTGGTTCTCATTTCAAAGAATTAAGGGCATTGCTTGATAATCTCAATATCATAGGCGGATGCTGCGGAACAGACCACCGACATATTGAAGCTATATGCAAAGCTATTTAGCGGCAACAGTACAACATTGAGCCGTGATTAACCAACGAGCCTTAACATACGATTCCGCAAACACCAGCAAATGAAAATATCCGTAATATTAGCTCATCCGGACCCATCAAGTTTTAATCATGCCATTGCCGACAGAGCAATATTTGCCCTGGAAGACAACGGCCATGATGTCTGCTTTCATGATCTCTATAAAGAAAACTTTGATCCCGTTTTGCCTGCCGAAGAAATACCAAGAGACGCTTTGCTTTCAAGCGAAATTGCGCTGCATTGCAAGCAGGCCGCAGAAGCAGATGGTTTTATCATCATCCATCCCAATTGGTGGGGAACACCTCCGGCAATTCTAACAGGATGGGTAGACCGCATCATGAGACCCGGTGTGGCCTATGAGTTTCTTGAAAATGACAAGGGGGAAGGTGTTCCTAACGGGCTGCTCAATGCCGGAAAAGCATTGGTTTTCAACACATCAAATACGGAAAGTGAACGAGAGCAGAAGGTTTTTCTCGACCCGCTGGAGACCATCTGGAAAAATTGTATTTTTGATTTATGCGGTGTTCATACCTTTCATCGACGAATGTTCAATATCATAGTTACCAGCACTCATGAACAAAGGACGATGTGGCTCAAAGAAGTAGAGGAAACTGTTGCAGCTTTTTTTTAGATAATGATAAAACCATACAATCATCTTTTCAGTCTGCTCTTTACGGGCAACCAGATAAGAGTAATCATACGACCTTAACCGTACCATCCACCATTCAAGCAAGAAGATATCATGAACAATAAATCTGTTTTAATTACCGGCGGAAATAAAGGCATAGGCTTCTGCACCACAAAGCTGTTTGCAGAAGCGGGATATAAAGTATTTGTAATGGCTAGAGATTTTAAAGAATTCTCTCTCAAGAACCATGCAAATGTCGAGACTATACAATATGATTTAAACGATATAGACGGAATTCCGGAACTTATTTCACAATTACCTGCGATTGACGTACTGATCAATAATGCAGGACTTATGTTTGCTCTTCCTTATGACAATTATCCGTCAGAAAAAATCAGCCAGATTCTAAGAGTCAATCTGGAAGCCCCTGTGTCATTGATAACAGAAGTATCAAAGAAGATGGCTGCAAACGGGTATGGGCGTATCGTCAATAACGCTTCAATCGCCGGTGAAATAGGTCACCCTGATATCTGGTACGGAGTTACCAAGGCAGGAATAATCAACATGACCAAGAGCTTTGCAAAACTCCTTGGACCAAAAGGTATTGTTGTGAATGCTGTAGCGCCCGGTCCAGTTGAAACCGATATGCTTGAGATCATACCGGAGCCAAGAAAAAAAGCGATAAAGAGCGCTGTCTACACAGGCAGGTTTGCCTATCCGGAGGAAGTTGCCAATGCAATGTATTGGCTTGCAACCGACTGTCCTGAATATATCAATGGAACCTGCATAGACATTAACAACGGTGCATTTCCAAGATAAAAGGAAACAGCCAATAGCATCCTCTACATCTTCCAGACATAATTTCCGCTATCCCGCCAGTGGGCAGCAGGAGATTATGTCTTGAGGGTCCCGACCAATATTTGCAGGCAAATCAAATCAGGCATCGAGCTTTACTAAAAAATCTCTCTAATAAAGTCTCTGTAACTAAAACTTATAAATGAATGTGCTCAACCTGTACATCCCCACTGAAAAACAGGCCTACAGTCTGCCTGAATTTTTCGGCACTCTCGGTTGTATAAAATTTGACGGTTCCCTTTTTAGAACACTTGGCGTTCATTTCAGGATGTCTTTTGAGATAATCTTTCAGACTTTCTGCAACGATATTTCCCTGCTCTACTATGGTCACCCCTTCCGGCAGCCGCTCCCTGATTTTCGGCAGCAGCAAAGGATAATGAGTGCAGGCCAGAATGACGGTGTCCATCCGGGGCGCTTTGGCCAACAAGGCATCCACATTTTTTTTAACAAAATAATCGGCCCCTTTCCCGTTGAATTCGTTATTTTCAACCAGAGGCACCCACATCGGACAGGCCTCCTGAAAAACATGCATCTGCGGGAAGAGTTTACGAATCTCAAGGAGGTATGATTCAGACTGCACGGTACCTGCTGTACCCAGAATTCCCACATGCCGGGTTACCGACAATTCACCCACTTTTTCAACGCTTGGCCTAATCACCCCTAAAACTCGCCGATCCGGGTCGATGCCCGGAAGATCATTTTGCTGAATAGTACGAAGCGCTTTTGCCGAGGCCGTGTTACAGGCCAGGATAACAAGGTGGGCTCCCATGTCGAAAAGCCTGCGGACCGATTGCAGCGTATATTCATAAACCACCTCAAACGATCTTGTACCATAGGGTGTACGGGCATTGTCGCCGAGGTAGATATAGTCGTATTCCGGCAGGTGACTGATAATTTTGCTTAAAACAGTTAATCCGCCGTAGCCGGAATCAAAAACGCCAATAGGTCCAATAGTGTTCATAACAACAATAAAAATATAAGGATCAGTGAAGAAACAGCATCAGGTGTTCTCGTTATTACCATTATATTCAAAGCAACGCTTCTTGAAAGCAAGCTTGCCGGGAAAAACGAGACGACACCTATTTTACAGCAAGCGTCTTTGACCACCGTGCCAGTGCATTGATAATTTCTTTTATCTGCTCAATTTTATGCTCGTCGACAAGGTCTCCGTCTTCATTGTAGCTTTCGCTGAATGCGCTGGAGAAAAACTCCGGCTTGTTAAGCGGATAGAGATCAACGAAGACACAGACCTGACGCAGATGATACTGGGAACGCGCGGTTCCCATACCTCCGCCGGCACCCATTATTGCCACAGGCTTACCTGCCAGCAGAGCATTATCGGGTTGTCTCGAGGCCCAGTCAATAATATTCTTCAAAGCCGGTGCGAGTGAATAGTTGTATTCGGGACAGGCAAAGATAAAGGCATCCGCTTTTGCCATCTGATCAAATATTTTCAGTACAGCTTCGGGTTTCCCGTCAGCTGGAATATCAGCATTGTAAAATGGAACCTGCTGCAGATCGGCAATGGAAAATGAAATGTTTTCCGGCACCAGCTCCGCCACTTTTCTTAAAAGTCCACTGTTGCGGGACTGCTTTCTCAGGCTTCCTGAAATCCCCAGTATATTCAAATTGCTCATATATATCCTCATGCTGTTTTTGAATATTGACAACGAAAAACTGCTCCATCATTAAAATCGACATTGTTCTACATAATGAGAACTGTTCGTAAAAAAGCAAGCCTACCCATAGAAAGAGATATAGTGTTAGGTTTTTATCGGGTTACACTGACAAACTCAGTCAAAGAGATAAAGCAGGGCAAATCTCGTCCCATCTTCAGAGTATGAAGCTTTTAATGCAGTTGAGGATGCAATGGAGGAAAAGCCGTTACCGGCTATATGGAAGAAAGCATTGCCCTTCTTATAATCGGAAAATATCTTCTCAAAGGCAAATCCGGGACCGGCGTCTTGAATTGTCAGGCCGATTCCTCTCATTGAAACCGCCACCCACATATAAAGTGGCAGCTCGGCATTCTTTTTATGACCATGAGCAAAACCATTTGACAGGGCCTCAGAAACAGCCCCTCCCGGCCCGAAGAGTGTCTTTTCGTGATCATAGCCGAGACGGTTTTTCAGGATTTCTTCAATACGATATTTCAGTCGTTTCTCATATGCATACATCCATGCATAAATCTCAGCATACCGGTTGTGCGGAAGGAGCTTAACCTCTGAAGGAACTATTTTCTCCTCAAACTCCTCGAGTACAGGTATGAGACTCTCAAGGACTAATGCTTTATCAAGGTGTTCGATAAACATTATGTCAATCCCGGATGAAAGGGTTGGGCAAAACGGGTATACCCAATCCGCTCTTTATCATTTCGCATAGATGCGATTCATCTTCCGGTCTGAACGGGAATTCTGTGTAGCCCCAGCCCACTCTTTCCAAGGCATGGGCATCACTGCTGCCGACCAGAGGTTTGCCCAACTCCCCTGCCACCAGAGTACTCAACCGTGATTCCTTTTCATTAAACGAGGTACTGCCAAGCTCCATTGCATCAATTTTTTCAAGCACGACAAGGGGTGGGACACCGGTGCGAAAGGGATGAGCAAGAATGACCGCCCCACCCTGCCGGTGAACATTTTTGATAGCCTCTAGAGCGTCCATTCCTTTTTTGATCTTTGAATCATCGTTCAGGCCCAATAAAACAAGATGATAATTACCAGCTGTTGTAAGTTCCATCCCGTTAAAAAACT
The DNA here is from genome assembly GCA_003249645.1 of Desulfobulbaceae bacterium. Classification (GTDB taxonomy): domain Bacteria; phylum Desulfobacterota; class Desulfobulbia; order Desulfobulbales; family Desulfocapsaceae; genus SZUA-575. Next base: position 79,052 of record QKIH01000004.1, on the reverse strand, counting down.
CACAACGCTTATCATGCTGCTGTAATGAGGCAAACGCCTTACTGTCCCATTGGGTATCATGCTCGGCCAGCACTGCCCCATGCAGCCCCTTTTGGTTAAGTGATTCTGCAATTAGGTAAGGATCTAGTGTCTGAGCACAGGAAGAATAGCTTCTAGAGTGGATATGAAGATCGATAAGGTAGCTCACAGTGCTCCTTAACAGTTATCGAAAAGCCTACAGATCAGCCGTTCCTCTCCGCTCATCATGTTTCAGAGAGGAACAGACCAGATCATCAAAAATTATCTGAACGACCCTGCAACCTCGCCTATTACCGACTCAAGCTTCATTTTACCCATGGCCAGATTACCATCATGGTCAAGCATCAATACCATGTGGATGTGCGCCTTTCCTGCCTCGGTATTGGAAAAGTCTGTATTTTCATTCAGACAACGGGCAATAACATGAGCTTTCGGCGCCTGGACATGAACAGAATTGCCTCTACCTACCGCCATAATATCGGTTGCCTTTTGCGCTTTAAGCAGAACATCATTGGCAATTGAGCCGATTTCAGCAAGCTTCATGTCGGTCTTGTTTACCTGTGCAACCATCTCTCCATTCGGTGAAAAGATGCCCGCTGCCAGAAAACCATCTACGTCAACCAGTTTGTTTAAGGTATCTTCAAGTTTACCCATTTTGTCATCTCCTATGATAATAGGTTTGTCAGATACATCAGGATCATCTCCCGCTGTAGGTTCCACTGCTTCCTGCTGCCCGGTTTCAAATGCCTGCTCATCAGGTAACTCGGCAGGCATCCCTTCGATCATCTCATCCTGCTGCGTTTCCCGGTTAAGGTTTTCACACGCTTCACGGTATTCATCAATTCTCTGCATACCCTCAACCAGCAGGGTCATCAGAGGCTTATTAATCATTCGTACAACTTTCTTTTTCGGCAGTTTTTTAAAGGTAAGCTGTACAGAGCCGCACCCCAGAAGGGCATAAAAGGCCTCTTCACCTTTCAACTCTCCGGAAATAACGGCTCTGATCTCCCCTCGATCAAGAAAGATATAGCCATCTCTGCCCTCGCCTTTCACATAAAGCAGACTTGTCTTTTTCTCCATTGCTAGAAGCTGCAGAAAATTTTCCAATGAAAATCCTGCGACAGAACCGTCTTTGCTTTCCTGCTGCAGACCTTCAGTTATCGCCTCTGCCAGTTTTTCAAAATCCAGCGGTTTTTCCAGCAGTCGATAAGAGCCTGCAAAATTAAGTCTCTCTTCGATGTCAGGTGTTGCAAAAGCTGTCATGACAATTGCCGGAAGAAAGGGATAGGCAGCAGAAATAATCGCCAGCAGCTCGAAGCCGTCCATCTCAGGCATGCGCAGATCAGAAATGACCAGATCGACCGGATTGGATCGGAGCACATCAACGGCCTCTCTGCCGTTATGGGCCGTTAATACCCCGAACTGATCACGGTAGTTTTTCAGGCCGACCTCGATACTTTTGAGCAAACTGACTTCGTCATCAACTATGAGCACCTGCTTCATACGTAACCCTTCGCCAAGATTTAACTCCGTTCGTCACCTGTCTTTTACTTAGGCATATTTCGTGCCAGGCATAAGCACAAAAATATTATTTTTGATTAAATCAATGCATTCGATTAGTTAGGAAACAGTTAGATTTACATATCAATCAAGTGTAGCATTTTGAGATGACTCGCTTTCGGGCAGTGTCCTATTTTGAGACACCGGATTGAATATCATACTGCTGTATTTTACGCAGTAATGTTGATCGGGCAATGCCAAGAACTTTTGCAGCCTGAGTATGATTATATTGGAGAGAATCGAGGGTCTGGCAAATATGTTTTTTTTCCACCTCTGACAAAGAGACGGATTGAGCACTGCTGCCGGACAGTGTAAACCCCAGAGAACATACCCTGTCCGAGGCTTCATGCATATTGTCAGACACAAGAAGCGATGAGGGATAAATACCATTTCCAGATCTGAGGATAACAGCTCGTTCGATTATGTTTTTCAATTCACGAACGTTGCCGGGCCAGCTGTAAGAACGCAATACTGTAAGCTCTTCTGCAGGAATCCTTAGCCGCTGGTCCGGGGCCGCTCCTGCAAGAAAAAAACGGCAAAGCTCTTCAATATCGCCGGCTCTCTCACGAAGCGGAGGAAGATGCATGTGCATGACACTCATCCTGTAATAGAGGTCTTCACGAAACTCTTTTTTACCAATGGCTGCCTGGAGATCAACATTGGTTGCCGCAATGACACGGACATTGGCCTGAAGATACGATTGCCCGCCGATTCTTCTGAACCTGCCGTCATCGAGCACACCAAGTAATTTGGCCTGGAGATGCATAGGCAGCTCACCGATTTCATCAAGAAACAGCGTCCCGCCGGCAGCCATCTCAAAAAGGCCTTTCTTCTGGACATCAGCACCTGTAAATGCCCCCTTTTCATGACCGAAGAACTCAGATTCGATCAGGGTTTCCGGCAGGGCTGCACAATTGATGGATACAAAAGCCCCCTTGATATGAGGCTGCCGGTAATGAATGGCTTTAGCAACCACTGTTTTGCCGGTTCCTGTTTCACCGGTTATCAAGACCGGGGCATTGTTAGCTGCCGCCAGATTAATCAAATGATCGATCTTTTCCAGGCCGTTGTCTCTGCCGATCAGGACATTTTCATTCGATTCCCTCTTGTTGTGGTACTGCTGCAACTCCTCCAAATGCTCGAGTTCAACGGTTCTGAAGGCACGTTTGACTGCAAGTTCAAGCTCTTCAAGCTCAAAAGGCTTCGAGAGATAATCATATGCCCCGTTACGCAAGGCCTGCACAGCATGCCTGAAACTCGGAAATGCTGTTATAAAAATAATCTTGGCCTGCTCGTTTATCTCAAGCAGATTGCCGCAGAGCTCCATTCCAGTTGCATCCGGTAGCTGTTGATCAAGCAGAATAACATCAACCTTGTGCTTTTTGCATTTTTCGATCCCTTCCAGCCCGTTATAACAGGAGATCACATTAAAGAATGAATCTGCAAAATACCTTGCTATCGAATCACAGAACAGACGGTCATCATCAATTATCAGCAGGCTTGATCTTGAATTACGCATGTTCCGCTCCGGGCAGTTTGACGGAGACAGTAGTGCCGTGTCCTGGATAACTCATCAGCTCGACGCTGCCGTTCATGGCAACAAGCATTTTTCTGACATTTACCAAGCCAAGCCCTGTTCCCTTGGCCTTCGAGGTAAAAAATGGCTGGAAGAGATATTTTTGATCGTCTGGTAAGATGCCCTTGCCGTTATCAACGACTCTGATCTCGACTCTTCTCTCATTTCTTCTTGCCTCTATAGTGACCTTTCCTGCATCCATATCCTGTATGGCGTCAGCGGCATTGGTAATCAGGTTGAGCATGACATGATAAAGAGCACGGCTGTCTGCCAAAACCGTGAGATCCCTGTCGTTTACGTCTATCTCAATATCGATGTTTTTCTGGTTCAGATCACTTCGAACCAGGCTCATGAAGTTATTTATGAACTCAGATACAGACAGTTTTTCTGTAATAGGCGTTTCAAAAAGACTGTAATTTTTCAATGCAGTCAGAAGATATTCAATTCTGACCACTTCATCCAGCGAGCGCGAAACAAAATCATCTATTGTTTCAAGGTCATAGGTTTGCAGGTTTCGCTGCAGCACACTCAAAGCCATTTTTATGGAGTTGATCGGATTGCCTATCTCATGGCGGATGCCGGAGAAAATGAAGCCCAGATTCTCATTAAGATTGGTTGCCTCCATTACCGATTCCATTTTTTTGCGCTCAGTTACATCGGTAAGCATAATAATCGTGCTGCCCTCTTTCGGTGAGTTGAAGGTCTCAATTACCACCTGCCTCTCATTCATCCGGATTGCCGGCTGATTCACTGTGAAAGGAAAATATTCCTCCGGATCATCAACTGCAGAGAGCACCTGCAGAAGGGAAGACGGTAGCACATGCCGGTAATCATAACCGAGCATCTGTTCCCTGCTTCGGCCCACCAGCATACCTGCACGGGAGTTGACAAAAACAATCCGGTTCTCATCAACCTCGATTATTCCCTGGGAAATGGAGTTGAGGATTATTCTGAAGTGATCATTCTGTTCAAGAAGTTCACGGGTTACCTGACGAGGATGAAGATCTTCCGCTCCTTTAATGGTATGTCCAGAGCCTGATTTTCGTTGTCCGCAATTTTTGACTGCCTGCAGAACATGCCCGGACATTTCTTTGAAAGGACCTTTAGCAATATATTCATCGGCACCGTATTTCAGCATATCTTCTTTTTGTTCAAGCACAGCTGCTGAAACGATCACGAGATAGCACTGTTTTAGTTCGGAACGGCCTCGAATAATCCGGCACAGATCTTCACCACCGATCTTCGGCATAATCAGGTCGACAAAGATAATATCGGGAACCCATTGAGAGAACATATCAAGACAGTCGAATACATCTCCGGCAGAACGAACAGCATGACCGTAATTTTCCAGTAATTCGGTCATTAGCTTGATGATCACCGGGTTATTATCGACAACCAGAATGTTCTTCGTACTCGACTTTGACATATTCAGATCCAGTTCAATTGCTTTTATTGTTCTATTCCCCAGAACACGAACTGCAATTAAAACATTTTTACAAGCTTACCAAAATATGTCAGGAATATGCAAATCAGTCATCCTTTCGATCTGTCAGGCTTGACGCATCATTGCCCAGACGGTCTTCCACGTATATTTCGAGGCAATTACATCGAAACATCAACCTGTAAGAAATGATGACGAACGTTTTTAACAAATCGAAAACACGGCATTTTACAGGGAAGGAAACAGGGGCACAAAAGGAGCTGACATGCTCCTGTCTGTTTGAGTAGACAGGAGCAGATTGGTTGCAGCGAAAGAATTATTTCGGCAGATGACGGATGATTTCCTGTACGCTTTCTTTGGCGTCACCGAAAAGCATACGGGTATTCTCTTTGACAAAAAGCGGGTTCGCCACACCGGCATATCCCGAGCCCATGGAGCGTTTCATAACCACGCAGCGTCTCGCCTTCCAAACTTCAAGAACCGGCATACCGGCAATCGGCGAATTTGGCCGCTCAACCGCATCCGGATTAACGGTATCATTGGCCCCGATAACCAGTGCTACATCGGTTTCCGGAAAATCCTCGTTGATCTCGTCCATCTCAAGAACGATATCATAAGAGACATTGGCCTCAGCCAGCAATACATTCATATGTCCCGGCAGACGGCCTGCAACGGGATGAATACCGAAACGCACCTCGATACCTTTCTTTCTGAGGTTGTCGGTCATCTCACTGACCGCCTGCTGTGCGTGGGCCACTGCCATGCCGAAGCCAGGAACAATGATGACACTTTTCGCCTCGGCAAGCTCACTGGCCACCTCTTCATGACTGGTCGGAGTGGGCTCACCTTCCGGCACATCGTCACCCTCAGCGGCAGAGCCGCCATCTGAACCGAAGCCGCCTGCAATAACACTGATAAACGACCGGTTCATTCCCTTACACATAATATAGGAAAGAATAGCACCGGAAGAGCCGACCAAAGCGCCGGTTACAATAAGCAGATCGTTGCCGAGCATGAATCCGGTAGCAGAAGCCGCCCAGCCCGAATAGGAGTTGAGCATGGAAATAACAACCGGCATATCAGCACCACCGATGGCGGCCACCAGATGAATGCCGACCAGCAGTGCAATGATGGTCATCACCAGCAGCAGGAAAGTCGCTGAGCCTGAATGGTGCTTGCCGACAAAGAGAAGCCCGAAGAGTGCGGTTATAATAAGCGCCCCCAGATTCAGCCAATGACGACCAGGCAGCATAAGCGGCCGTCCACTGATCTTGCCCTGCAGTTTTCCAAAGGCAACAATTGACCCGGTTAATGTAATCGCACCGATGAAGATGCCGAGATAAATTTCCGTGTTATGAATAATATGGGCCGCACCTTCAAGCTGAATGCGCGGATCGAGGTATCCGCCCCAACCGATAAGAACGGCAGCCAGTCCGACAAAACTGTGCAGCATGGCAACCAGTTGAGGCATGGCCGTCATCTCAACCCGTGAGGCAAGATAGAGACCGATGCCGGAACCGATAATCATCGCAATAATCAAAACCGTATAGGCCCCGACAAGTGCGCTGCCGATGGTGGCAAGAATCGCCAGCGCCATGCCGACCATTCCATAAAGATTTCCACGCTGGGCTGTTTCCTGCGAGCTCAATCCGCTTAAGGAAAGAATGAACATCACCGCCGCAAGCAGGTAAGCCATAGTAATTACACCACTCATAATTTCTCCTCCCCCTATTTGCGGAACATTTTCAGCATACGATGGGTTACGAAGAACCCGCCGACTATGTTAATGGTTGCGACCAGGATGCTCACAAAGGCCATCAGGGTAATTAATCCGGAACCGGAACCACTGACCTGCAGCAGAGCACCGACAATGATAATGCCGGAGATGGCGTTGGTAACACTCATCAGCGGGGTATGAAGCGCATGGGTGACATTCCAGACAACCTGCCAGCCGATAAAGACAGCCAGCACAAAGACCGTAAAGTGAGAGACAAATTCCGGCGGAGCAACATTTCCCAGACCAAGCAGGACAACAGCTGCAACGGCCCAGTACGCCATGATCTGCAGGGTGGATTTTTTCTTTTTCTCAGGCTTTGTCACCGGCATGGCAGGTTCGGCTTTAGCCTGTTGCGGCTGGGCGGACACTTCAACTTTCGGCGGCGGGAAAGTGACCGCACCATCCTTTACTACCGTAGCACCCCGAATAACCACATCGTCCATATCTATGGTCAGTTTGCCATCTTTTCCGGGCGTCATGTCGGTGAGGAGATGCACAAGGTTGGTGGCATACAGCGTGGAAGACTGGGTTGGCAGACGTGACGGCAGGTTGGTGTAACCGATAATGGTCACGCCCTCTTTCACGACGACCTCTCCGGGCACTGTCAGGTCACAGTTGCCACCCTGTTCACCGGCAAGATCAACCACAACGCCGCCCTCTTTCATGGTCTTGACCATGTCTTCAAGCCAGAGCTTGGGTGCCGGACGACCCGGAATCAGTGCCGTAGTGATAACGATATCGACATCCTTGGCCTGCTCTCTGAAAAGGGCCATCTCAGCGTCGATAAACTCTTTGGACATGACCTTGGCATACCCGCCGCCTCCTGCACCGTCTTCTTCTATTTCAACGGTGAGGAAACTGCCGCCCATGGATTCGACCTGCTCTTTAACCTCAGGCCTGGTATCAAATGCGCTGACAACAGCACCCATGCTTTTAGCGGTACCGATAGCAGCAAGGCCTGCAACACCGGCTCCGATTACAAGTACTTTGGCAGGCGGGATTTTACCGGCTGCCGTGATCTGGCCGGTAAGAAAGCGGCCGAAGTGATGGGCTGCCTCAACGACGGCCCGGTAACCGGCAATGTTTGCCATGGAAGAGAGGGCATCCATTTTCTGGGCCCTTGAGATTCGCGGAACGGAATCAATTGCCAGCAGGTTTATATTTTTTTCTTTGCAGCTCTTCAGAAAATCTTCATTCTGAGCCGGCCAGACAAAACTGACAACCGTTGTTCCCGGTTTAACCAGCTCAATCTCATCAGCAGTCAGGGCAAGAACTTTTAAAATTATATCGGCCTGGGCATACAGTTCCTGCTGCTCTGCAACAACATCAGCACCTGCCTCTCTGTAAGCATCATCAGTAAAACTCGCTGCAGATCCAGCTCCAGCTTCGATGCTGACCTGGAAACCCAGTTTGATCAGCTTTTTCACACTGTCCGGAACAGCAGCAACGCGGAATTCTAATTCATCGCGCTCCTTTGGAACAACAATTCTCATGAGCAGGTTCCTCCTTGAAGGTTTAATACCTCGCAGAACATTTTCTGCATAAGGTCCATATCCCGTTTATCGTGCTTAGGTGAATACAAAACCGTACACTTGATTTACTATTGAACAGCTTGTCCGTTTTTCAACACTTTTTACGAAAAATAAAATTAAAATACACATATGCTGATTACTTCAGCTCACACAAATTTGCAATTATTGGGAAAAAATCGTGCAGACAGCCCCCATGTTTTCTTTATATTATGTATCTATTTGCCAACCTGAGAAAAGACTGATCAAAAAATATCCTCCTCACAACAAAACTCTAATCTTAACAGATCATTATACCATCGCTGATTGAGAAGTCGTCACAACATCAAAAGTGGAAAAAGCTGAAAGGGTCTTACCCATTTTAATCAAAACTAGGAGATATCAATGAATATTGATCGTCGTAAATTTCTCGGTACTACCGCAGCAACCGGTCTGGTTCTGGCAGCCGGACTTGCACTTCCGAAACAGGGGAAAAGTTCGGAGGTAAAACCCATGGTCAGTGCAGGAATCATAACCGATATGCACCACACCACCAAGGATGATACAGAAACCCGTAAATATTCTGCAGCACACTCTAAAATGCAGCATTTCATTTCTGCCATGGAGGAGAAAAAACCTGCCTTTGTTATTGAACTCGGCGATTTCGTTGACACCCTGTCTCCGGAAACCGATCCGGCTGAAAATCTTTCGCAGATCGAGTCAATTTTTGCATCTTATCCGGGTCATTATCACGTACTAGGCAACCATGAATTTGACAACCTGACCCGCGATTTCTTTCTCAATGCGATCCACAACACAGGTATTGAAAAAGGACAGACATACTTTTCATGGGATTCTAATGGTGTTCATTTTGTCGTGCTTGATGCAGGATACACCCCGGCAAGCCCCTACAGACCTTACGACATGAACACACCGGAAGACACCTTCTGGACCTGGAAAGACACCTGCGTTCCGCCGCACGAGCTTGAATGGCTGAAAAAAGACCTTGCAGCCACCTCTTCGCCAGTCGTTATTTTTTCTCACCAGACCCTTGATCGTATTGATGATCAGGATCACAACATAAAAAATGCTTCTGTCGTCAGAGAAATATTCGAAGAGTCCGGCAAGGTGCTTGCTGTATTCTCCGGCCACGATCACGCTGGCGGATACTCAAACATCAAGGGCATTCATTATATCGTTATGCATGGAAATGTCGGCGTCAGTGATTTCCGTCCATGGATGGCCACCAGCAAAAAAGAAGGGTTTGATACCACCATTGACAACCAGTTCGCCCTGCTGGAAATCTTTAAAGAGGCCGACAGCCAATATCGCATCCGACTCAATGGTTTCGGCCGACAGGCGTCTTACGAGTTGCTCAGCACCCTTGGCTAAACCAAAGAAAAAAAAATTGTTACACAAGCCGCAGAAAATTCTTTCTGCGGCTTTTTTTACGTCATTTCATTGAAATCCCCACATAAATCAGGTGCAGATCAACGAAAAGCTATCGATGCACAAGCAGAGTATGATAAGCTGATGAGTGTGTAATGAAGAAGTTGTTTTATAAATCAGAAACAATCCTTTCAGGAGCTGCCTCATGAGACTACTTGCAGTATTGCTCTTCACCCTGATCGCTTCAACCTGTCTTGCTGACCAGATGGCCCTTACCGACACCGGTGATGAGGTCATTCTTTACTCGGACGGAACCTGGGCCTACACCAACAAGGGTCAGGGAGAAAAACAGGAAATCCCAACCAATCCCCAGCAGTTTTTTAAGCCGTCAGGCTCAAAGTTCCTGTTGAAAAGCACCAAGAACAGTACAGCCTGCTGGCTCAACACATCTCTGTGGACCTTTCAGAAATCTGAATCCAACACCGTCGCAGAATATGAATTTGAATTAAAAGGTGAAGATCTCTACGGCATGGTTATCAATGAAGGGCTCTCCATGCCGATTGCCACACTGGCTAAGATTGCCCTTGATAATGCCAAAGAAGCTGCGCCGAATGCCAGAATTCTTAAAAGAGAGTTAAGAAACGTAAACGGGATTAAGCTGCTTTACATGGAGATGACAGGAACCATGGACGGCATCGACTTCACCTACCTCGGATATTACTATTCTGACGAATCGGGCTCGACCCAGTTCATCACCTATACGGGGGCAAATCTGGTGGATAAATACCGCACGCAGATCGAAGACTTTCTGAACGGTTTTACACTGCAGCAGCGCCAGACTCTTTAAAATTTTACCCCGGCCTTCACCGGGGTGAAACGAATCAGCCGAAATTGACAAACAGCTTGGCGTAGGCCGGTTTCAGCATATTAACCGCTTTTTTGATCTGTTCAGCATCACCCTTCTGCAAGGCAGACTTTACATCGGCAAGAGATTGAAAGAGCCCTTTTTCAAGCGCCTGATATTTTTCCTGAGTCTTTATATTGTCAGGCACATTCTGCTGAATGGCCCCGGCCAGATATTCCAGCACCGCAAGCTGCCGGTCAACAGCTGCCGCCTGTTTGGAATCTATGCTCTTCGGTGACAAAGGCATGGTAACCAGCCCTTCCATCTCCTTGTGATAGTTATTGATATGGTCGCTGAAAACAATAACAGAATTTCTTGCCCGCAGTCCACTCAGCTGATCGCGTATTTCTTCAAGTGTCTCGTGCGCTTCGGCAAATTCTCCCGCCTGGATCTGCTCACCGCTCTTTTTCGCTATTTCCATGATTCGTTCAATCGTCTGCTGCCACAACGGGTCTGAACTGTAAACTTCGGGCGGGTTGGAGGAAAACGATTCGCTGATCTGGACCCACAACGTAATGAATGCCTGATTCGCCTGTGCCGACTTCTCCATATCATCTTTATTGGTCTGGAACAGTGCAACCCTATACTTGCTGTAGGCGTTCTCAACCGCTGTATTAAATTGAACAAAACGGTTCTCGGCAGCCGATGCTGACACAGCAAGACCCAACAGCAGTAATATCAATGCTATTTTTGCCTTCTTCATTTTTCCTCCTGATAAGAGATGATAAGATACAAGATTTCTGACTTTTCGATAAGTTGCCGCCTAGCGACATTGTATTAGACAAAAGTAGTATATCTTCAATCCCTGTTTGTTAAGTCAAAAAATTCATTATTTAATAAAATATTTAACCAGTCAGATAAAAAAACGGCACTGTCCATCAGGCTAATTTTTCTCCAAAGCATATCTGAAAATTTGACATGACATAGAGTTGATTTACTTTTTCTTTATCCTTTCATCATGAGAGGACCATTAAACTACAATGGATTAAGGTAATCAGCCTATAACCGTCGAGGAGGAAGTTATGTCCCATACATGTTCAACCTGCGGAGCCGTAGCAGACAATCCTGCCAATCTCTGCAACCCGGAAGTCGTCAGCCTCACCTGCGAACACTGCGGTGAAGAAAATGTCTCTGCCAATCACGTCTGCAAAGCAAAAATCAACGCCCTGAAATTTTCCTGCGGCACCTGCGGCAAGGTTTCTGAAACCGACGCGGATCTTTGCAACCCGAAAGAAATCGTTTGATTGTATAATTTCATGCCGTGCTGCCAGGTTTATCTGGCGCACGGCGCTCTTTTCCCTCTTAACTTTTCTTATCTACACAAAACTACCTATCATGAAATGGCTGGTTATTATCGACCCTGAAGAAGGATTGAACCCTGAAACGGATACCTCGCTTGCGATCATCAGAGAAGCACGCGACAGGCAAATAGAGGTAGACACATTAACAATCGACAAACTCTACTTCCGTGACAGACTCATGGGCGTTGTAAGGGATAAAGTAGGATTTACCAGAAAATGCGCCCTTGATGACTACGATCTCATTTTTTTAAGGAAAGAGCCTCCATACGACATGAGTTTTCACTATGCAACACAGCTACTCAGTCTTGCTCAAACCCAGATCATTAACAGCCCCGCCGCCATCAGAAATCTCAATGAGAAGCTCATTGCTTTATCCTTTAAGGAGTTTATGCCGCCAACACTTGTCAGTTCAGACATTTGTCTCATTGAAGAGTTTCTCTCCGAGCATAAGGTGGGGGTCATTAAAGGTCTTGACAGTTTTCAGGGCATCAGCGTCACCAAAGTTCTCAGCGGCGAGAAAGAAAAAATCAGATCGTATACCGGCTGTGGACTGCGACCGGTTATGGTGCAGAAGTTTCTGCCGGAGGTCATGACAGGTGATAAACGCATACTCGTTCTGGGGGACAAGGTTGTGGGCAGTGTCCTGAGACGCCCGCTGCAGGGATATCACGCCAATTTCGCCAATAGCGAAGCCATTCTCACCCCACCCAGCAAAAAAGAACAGGCGGCTCTTGATCGCATTATTCCATGGCTACTGGAACAGGGAATTCATTTTTCAGGCCTTGATTTTATCGGCGAACAACTGACTGAGATCAACATCACCTGCCCGACCGGCGTCATTCAGCTCGGCAGGCTGACAAATAGGAATATTACCGCAGAGGTGGTCGACTATTTTGAGATGATGTCCAAGTAGCCGACCTTTTTTTATTTACCGATTCGATTCAAGCCAGGAAAGAAAAGAATTATAGTCCATTGGTCTGCCATAGAAATAACCCTGACCGAAGTTGCATCCAAGCTGTTTGAGAAATGCTTCCTGCTCTTTTGATTCAACCCCTTCTGCAATCATCTTCATACCGAACTGGTTTGCCAGCAGGGTGATTATGGTCACAATACGTTCATCGTTTTCATCCTGCCCGATTCCTGCAACAAAGGACTGATCTATCTTGAGGATGGAAAATGGCAATTCTTTCAAATATTTCAAAGAAGAGTAACCGGTGCCAAAATCGTCAATAGAAAGAGTGAAACCCATTTGAGCCAACTCATCGCAAAGTTTTTTCACATGAGTGAAATCATGTACCAGTATAGATTCTGTAATTTCAAGATCGATATATTCAATGCCGAGGCCTGATTCCTGCTGAATCTGAAGCAGGGTATCAAGAAAGCCGTCCAGCTGAAGCTGCAGGGGGGAAAGATTTACCGAAAGTCTGGCACCACCGAACCTTTTGACGACATCGGCAAATTTTGAGAACGCCTTTCGGTATAACTGCCATGACATTTCAACTATTAAGCCGGATTCCTCGGCAACCGGGATAAAGTAGGCCGGTGAGATAATCCCGTCTTCTGACACCCATCTGGCCAGGGCTTCAGCACCAGTAAATTTCCCGGTAGTAATGTCTATTTTGGGCTGAAAAAACGGCTCGAACTCGCTTTTCTGCAATCCTTCTCTGATCTTGGCCAGATAAACTATCTTGCGATTTACTTCCTCTTCAATTTCCGGCGAATAAAAACTGAAGCTGTTTCCTTTTCGATCAGCACTATCGTTTAGCGCCATCATTGACCGGTTGATCAGTTCCTCACCGAGCTGACCATCGTCAGGGTACACAGCAATACCAAGGCTTAGCGTGATATAAACAATGTGTTCTTCAACATGAAAAGGTTCGGCAAAACAGTTAAAGATTCTTTTTGCGATAACATTTATTTCGTCAACTGTACCTACTTCGAGCTTTATCAACAGGGCAAATTCGTCACCGCCGATTCTTGCAAAAATGTCTTCAACCCTTACCACCGGCCCAATACGTTCTGCTATGAGTTTCAGCAGCTGATCGCCCCGACGTTGTCCGAGACTGTCGTTAATGGTCTTGAAATTATCGGGATCAAAAGAGATACAGGCAAATTTTATCGACTTTCTTGTACACTCCGAAATAAGCTGTTTCATGCGTTCAAGCAGCATCAGCCTGTTCGGCAGGCCGGTTAATGCATCATAGTAAGCCAGATAACTTATATGTTCTTTCTGCTTCACCACCTCGGTGATGTCACTGAAACTTGATGCATAATTTTCAATTTGCCCTTCTGAATTCCTCACCGCACTGATGGTCAGCCATTCGGGAAAATCTTCACCATTTTTTCTTTTATTCCATATTTCCCCGGACCAGTATCCGTCCGTCTTTATTGCACGCCACATCTCTTCGTAAAATTCTGCCGGATGCCGTCCCGATTTAAGAATTCTTGGATTTTTACGAAGTACTTCTTCCTCAGCATATCCGGTGATTCTTTCAAAAGATGGATTGACGGCAACGATATCACTTGCTGCATCGGTAATGGCGATTCCTTCGCCAATATTATCAAAAACCTCTTTGTAGATATTGAGGGCGTTTACCGTTGCAGTCTGTTCTTCCAGCAAAACCTGGAGATGCCTGTTTTTGTCGTTAATCTGAGTTACATACTCTTTAAAATAATCCGAAAGTTCTTCAATCTCATTCTTGCCGGCCGAAGGGACTATCTCCATGTCGAATTTTTTCGACTCTTCCTTGATGTGTTCCAGGAGTTTATAGATAGGAAGACTTACCGAGCGGCTCAGATAAAGCGATATCAGCACAGCAAGAATAAACCCGACACAGATCAGGGTGATAAAAAGACGGTTCAGCATCTGCAGGGGCTGATGATATTCGTCCACCAGAGCCGTACCGACAATAATCCAGTTTGTATTCTCTATTTTTTCAAAAACTATCAGACGATCTCTTTTCACTCCGGTCTCCGGGTCGGTATCGTTGAATTCGACCCTGCCGTTTATTTCTTTTGCCACTATGGCAAGAAGATCGCTGCTCTCTGCCATCTCCAGTTCAGCAGGTGAGTGAGCAAAAGGATGAACCACTATTTTTCCGGAGGTATTGATTATAAAAGGATATCCGCTCACTCCAAGATGACTTGATTTCATCAGGTCTTCAAAATCGTTTGGCTGGATGAGCTGATCAAGCTCACTCTCATAAGCAGTAAAGGTAAGTATCCAATCCCATGGTTTGTAATATTCCATGTAAAGGACCTTCTTTCTCGGAGCCTTATCGTCTGAATTCTTCCAACTGTAATGCAGAAAACCTGCTTTCAGCGCAATCTGCTTCCGAACAAATTCCTGGCCGCTTATATCAGAACCGATGACCTCCGGATAGGGATGCTTCTCAACAATTCCCTTTGAGTTGATTATGTATGCGTAACCCGATTCGGCAATCTTTATTTTTTCAACATATCCGGCCACAAGTTTTTTCGCTGATTCGGCCTGACTGCTATCTTTATCAGGAGTGGCATGATCCTGGTTAACGTGGTTGATATACAGTACTGTCTGTTCAGCAAGGGATCGCAGATAACTTCGCGAAGAAAGGTTAACGGATGTTTCCACCAGCGTTTTAATACCCCGAACTGTCTTTATCAGATCATTATCAAGCCTGGCCGAAATCACGTTATGAAAAATAATGTACGTAATGAAGCTGCTGAAAAAAAAGAGGATAAAAAACCCGGAAAGGACGGTGAGGATAATTTTATAGCTGAATCTTGCTTTATTAATCATGCCGGTTACTTATTTTTCATTCATTAACAATACTATTCGCCACGATTATTGTATCACGTCGTTGCTACAGAAGGCAAAAATGAATGACATTTTTCTGAAACGCTAAATAAAATTAACCATGATTAAACAGCTATTCACCTCTCGGACGAATTGTCCCAGTGGAAAAACCTTAACACTTAACAGATAATTTTCGCGGCAGGGTGCGGGGAATAACGGGTTAACAGAGAAAAATAGCAGATGAGAAGACACAGCCGGACGGACTCTGGTCTGTGAGAACCAATCTTCCTCCCCCAGGAGGAAGATTGGAAAAAGAAGCATCAAGACTTTTCAGTATTTGCAGCCCGGCAGAGAAGCGCTGCCCCCAGCGCCCCCATAAACTGCGGGTTTTCAGGAATGACGATCTCGCGTTCCAGCCGTTTTTCGAGCATCTTTACCATGCAGGAGTTTTTTGCCACACCGCCGGTGAAAACAATTTTGCCTCCTGAAGATACCCGGTTGATCATGCCGGCTGCACGACGAACCACGCTGTCATGCAGCCCCTTTGCTATCTCTCTGGGACTTTCACCGCGACCAATCAACGAGGTTACCTCCGATTCGGCAAAGACCGTACACATGCTGGAGATATTTATCTCTTTTTCGGCAAGAAGAGCCTGATCGCCAAAATCCTCAATGGAAAATCCAAGGTTTTTCGCCATGATTTCGAGAAACTTTCCTGTTCCTGCGGCACAACGGTCGTTCATTTCAAACTTTTTGATCTTTCCCGTTTCGTACAAGGCTATGGCTTTTGAATCCTGCCCTCCGATATCGAGAATGGTATACGAATCGTTGTGCAGGTGAAAAGCGGCAGTGGCATGCGCCTTGATCTCAGTGACTGTCGGCGCGTCAAAGGAGACCTCAAAGAGATTTCTGCCGTATCCGGTTGCCATGATCTGGTCAAACCTGGTTGACTCAATCATTTTATCGGCCTCGGACATTGGATCAAAACCGGTATCAGCTTTAAGGCTTTGCACCTGTTCACCGTTCTCATCAATGACAACCAGTTCAATCGAACGGGAGCCTATATCAATACCGCCAAAGAGCATGCCTTGCCTCCTAATCAGCTTATCTGCTCGATAAACGCTTCAACACGGGTTTTGAGCTGCCCCATATCTTCCATCGAATAATCGGTTTCGATTCGCAGACACGGCAGGCCGATATCTTCAAGCGCCTTTTCAACAGGAATTGCTTCCATAAGGTAGGGCTGACAGAACTGCAGTCCGTAGTGAATTACACCATCGGCTTTATATAATTTGGCCATTTCTTTGATATGGTCAATACGCTCTTTGTTCGGGGTAAAGATAGCACAGTCAACCTGGAAATAGCGATCAACCAGCGCCTCGATCATCTCATCAATGGTCTTGCCGGAGTTATCGGTCAGATTTCTTGTTCCGCGTTCGCCGACACAGGACTCTTCACCGACAATAACAGCACCGGAACCTTCAACGATCATCGGCAGTTTCCAGTTCGGTACAGCCTGAGGACAGCCTGAAATCAGAATACGCGGTGTCTTGCCGGCAAAAACACCTTCTTGTGCGGCAATACGCTGTTCCACCTCGTCACAGATCTTGTTGACGGACGCAGTAAACCGGGCAGGATTATCATAAAAGAATACCTGATTTGCCAGAAGGGCATCAAGGCCTGAGATAGGAGCCGGGTCAGCCTTGCGGAGAAGAGCCAGCCTGTGCATTGCTTTTCTCTTGGCATTCACAGTTTCAATGGCTGCCGACAGAGATTCAGCGGTGATGGTAACTCCGGTAAGGTTTTCCACTGCCTCCTTGAAACGGATGTATTCTGCCTTTAACAATTCACGGCCCTGGGCTGATTTTACCTGGGGAAGATCCATGACATAGAGGTTCTCAATCAGTGAGCCAAGGGATTCATATGCCTTTTTCTTGCCGTCGCAGGTATTTTCTCCAACGATCATATCAGCACTTTCAAGGTAAGGACAAACCTTGCCGAGTTTGAAGCCGAAAGCAGATTTAATCAGCGCACAGGTATTTCTCGGCAGCAGCTTTTCCACTTCTTCCATGGCAAAGTCAGCACCTGAGCAGAGTCCGACAAGTGTCGCATTGGCAGCAAGGGCAATCTCTTCCGGAACAAAAACACAATATGAACCGATAATTTTACGGCCGGCCTTCTTTTCATCAAGCAGTTCCTGAATACGCAGGCCATGCACTTCACTCATGACAAAGTCAAAATAGGCCATGCCTTCCGGCCTGTTTTTCTGTGCCATATAGATATCCCCATAGCCTTGACCCAATACCCCAAGCAAGGCATCATGTGCCTCGAGGTCAAGACCCATATCAGCCCACATCTGTCGATAATCAGTACTCATTTTCCCCTCTTCTGCATAAATTGACAACAGCCGGACGGACTGCTGCGGTGTAGGATTAAAGACCTTATATGGCCCCTTTCTCCTGCAATTTCAGGATTTGTTAAAACAGCATTTTCCTATTAGGTCAAATAGATATATCCGATAAAACAAGTCGAATTGATTCGAAATATCTATGCCAGAAAGGCAGATATTGCCTCAATCTGAAAACACTCTTTTCTTTCACTGGTAATGCATTTGGTTTTATGGTTGGATTATAGCAGGTTAGACTAACCGTTAGGAGCAGTGTGCAAATCTGCACAGCAAAAATACTCTACAATCAACTATTGGTGATTGCGATGGAAGTCATGCCGTTGACTACCGATATGATCATTGTCTTCTGTTTTCTCAGTCTGGCAATAATACTCTTTGTCTTTGATCTGTTGCGGGTCGATCTGGTTGGAATGCTGATGATGGTTGCCCTGCCCCTTTCCGGGGTTGTTACCCCGAAAGAGGCACTTGCCGGATTAAGCTCCAACGCAGTCGTATCAATCATTGCTGTAATGATTATCGGGGCCGGACTCAACAAGACAGGGGTAATGAACACCTTGTCGAGCCATCTCATCAAGGTGGTCGGCACCAGTGAGAGGCGCATTACTGTTGTCATCTCGGCAACTGTCAGCTTTATCTCAAGCTTTATGCAGAATATTGGTGCTGTCGCCCTCTTTCTTCCGGCGACCATGCGAATCAGCCGGCAGCTGAACATCTCAGCCTCAAAGATTCTCATGCCCATGGGCTTCTGCGCCATTACCGGCGGCTGCATCACCCTCGTCGGTTCCAGCCCGCTCATCATGCTCAACGATCTCATGGCGTCCTGGTGGAAAAACACTGCAGCCACCAATGATTCCGGACCATTTCAACCACTCGGACTACTCTCAGTCACCCCGGTCGGCATTGCTCTGGTTATTGCTATCATCCTCTATTTTCTCTTTCTCGGCAGAAAGCTGCTGCCCTCGGAGATGTGTGACATTACCGAAAATTCTGCGGATCGGAGGCTGCAGGAAATTTATGGGTCGGAAGTCGGGCAGGGATTTGAAGTTGCAATTCCCTGGGATTTTCATACTGCAAGTCTCGGCGAACTTGAGCTGCGGCCCCATTACCACGTCACCGTGGTCGGGGTCTCCAAGCGCCATGGCAAACGAAAAGAACTTTCACCGACAAAAGATACGCTGGTGGAAGGCGGTGACACTATCTGGGTTATCTCTTCAAAAGAGAATATCGATAAGGCAGCAAAAAAATTCCGGTGGGTGGTCAAAGAGAAATTCAAGGTCTTTGATGAACTCAATTTCCCCGAGGTTTCAGGGGTTGTTGAAGGTGTAGTTATACCGCATTCCAACCTCAGCACCCATACCATGGAAGAACTCCAGTTCAGAGCTCTCTATCATGTCAACCCACTGGCCATTGTACGCGGTGATCAGATCATCATGGAGGATATCAATATTACCACCCTGAAACAGGGCGACACCATTTTGATGCAGGGCCGCTGGAAGCAGTTCAGGCTTCTTGCCCAGAAGATGGACATTGCATTCATAGAAGACATTGTCGGTGAAGACATTGTTCCGGAACGGACCAAGACTGCAGTATCCTTTCTTATAATTTCGCTGGTCCTAGCGCTCAGTTTTGAGGTGCAGCTCTCCATTGCTCTGCTTACTGGCGCTCTCGGCATGATTATAACGCGGGTTATCAGGGCTGACAGAGCGTATGAGGCTGTAGACTGGCGAACAGTTTTCCTCCTCTCCGGACTTATTCCGCTCGGAACCGCATTTGAAAAAACCGGAGCTGCTGCTTATATCGCAGTCCATTTGCTCAATGCGGTTGGCACCCCGTCTCCGATCGTTTTGCTGGCAGTCATTTCTTTACTGACATCTTTTTTCTCTCTTGTTGCATCCAATGTCGGAGCAACGGTGCTGATGGTGCCGCTCGCAATGAACATGGCCTTGACCGCTGATACAAACCCCATTGTTGCCGGACTGGTTGTAGCCGTTTCGGCATCAAACACTTTTATTCTGCCGACTCACCAGGTCAATGCACTGATCATGCGTCCGGGCGGATACCGCACCAAGGATTATATGAAGGCGGGGGCCGGGGCAACCATCGTTTATGCCGCTGTTTTACTGACCTGCATTCCGATTTTCTTCAGCCTGTGAAAGGTCTGTTTCGGTAAGCACCTCGCCTGCAGCAGAAAAAGTGTTATTGTTGTTTCGAGAAGGCCTTAAACGAACCAACAGGAAGAAACTGCCGATCAATGAACTACATTATTTATGCCCTTATATGGATACTCTGGTGCACTTTTCACAGTCTGCTTATCTCGCAGCGCTTCACCCGCATAGTGGAGCAACGACTTGGTGATTTTTTCCGGTATTACCGGCTCGGCTATAATTTTTTTTCTACCCTGACCCTTCTCATCCCGCTCTGGTATGGCTGGCACCTTAGAGGGGAACCGCTTTTCACTCTTGATGGCATTTTTTCACCACTTCGATTCTCTCTTCTTGCCGCCTCTCTCTATCTTTTTATTGCCGGAGCAGGCAAATATGACCTGTCACGCTTTACAGGCATATTTCAGGCAACGACGGGAAAGCAGCAGGCTTCGATTGGCATTGATGACAAACTGGATACATCCGGCATCCACCGGATTACCCGGCATCCATGGTATATAGGAGGCATCTTTCTGATCTGGTCTTATCAGTCCCATTTCGATTTGCAGTCTGTCATCACAGGCATCATCCTTACCCTCTATTTTATTATC
Source organism: Desulfobulbaceae bacterium (assembly GCA_003249645.1). Taxonomy (GTDB): domain Bacteria; phylum Desulfobacterota; class Desulfobulbia; order Desulfobulbales; family Desulfocapsaceae; genus SZUA-575. The sequence goes on along the minus strand of QKIH01000004.1, from coordinate 58,644 downwards.
GGTGCGGTTCTGGAAGAAAGAAAACTGGTCGCCCTGTTCGGACAGCAGTACATCCGGTATCAGCAGGAAGTCTCCATGCTCCTGCCGTGGAAATGGCTTAAAAAGATCCTACATGCAACAAGCTGAATCATATAATTATCCAAAGAGGTGCATGAGCTGAGTAAATTTAGTCCTATTCTCCAGAGAAGATACGCCCTTAAAAAATTTCATACTCTATTTCAAAACGTATAGCCGCGCAAACTCCTGTCAGCCCTTGTCAGAACAGATGGAGACGCTTATTGTCAAAGTATCGCAGGCCTCTAAATCATCTGTATGGAGGAAGTCATTATGACAGAAAACAAAGAGAAAAAAGCGGCCATGGTACTGGCCTCACTTTATGGTGACGCCTTTGCTCTCGGACCGCACTGGATTTATGATCAGGCTGCTATCAGACAGAATTTCGGCGATATCCGTGAACTGACAGAACCGCTTCCCAACGGATATCATCAGTCAAAACATAGGGGCGATTTCACCCATTACGGCGACCAGACACTTTTTCTGCTAAAAGAAATAATTGGTAATGATGGGTTTGACCTACAGACAGTAAAAAAGCAATGGGCCGATTACATGACCGACTACACCGGATACCTCGACAATGCCAGCCGAAGAACGCTGAAAAACGTTGCGGATGCAAAGCCAGACCCGGTGGGTTCTCCTTCGCATGACCTCTCTGCCGCAGGCAGGATAGCCCCCTTCATCTATCATTACGATGACGATGAGCGTCTTCTGCAGAAGGTCGAAGAACAGACCAGAATGACCCACAACAACGATGAAGTTGTTGAAACAGCCCTCTATTTCTCCCGTGTCTGTGTTCAGGTGCTCGCAGGAGTTCCGATAAAAGATGCTGTTCTGCAGCAACTTGACCAGGTAACACTAAACGAGGTGAGAGAACTGATCGACCAGGGGATAAAGGCCGCAGACAAAGACAGCATAGAAGCGTTGAAAGCATTCGGCACCACCTGCGCAGTTGCTCATTCACTGCCTGGAACAGTTCAGATCATCCTGCACCATCATGACAATCTCACCGATGCGCTAAGCGCCAACGTGATGGCAGGTGGGGATAGCGCGGCCCGTGGACTTATCATCGGGGCGGTTCTTGGCGCAGCGCTTTCACCGGATAAAGCCATCTTCCAGGCCATGAGCTCGTATCGTGAGATTGAACTGCTGCTGCAATAATGAAAAAAGCCGCCTCACACAAAGCCGGTTATCTGCTTCTGGCACAGACCGGGGAACTGGCAGAAAGAGCTGCAAAAGCTGAAGAGATATTGTTCGACTGCACCCTGTGTCCGCACCACTGCAGAGTAAACAGGACTGCTGATAAAAAAGGGATATGCAAAACAGGCGCTCTTGCACCGGTTGCATCATTTTCTCCGCATTTTGGCGAAGAAGAACCGCTGGTTGGCCAACACGGTTCAGGGACTGTATTTTTCGGCTCATGCAACCTGCTCTGCACCTTCTGCCAGAATCACGAAATCAGCTATCATGGCGAAGCAGATTGCCAGCTGCTATCAAATGCTGAACTCGGCGACATTTTCCTTAAGCTGCAAAATCTGGGATGTCATAACATCAATCTCGTTACCCCCACCCACTGTGTGCCCCAGATAATAGGCGCAGTCCTGGAAGCCGCAAAACACGGGTTGTCAATTCCACTGGTGTACAACAGCAGCGGCTATGAGTCTGCAGAAACCCTCGGTTTGTTGGATGGAATCATCGATATCTACATGCCGGACTTCAAGTTCTGGAACAACACAACCGCGGCACAGTTCACAGCTGCCAGAGATTACGGGGACAGGGCTCGGGAAGCGGTTAAAATTATGTATGAACAGGTAGGAGATCTTCAGATTGATGATGGTCTGGCTGTAAAAGGACTGCTGGTCAGGCATCTGGTTATGCCGGGGATGACAGATGATACTCTTGAGATCATCCGGTTTCTCAGCCGGGACATCTCAGCCCGCTGCGCCGTTAATCTGATGGATCAGTACCGTCCGTTTAATAAGGTCGGACCACCCATTAACGTAGCGCTTTCCGCCGCAGAGTATCAGGAGATTCTTGAGGCGGCAGACGAAACAGACCTGCAGCAGCTTAACGCTGATCCACTGATGCGATTATTGAAAAAGCTGCGTTTCCTGTAGCATTTTTTCAACCTTTTCCAACCGGTTGCGATTCACGCCAAAATCAGAGTATCCCACCCTTGATGCTGAGCGCAGATGTACCGTTTGCTCGCCTTCCGGCAGATAAATCTCAAGATCATCAATAAAACCAAATACTCGCGATTTGACAGTATAGTGCAAATACCCTCCTTGCTCTTCTACCAGTGAGGCGCCAGGAAGTGTTGAAACAACCTGCGTAATAGTCGCCAAAGCCTTATTTCTCTCTACAGAATAGCGCAGTGGTTGTATGTATTTTTTTCCCTCTTCCATTGATGAGACACAGTTGGGGGATGAAGGACAGGACTTGAATATACCATTGATGAGATTGCTGTTGTTTTTCATATCCCCTCCGCAACCGGCAAGTATGAGAAAGGTCAAGACGATGACGATGCTCTTCTTTGTCATGAGAATCTCGTACTGTCTTAAAACAGCTGTTTAAAAATCGAATATTTAACTGTCTCGTATTGCGCCGGAGCAAGATCCCACTTTCTGCCGTATACGTGAACGCGATTGATTACTTTACCGTCATGCAGCACAGCACCTCCAGCATGAATCCAGCCAAGGATTCCTCCTTTCAAATTATGTATAACAATCCCTTTGTCAATCATTCCATCCGCCAACAGTCCGCTGCGATAACCGATGGTACAATAGGCAATAAGAAATCTGTTTTTGTAGAGGTCTATGTGTTGAAGAAAATCCTCCGCTGTTATGGCATCCGGCAGCATTGAAACCGCCATTTCGTCATCATCTCTGGTATCGATCAGGACAAGATTTGCTCGATCCGCCATCAGTTCAATGACTTTTTCAGGTGAAATTTCTTCTATATCCGGGAATTTATGCTGGTACTCATTATAAAGGATATGGATCTGCTGTTTCTTCTGTTCATCTGACAGTTCGGCAGCTGACGCTGCCGAACATGTGACCAAAAGAATCAGCAACCATGGCAATGCATGGAGTTTAGTGAACTGATAATACCTGCATAACTGCAAGCCTACTCCTCCAGTTGCTTCATCGACTTTGTCTCCATCTTGTTCGTATAGTCGGCTCCCTCGAACATCGCATCATTCATAAGAGTGAGGAGATAAAACAAAACCGCCATACCAGCAAGAAAAAGACCAAACCGGATAGCTGTCCCCGGCTTTTTCCATATGAACAGGATTAGAGCAAGGGCAATGACCAGTGCTATAATTTTATTGGTTGCTAAAAAGTTTATTACCAGAGACACATAATAATTGATATCCATTGTCATTTCCTCAGAAGAGCCGGAGGAGCCCCTGCATCTGATCGAAGCAGAATCCACCCGGCAACTTGCCTAAATGATTACGCGAGATATTTTTCCCGCAGTACCTTTTTATTAATCTTGCCGACACTGGTTTTATCTATTTCGTCAACGAAGGTGACCTGGAGCAATAAGGCCTGCCTTGTTAACAACCCTTTATCGGTATACCCCTGAACATGTTTGAGAATATCTTTTTTACTGACCTCATCCTTTCTTACAACAAGAGCAAAGGGCCGTTCAACCCATTTCGTATCCGGCGCACCAATTACCGCAACTTCAGCCACAGAAGGGTGAAGGCCGATAACGTCTTCAAGCTCAAGTGAAGACATCCATTCACCGCCAATTTTTATCACGTCTTTCATCCGGTCAGTGATATTGATGTAGCCTTTTTTATCACGATAAGCGACATCACCTGTATGGAGATAGCCGCCATGCCAGAGGACTTCAGAATTGCGTTTATCTTTCAGGTATCCCTGAGTCAGCCAGGGTGCTCTGACAACTAATTCGCCAACACTGCCTCCGTCATCCTCTACATCATTCATCTCTTCATCAATGATACGAAGATCGACCAGCGGTATCGGTCTTCCTGTTTTACAACGAACTTCGAGCTCAGCATCTTCATCAAGCTCCGTCTCCACGACATGAGAAATTGTCAGGATCGGACAGGTTTCCGACATACCGTACCCGCTGTACAAATCTGCGCCTTTGGCAAGATACACCTTACAAAGCGATTTCTGCATGGCGGAACCGCCGATAATCACCTTCCATTTAGACAGATCACGGCTGGCAAAACTGGCATCTTTCATCAGCAGATGCAAAATTGTCGGCACGCAGTGACTGAAAGTCACGCCCTCTTCCTCAATCAGACTAAGTAGAACATTGGGGATATATTTGCCGGGGTAGACCTGCTTTACGCCGCAGAAAGTCGCAACATAGGGCAATCCCCAGGCATGGACGTGAAACATCGGAGTGATCGGCATATAAACATCACCCTGGTGAAAGCGTCCCTGACTTTCCACCGTTCCAAGCGAAACCAGCACCCCAAGGGTATGCAGTACCAGTTGACGATGACTGAAATAAACCCCTTTCGGCATCCCGGTGGTACCTGTGGTATAAAAAGTGGTCGCCCGGGTATTTTCATCAAAATCTTCAAAGTCAAAGGTATCAGCCTCAGCAGCAAGCAGCTCTTCATATTCGCCTATTATCGGGATAGTTGTCTGGCAATCCTTTCCGTCATCCTGGAGCAGCACATACCCTTTAACAGAATCGAGTTTTGCACGAATCTGCTCAACGAAGGGAATAAAGTCTTCATTGAGAAGAACGAAGTCATCTTCCGCATGGTTCACCGTGTAGGAGATCTGCGTCGGAGAAAGTTTAATGTTTACGGTATGCAGTACGGCTCCAATCATCGGCACTGCAAAAAAGCATTCGAGATACCGGTGACTGTCATAATCCATGACACCTACAGTATCTCCCTTTTTTACCCCCATTTTTATTAAGGCGTTAGCGAGTCGGCAGATCCTTTTTCTGAATTCAGTATAGGTATAACGTTTATCCCCTCTATAAACAATTTCCTGATCCGGGTTATCCACCACAGGAGTAAACAGAAGATTTTTGATTAAAAGTGGATATGAATAGGCACTACTTATTTTCTCAATAATGGAATCAACCATTGATTTCTCCTTCTCAGCAAACAGGCTAACGCCCGCTAATAATTGCACTTACACAATTTCTCTATCAGATTTCTATGCTACAATGCAGAGTGCAGAATAAGCACACTCGAAAAACTGTTTGTTATATCATAATTTGCCCTACTTTCTCACCCTAAAATAAATCCTGGACGGCAACACCTGTTTCTAAGAGGTGTAAACCCTATAAATTTTTCAGCTATGCAATCTCCCCCCATATGAACCGTTCTATTATTTTCCCAGGGACAGCGATTTAATATGCAGCGACGGCTATTCACCCTTGAATTTTGATAGGAATGAAATATAATAAAATTTATCAAATTAAGTCTGGGGAGGCTATTATGATAAATCAGAAAAATCAAAATTTTATTACGGAAGATAAAATTTCAAAAACCTATGTCAGGGCAAATGGAACGGCTGTCATTGTTTGCCCGAACTGCAAAAAAGCCAAATCGGTTTCAACAGACAATTTTCCCCAAAGAAAACTCACGGTTAACGTTCTCTGCTCCTGTTCAACACAGTTCAAGGTCCATTTTGACTACCGTCAGACATACAGAAAATCAACCGATCTGGTCGGAACATTCACACTTGGAACCGGGCAAAAGCGGCTGGTAAAAATTAAAGATCTCTCTATGGGAGGCGCCCAGCTCGAGGTAGTCGGCTTTAATAAATTCATTCCTGGTCAGAATGGATCTATAGATTTTGTCCTGGATGATAAAAGACACACCCAAATCACAAGAAATTTTTCGGTTGAGACAGTAGCTGGCAATCGAATTGGCTGCAAATTCAAAGATGATACTGCATACAACAAAGAGTTAGGTTTCTATCTAAGGCCCTGATACATTCCCTCGTGAATGATAAAAAAAAACCCTCTCAGCTCGTTGCCGGGAGGGTATTTTTTTTTAAAACTATTCCTGCAAGACGTTAAAAATTGAATACTTTTGCCTCAGCGGCCATATCAATCAGATGCGGCCCCCCGTCAAGCACCATATTGGTATTGAAGTTGGCTTCATCCAGTCCTCGATTCTTAGCACAGGGAGTGCAGACACCTGTTTCGACACTATTTTCTATCAGATAAGGTAGATAGTCATTAACGCAGTCTCCGGTATCAGTCTTTTGAGAACCGTCTTTTCCTTTAACCGCCCAGTCAACACCACTGTCAATCAGAAATATGTTTACCGTGTGACCTTTCGAGTGTGCTATCTTCGCAAATTGAAAACAGCGGGTAGCCTTCTCGTTATTATTTTCACGTAATACAAACAGAAAATTTGCCATTCTTTCCTCCAGTTGAATTTAAAAAGATGTAGATTTCACCAGGTATTTTCCTAATCCCTATCATAATTCAGTAGTAATAAAAGTAAATTGAAAAGTAAAAAATGTAGTACACAGATCTGACAAAACATTCGTTTACGTCAACTTGTGATACCTTCCAATTTTTGATACAACAGAGTTGTGGCATATTACAGAGTATTCTTCTGTCTTTCTCTAGAGATATTCTCTGTAAAAGAACTCTTCCCTCAGGACAGACAAGATGCCGTCCATTGAAGGGAAAGAAAAGGAGTCAGCAAAAGCCGGATGACCATAAATTTCAGTCAGCAACAGGTGTTTTATGAACTTATCCATCACAGAGAAACAGCAGATCCTGATCGTAGAAGATGAAGATACGCAACGAAAAATCCTGCAGAACCATCTTGAAGCACTTGGATATGAGGTTTTAACAACGGCCAGCGGAAATGAGGCCAGAGAGATCTGGGATAAACACAGAATACGCATTGTTCTTTCTGATCTTGAAATGCCGGACGGCAATGGATTTGAACTGGTGAAATATATCAGAGAGCACGAAACGTGTTATACTTATTTGATGATTCTCACCACAAGCACGGAAAAAGAAAAACTCATTACCGGGCTCACTCTCCAGGCAGATGATTATGTCACAAAACCGGTCATAAGACAGGAACTTGAATTACGGTTAAAGGCAGCCAACCGCCTTTTACGACTTGAAGATCATGAAAAACTGATCGCCGCTTTTGCGGAGATGGTCGCCTTAAGAAGCTGCGAAACAGCGCCTCACCTGCAGCGATTGAAACGTTTTTGCAGAGTAATCGCCCAAGAACTGTATGAAAATTATCCTGATCTCGGTTTAAGCATGCAGCTCATTGAAGACATTACCAATCTGAGCGTACTCCATGACATTGGTAAAATAACAATTCCAGATGCTATTTTAACTAAACGCGGCGGCTATTCAGCCCAGGAATTTGAGGTTGTAAAAAATCACACCATCAACGGTGCCGCTATTTTAAAGGAACTCCATGAGGAAACAGGCTCTGCTTTTCTTCGTACAGCCTTTGAAATAGTTCTCTTCCATCACGAACGATGGGACGGAAGCGGCTATCCCTATAAACTGAAAGGCATAGAGATTCCTCTTTCTGCCCGTATCGTTGCTTTCGGTGATGCCCTTGATGCAATTCTTTCAAGGCGACCGTATAAAGACCCTTTGCCGTTTCCCAGTGCCACAAAACTCATTATAGCCGAAAAGGGTAAACAGCTAGATCCTGAAATAGTTGACCTGTTCGAACACAGACGCGATGTCTTCGAAGCAATTCATAAAGAATGCGCCTACGATAAGACAGCACAGTGGTAGCAAAACATAGACCAGTCGAACGGTTCAAGTCGTAAATATTGCAGCAGAATCCTTTTCGGCACCACGTTCGGCCAGTTTTATGAAAAGATCGATACAGAATTGATACAAAGGAAAATCAGCCATTTTCATCTTCTCTATGAAACAAGAGGCTTACAGAAGCTACCTTAATATGATCTTCAATTCTCACATTCCATTAGCATCATCTCCCCGCTGAAAAACTGCATGTTAGGCTTTACTCCGCGATTCTTTTCGAATAGAGTCGAGCCTGTTATTTTATTATTCTACAGGAGACAACAAATCATGACACAGCAGGCAATGATCCAGGCCATGGTCTGGTATAAAAAAGAAGACTGGGACAAATTGATGACAATTTTTTCTGATGCCCATCTTATTCCTCAACCCTATGAAAAATGGCTTGAGCTTGCAGAAAAAGCCAAGGCAAATGTAGAAAGCCAGGGAGACCAGGTGATAAAAGTTTTCATCGATCCGGAAACCTTTCCACAATGGTGTGAAAAAAAAGGCGTTGAACCAAATGCCGATGCGAGAACAACCCTGGCAATTGAAGTTGTAAACATGCAGAACTTCAGCCTGTAAACTATGAGCGGCAGTTATCCGATTCCTGCATCTTCAGTCAGCATAGAGAATCGGATAACGAAAAGTCTTTTTATTGCATATCTTTTCCATACGGCAAACCCTGAGAGTTTTTCTCATACGCTTGATCTCGTCAGAAAAGAGCACAAAGGTGCAAGCCACAACTGCTGGGCATACATAACCGGTGCTCCCGATGATTCGACGAAAAGGGGGATGAGTGATGACGGGGAACCCAAAGGATGTGCCGGCAAGCCCATGCTGCATGTTCTTTCGCATTCAGGAATCGGGGAAATCGGTGCTATTGTTACCAGATATTACGGCGGGGTGAAACTTGGTACCGGAGGATTAACCCGGGCCTACAGCAAATCCGTTCAACTGGCCCTGCAGGATATTAAGACAAAGATAAAAACGCAGTTAGTTCATTTTTCCGTCATTCTCCCCTATCCTCTTCAACCGGCAGTCGAGCAGATTATCGGTCGCCATCAGGCCGAGATTACAGAGGCGAGGTATGAATCAGTGATCACTTTGGAGGTTGCCGTAGCAAAAGAATGTTCACAGACATTTCAGCAACAGCTCCAGCAGATGAACTATCTGGAACTGATTATCACTGTGAAAGGAGAAGAAAACGGTCAAGCCCTCTCGTAGCCTTCATCTATGGCAGAGGGGTGATCTTTTGCCGCTGCAACTGCCAGCTGGTCACAACGTTCATTATATTCATTCCCGGCATGGCCCTTAACCCACTTGAAGCTTACCGGAACCTTTTCCACCAGATCAAGCAGACGTGCCCAGAGGTCACTATTCAAGGCCTCGTTGCCATCACTTTTTCGCCAGCCTCTTTTTCGCCATGACTTTGCCCAGCCCTTCTCGATACCATTTACAACATAACTTGAATCGGTATGAAGCAGTGCCTCCAGTCCATTTTCCTTCACTGCTTCTAGCGCCTTTATACAGGCAAGCAATTCCATCCGGTTGTTGGTTGTTTTCCGAAAAGCGCCGAAGAGTTCATTTGGACCGTCCGATTCAAGGATAACCACTGCCCAGCCTCCGGGCCCCGGGTTATTCAGGCTGCTGCCGTCGGTATACACCAGCAGCTTGCCGCTGATTGATTTATGCTCAGGTGTTACGGCATCTGCAGCTGTTTTTACGGTCTTCGGTTTCTTCTCGTATACCCCGCCGTCAGCCAGCCATTTCTCGGCCTCTTCACGGCTGTCGAAACTTTTATATCTTGCTCCTGCGACACCTTTTACCTGGGTCTCACATTCTGGCCAGGTTTGAAAAATTCCAGTACGATTGCCGGCAGCAACAGCATAAAATTTCTTTTTTGCCATTTATAGTTCCGTCTGTTATTGAAACAAAAAAAAGTCACTGCCGACCCTGTCAGCAGTGACTTCGAAAACACGAATACCGCGCACCTGCGCATTAACAGCCGCCTATACCTCAGCCGGCTTTAATCTTCTTCTGATCTTTTGTATCAGCTCCCGGAACGGCAACAGGTCCTGCTATTGCGTCTCTGGAAACTTTGATTCTGACGTCTTGAGCAATCTCAAGTGTAATGACAGTATCTGTCAGTCCGGTGATTGTGCCGTGAATACCGCCTTTAGTCACAACCTTGGTTCCGGATTTCAGTTCGCTCAGGTACTTCTGGTGTTCTTTCACCTGTTTCTGCTGGGGACGGATAAGCAGAAAATAGAAAACTACGAAAATAAGAATAATCGGAATAAAAGAAGCGATTCCTCCTGCTGCGCCGGCGCCGGCACCGGCCGCAGGTGCTGCCGCATAGGCTACTCCAGTCATATTTGCCTCCAAATAGGTTCGTTTTGATTACTTAAAAATCGTGCTTGTGTCAGCTTGACACGTTTGCGATAACTCGTGATATAAATCTAGATAAATGTAATCATTCAGTCTCGAGCCTGCCATAAAAATCTTTTCTAAACGCCGCATAACAGTCGTTCTCGATAGCATTTCTAATTCCTTTCATAAGATTCACATAATAGTGCAGATTATGAATGGTATTCAGGTGATAACTGAGAATTTCACGGCTATGAAAAAGATGCCTGAGATAGGCACGGGAATAATTTCTACAGGTATAGCAATCACAGTTTTCGTCAAGCGGCCGGTGATCTTCACGATACCGTGAATTTTTTATGGTGAGTTTTCCCGTAGAGGTAAACAGCGTACCGTTTCTCGCATTTCTGGTCGGCATTACGCAGTCGAACATATCTATACCGCGCCACACCCCTTCAACCAGATCTTCCGGGGTTCCCACCCCCATCAGGTATCGTGAATAATCTTCCGGCAGATGCGGAGCCGTCGCTTCGGTCATATCATACATCAGCTCTTTGGATTCACCGACACTGAGGCCGCCTAGAGCATAACCGTCAAAGCCGATTTCCTGCAGGGCTGCAGCATGCTCCCTGCGCATATCCTCATACATGCCTCCCTGAACAATTCCAAAGAGCAGTTGATCTCTCTTGGTGTGTGCTTCACGACACCGTTTTGCCCATCGCGTGGTAAGATCAGTTGCCTTTTGCGCCTGATCACGGTCTGCCGGATATGGGATACAGGTATCGAGCACCATCATGATATCAGAGCCCAGTGACTGTTGAACATGAACGGCATCTTCAGGGCTGAGAAAGAGTTTGGAGCCGTCGATATGCGACCTGAAAGCTGCCCCTTCTTCTGTAATCTTGGCCAGCTCTTTGAGACTGAAAATCTGGAATCCGCCGCTGTCGGTCAGAATTGAACCATCCCAGTTCATGAAACCATGCAGCCCGCCGAATTTTTCAATAAGCTCATGCCCCGGTCTGATATACAGATGATAGGTGTTGCCCAGAATAATCTGTGCACCCATCTCTTTGAGATTATCCGGGGTTACCGCCTTAACAGTACCTTGTGTGCCAACCGGCATAAAAACAGGTGTCTGAACTATGCCATGCTTTGTTTTGACTTCACCGCGCCTAGCATTGCACTCGCTGGACTTACTGTGAAGAGTAAAGGGACTCTTTGAATTCATGCAACATTCACCTTGCTTCTTATGGGGTGGATTAACTCTTGCCTAACAGGCATGGACAGAGTAGAAAGTAGAGCTTAGTATATTTTCCTGAATTTGTATATTTGACGTATTTCATGCATAGTTAATTATATATGATAAATTTGTCAAACCTCAACGACTCCCGGCCATGCAGTCACTCCTGATCATAGAAAAAGATATTGAAAGCCTCGATCATATTCTGTCGATTTTTCATGAATGGCAGACAGAACTTGATATCCTTACTGCACGTGATGAGATTTATGCCGTCAATATCCTGAAAAGACAACCTGTTAACATCATTTTGTGTTCTACCGCAATACTTGATGACCAAGGGGCGGCCATCCTCACACACATTGCCGGACAGTTTCCGACCGTGCCGATTATCGCCATTGACACACCCGGACAAACACCACGGGCCGAACGCAAGCCTCCGCCAGGTGCCACCTTTTACCATGCAAAGCCGATAAATACAGCCCTTCTTTTCGAACAGATCACGGAACTGCTGTTGGCGGGCTCCATTGTCAACTACAACGATATTCCAACCCACTCTCTGCTCCAGCTGCTTGAAACAGAAGAAAGAACCTGTACCATTAAGATCTATGGTAAAAATGAAACGGGTTTCATCTATGTTCATAAAGGTCTGCCGCTTGCCGCTGAAACAGAAGTCATTGAAGGAGAAGATGCCTTCTTTGAAATAATCTGCTGGGATGATGTTGTTCTTGAGCTCATGCACTTCAACGGTCAGCGTCAGCAAAATCTGTATAAACCGCTCATCGCCCTAATCATGGAAGGATTCAGGCTAAAAGATGAGTACGCGTCCATCGCTTCTTTTGCTAAGGGTAATAAAGAGCCTGAGCAAAATCGTCTGAGAAAGGTATCAACCATCGGTCAGCGGCTTTCGCTTGACATCGGATCCAGGATAAAGCTCGAGTTTTCACAACTTGAAGGTGCCTACGACTGTACAACAGTCGGTATGCTGCCCGACAATTATGTTATTGTCACCAGTCCGCCACAATTCAGAACTCTCAGCAATGAGAAGAAGCGCAGTTGTCACGTGATGGTAAAATATCTCCACATGGGCAAGCTCTGTCTCTTCAAGTCAACCATCCTGTCGGTCTCAAATAACCCGCAGGATCTCTTGTATCTTGATTACCCTTCCGCCATCCACTACCGTGAACTGCGCCAAACCAAAAGAAACCAGATCTATATTCCCTGCACCCTCAACTTCGGTGACGGCAAGGAATATTTCGGTGCACTGATCGATCTCAGCAGCAACGGCAGTCTCTGCGAAATCAAAAATCGCGGCAATGAACCTCTGCCTGCTATTCATATCGAACAGCAGATTGAGCTGCAATGTCTGCTGCCGGGTATGAAGGAAGAACAGAAAATCCATGGCCTAATCAGGAACATCAAACAAAACAGCAGTGAATCACGGTTCGGGATTGAATTTTACAACCTTCATTCGTTCCTCATAGAAACCATTAACCGGTATCTTTTCTCCGGGGACACCTGAGCGGAACTTTTTTTCAATTGCCAGTCATCGTCATTTCTACTAATCTATTGACCCCTGAAGAAAATCCCCCTGCCGTTATCAGGTCACGGCTGACGGCAGATGACTTAACATAAAAGGTTACCCAATGAACCGAATCGGAATTATCGGAGTCTCCGGCTACACCGGAGCGGAATTGACCAGACTGCTGGCCAATCATGATCAGGTTGAACTCACTGTTGCCACATCAAGACAATATGCCGGGATGAAGCTCTCTGACATCTATCCCAACCTGCGCGGCAGGGTTGATCTTGTCTGTGAAGACATTTCCGGTGATGAGCTCATCGACAAAGCTGATCTCTTCTTTACTGCAGTTCCTCATAAAACGGCCATGAACATTGTTCCGGCCCTGCTTGAAGCTGGTAAAAAGGTTATCGATCTCAGTGCTGATTACCGGATACGCGACCTTGCCACCTATGAAGAATGGTATCAGCCGCACTCAAGCCCTGAATACATCAAGCAGGCAGTTTACGGTCTTCCTGAACTGTATCGGGAACAAATCAAAACGACCAGACTGACAGCCAACACCGGCTGTTTCCCGGTTACAGCGATTCTCGGTTTAAAACCTCTGCTTGACAAGAAGCTCATTGCATTGGATCGTGTTATTATCGATTCCAAGAGCGGCACAAGCGGTGCAGGTCGCTCCGCCAATGTAGCGACCCTCTTCTGTGAAGTATATGACGGTTTCAGAGCATACAAAGTTGGCGGAGTTCACCGCCATACACCAGAAATCGAACAGGAGCTTTCGGCTCTTGCCGAAGATCTGGTGACCGTAACCTTTACCCCGCACCTGCTGCCGATCAATCGCGGCATATTGAGCACCATTTATGTCGAACCGCTCACGCCCTGCACACAAGAAGAACTCCAGGCTCTTTATGAGGAAACCTATGCAGGAGAGCCTTTTGTCCGTATATGCCCTCCCGGTGCGGTACCCTCCCTGCAGCATATCAAGGGCAGCAACTACTGTGATATCAGCATCGTTGTAGAAAAAAGAACCAGACGCCTGATTATTTTAAGCGCCATCGACAATATTGGAAAAGGTGCTTCCGGACAGGCGATTCAGAATATGAACCTGATGCTGGGGCTGGATGAAACTGCAGGATTGATGAATATCCCCTGTTTCCCATAATCTTTGCGATGCGGGTTGAGAACCGTTCACAACCCGCATCCGCCTCTTTTCAGCTGGCAGCTCTTACACAGCAGCAGGCAACACCGATCAGTGCGGCATCATTTTTTACAATGACTGATAAGGGCATGGATGAAATCAGGCTTTTCATCTTTCCCTTGTCGAGATAGGCGTGGATCAGACCAGAGAGATTAACTCGGTCAATAAGTCGTGGCAGGATGCCGCCGCCGATATACACTCCGGCTGTAGCATACAGTTTCAAGCCGAGATTACCGGCTTCACTGCCTAAAATTTCGAGAAACAGTTGAACGACCTGATTGCAAAGAGGGCAAGAATCTATACCTAATGCACCCTCAACAATGACAGGAGTTCGGTCAGCGATACCTTCCAGAGCTGCAGCCACCTCTTCTTTCGGAGCAAGGTTCATCTCTTCAACAAAAAAATCGTAAAGAACAGCAATGCCTGGGCCGGCAATAAGATCTTCATAGCTTATCGGCTGCTTTTTCTTCAATGCCCAGCCAAGCAGCTTAAGCTGCAGTTCGTTCGTCGGGGCAAAATTGGTGTGCCCCCCTTCAGAACCTCGTGCCAGAAAAGTCTGATCATTATCAATCAGGTAGCCTTCACCAAGGCCGGTGCCAGGTGCAACAACAGCTTTCACCTCACCTCTTGGACGACCGTCATGCAGCAACACCAGATCAGATTCTTTCATGACGCTTAACGAGGCACAAACCGCCGTCAGATCGTTGACCAGAAGAATCTTGTCGAAATTGAATTCAGCTGCAATCTCGCTCTTGTTGATTCGCCAGGGAAGATTAGTAACCGTCGCAATACCGTTATCCACCGGTCCTGCGACGCCAAAACCGGCAAACTGCGGCTGACAGTCACAACCAGAGAGAAAATCTCGTATAACAGCTGAAAAATCAGCATATTCTTTTGAAGCAAAACGCTTCTTATGAATAGGAAGCAGAGCTGAATCAGAGGAATCAAACAGTGCCAACTCGCATTTTGTCCCGCCAACGTCGCCTGCAAGAAAAATCGTCATATCAAACCACTTTTGCGTCGTCTATTTATCCAATGAATGAAGATGAACATCACTCTGCGGATAAGGAATGGATATCTGCTCTTCATCAAAGGTGAGCTTTATCTTCTCCATCATAGCAAAGTAAACATCCCAGTAATCTTCCGTTTTCACCCACGGCCTGACGGCCATATTAACCGATGAGTCGGCTAGTTCAAGTAGCGAAATAAGAGGTTTTGGTTCAGCCAGAATACGCGAATCGGACTTTATTATTGTTTCAAGAACGGTTTTCACCTTCCGGACATCATCGTCGTAACTTACCCCGATGACAAGATCAATCCTTCTAGTCGGATTTGCCGTTATATTGGTGATGGTGCTATTGGAAATCGCCCCGTTCGGAATAATTTTTTTCTGGTTGTCTGCAGTGTTTATGATCGTATTAAAGACAGTGATCTCGACAACCTGTCCTGTTTCTCCGGCTACGGTCACAACATCACCGATTCGGAAGGGCCGAAAGAGGATCAGCATGACGCCGGAGGCAAAATTGGCAAGGGAATCTTTCAGGGCAAGGCCCACAGCAAGTGAAGCTGCACCTAAAACAGTAAGAAATGAGGCAGTATTGATACCGAGCTGCCCTGCTGCTGCCAGAACCACAGTTATGAGCAGGACATAATAGATAATATTGTTGAGGAATCTGGTGAGGGTCTGATCAACCTTCTGACGCTCCATGATCCTGGTGCACAATAAAGCTATCCGTTTCGCCAGCCACTTCCCTATAACGAGTGTGATTATAGCAAGAACAACCTTTCCACCATAGGTAACTACATACTGCTGGAGCACTTCCCAGTTTAGCTGCATACCGTCCCCCTTATTGTGTATAACCTTTTTTACGCCTCATCGATGAGTGTGATATCCCATGCTTCTGTTCTGTTACTATTGTCGGGATTTTTCACTACTTTGAATTCAAATACATTGGATGAATCAAGAAACAGACTGTCCCGTGCATCATTGCATTTTGAACAGTGAAAGAACACTGTTTCCGGATGGAGGCCTTCCGGTCTGGTCACAAAATACCGCATGAAACCAAAACCCCGTTCCGTATTGTAATTGATCGGAACACCGCGATGACGGACAGCTCCATCACCATTGGATATCGGCAGCAAACCGGGGACAAGATAACCGGACAGGAAACTGTCAGCAGCTTCTTTGAGCTCGGTACTGACATTCTTAAAGCCTATCACCTCAACCCGGCAGCCCATATTCTGCAAGGCAAGCACCAGCCTGATAAAATCACCGTCACCTGTCAGCAGTATTATGCGGTCAAGATTTCGTGCCTGCAGCAGTGCGTCGATGGCAAGATCCATATCAGCATTGGCTTTGGTGGTCAGAATACCTTCATCATCAACGAAATGTTTGACAAACTTTTTGATGACCTTAAAGCCGCACTGCCGCAGAACATCATGATAACGATAGAGTTTCTGACGATATTCCGGGTCTTCTTTGGTTCTCGCTCCGTCTTCTGCCAGATAACAATTTGCCCGCAGCATGGTTGAATTACCCAGATTGGCAAGGTCAACCAGCACATCATAACGCATGCCGTATCCGCCGCAAAAGCGGATATTCTCAGCATCTACATAAACACCTGTTTTCAGCATAGTTCAGTTGTTTCTTCTTATTCGCAGTTATTTTACCATAAGGCCGTAGAACCGCCGGTTTTACCGGCGGCAAGGACTGCTCATTGAAACTTGTTAACGCGTGGGCTTTACTCCCACTCGATGGTTGCAGGAGGTTTGGAAGAGATGTCATAGACAACCCTGTTCACCCCTCTGACTTCATTTATGATTCTGGTAGAAATGACGCCAAGGATATCGTAAGGAATTTTAGACCAGTCAGCGGTCATCGCATCCCTGGAATCAACGGCACGAATGGCAATGACGTGCTCGTACGTACGACCGTCCCCCATTACTCCAACTGTCTGAATCGGCAGAAGCACAGCAAAAGACTGCCATACCTTGCGGTACCAGCCGGCCTTTTTCATCTCTTCAAGTACAATAACATCTGACTGTCTGAGAATCTTCAGCCGCTCTTCTGTCACCTCACCCATGATCCTGATGCCAAGACCCGGGCCTGGAAACGGCTGGCGGTAAATTGCCTCTTCAGGCAGGCCGAGCTCAAGGCCAAGTTCACGAACTTCATCCTTAAAGAGTTCACGAAGCGGCTCAATAAGATCAAGCTTCATTACCTCCGGCAGACCGCCGACATTGTGATGCGACTTAATCGGAGCTTCTCCGCGAAACGAGACTGATTCAATAACATCAGGATACAAGGTACCCTGGGCAAGGTATTTAACCTCGCCGATTTTTTTCGCCTCTTTTTCAAAGATATCAATAAAACCAAGACCGATACGTTTACGTTTTACTTCCGGATCCTTTACACCGGCTAGTTCTGAAAGGAAGTACTCTGTTGCATCGATTTCAATGACGTTCAGTTTGCTCTTCTCACGGAAAAACCGCATGATCGAAGCCGATTCACCCTGCCGCATAAGCCCGTTATTCACATAAATACAGGTCAGCTGATCACCGATTGCCCGGTGAACAATGGCAGCAACAACCGATGAATCAACTCCGCCGGAAAGGGCGCAGATTACTTTATCCCCACCGACCTTAGCCTGAATTGATTTAACGGTAGACTCAATAAATGAGTGCATGGTCCAGGTAGGACTGCATCCGCACATTCCAAAGATAAAATTGCGCAATACATCGTTGCCGATGAGGGTATGAGCAACCTCCGGGTGAAACTGAACGGCAACAAAAGGTTTGGAGGTATGACGCATTGCAGCATAGGGTGAGTGCTCGCTGACAGCCGATGCTTCAAATCCTTCCGGCACCACTTCAACACGGTCACCATGACTCATCCACACCTGGTGTCTGGCAGCTCCGGCCTCAAGTCCGGCAAAAAGGCCGTCGGTATATTCTATCGCCAGATCTGCCTTGCCGAATTCGCGCTTTTCAGCTTTTTCTACCCGTCCGCCAAGCTGCTGCATCATCAACTGGGCACCATAGCAGATGCCGAGAACCGGAACGCCTAATTCAAAGACAGCGGGATCTGAGTGAGGCGCATCTTCATCATAAACGGAACAAGGGCCGCCGGACAGTACAATACCTGTCGGTTTAAGCTCTTTAATCTTTTCAATCGAAATATTGAACGGATGAATTTCACTGTACACCTTCTGCTCACGAATACGTCTGGCAATGAGCTGAGTTGTCTGTGAACCGAAATCAAGAATTATAATTTTCTCGTCATGAATATCCATGGTAACCAATCCTGTATCAATGGCGGAAAGACCGCTGTTTAAAGAACTTAATTATGCAGTACGGTAGTTCGGTGCTTCTTTAGTAATAATTACATCATGTACATGGGATTCGCGAAGACCGGCAGCTGAAATGCGAACAAATTTCGCTTTTTCCTGCAGTTCTTTAATGGATCCTGCACCGACATATCCCATACCGGAGCGCAGTCCGCCAAGCAATTGGTAAATAACCTGAACAAGCGGTCCACGATACGGCACTTTTCCTTCAATACCTTCAGGAACCAGTTTGGAACTTGACTCAACATTCTCCTGAAAATATCTGTCAGAACTCCCTTGGGACATCGCCCCGATAGATCCCATACCACGATAACCTTTATAGGTACGGCCCTGATAAAGAAATGTCTCGCCCGGAGTTTCATCGGTTCCTGCAAAAAGGCTACCGATCATGATTGAGCTGGCACCAGCGCCAATCGCTTTTGCAATTTCTCCGGAATGTTTAATGCCGCCATCTGCAATAACAGGAATATCATATTTATTGGCGATTTTCACACAATTAGCTATTGCAGTCATCTGCGGCACACCGACACCGGCGACAATCCTGGTTGTACAGATTGAACCAGGTCCGACACCGACTTTCACTGCATCAGCACCGGCTTTGATAAGAGCTTCAGCAGCTTCTCCAGTTGCTATGTTGCCGGCAATAATCTGCAGCTTAGGAAAAGCACCACGTACCGCTTCAACGGCACGGATAACATTTCTAGAATGTCCATGAGCAGAATCGAGTACAACAACGTCAACACCGACCTTCACCAGTTTCTCGGCATTGGCGACAACGCCTTTGCCGACACCAAGGGCTGCACCGACGATCAGTCGGCCATACTCATCTTTTGCCGACAACGGATATTTTTTAATTTTCTCAAGATCTTTGATGGTGATAAGACCTTTGAGGTTGCCGTCATCATCAACGACAAGAAGTTTTTCAATCCGGTGTTCATGGAGAAGAGCTTTTGAATGCTCAAGAGTGATCCCGGCCTTTGCTGTCACAAGATTCTTGGATGTCATGACATCGGCTACACGCAGTTCATTATCAGAAACAAAACGGAGGTCACGGTTGGTCACGATACCGACAAGTTTTCCGTCATCAAGTACAGGGAGACCGGAAATTTTGTAGGTAGACATGATTTCCTGTACCTCGGCAACCGACTGGGTGGTGGTTACGGTAATCGGATCGATGATCATGCCTGATTCGGATTTCTTAACCTTTTCGACCTCCTTGGCCTGCTCATCGATACCCATATTTTTATGAATAATACCGATGCCGCCCTCTCTGGCCATGGCAATAGCTGTTCTGTTTTCCGTTACCGTATCCATAGCAGAACTGATAAGCGGGCAGTTCAATGCGATACTGTTTGTCAACCGGGTTGCAAGAGAAACTTCGTTCGGCAGAACCTCAGATGCGGCAGGTACAAGAAGAAGATCATCAAAAGTCAGTGCTAATTCAATATTTTCTGGTAACATAACAGCTCCATTTTTTTAGATGAAATGTTTAATAGCTACCAAGCAGATTGTCAGTTGCTTTCGGAGAGAATATACACCTCATCCGGAAAAGCGACCTCTATCTGACAGTGGTTACAGTTTAATGCATCCTTTCCATAAATCTCAAACATTTTCGCTGTTTTCGGTTTTCCGGAAAGGTTTTCAGTCTTATCTTATTCTTAACAACATGAATTACATGTTTAAGAACCTAAAGTAATTTACGCCGAGACCAGAACATGATTATCGATATCCATTCTGAAAATCCGCAGCCAAGATTAATCAAACAGGTGGCCGATGAGCTTAAAAAAGGAGCTATCATCTGCTACCCGACTGACACTGGATATGGTGTCGGCTGTGATCTTTTTCATCAGAAAGCGGTAAAGCGCCTCTACCAATTAAAAAAACGGCCTGCGAACAAACCGTTTTCCATTCTCTGCTCTGATTTGAAAGATATCAGCCAGTACGCTCATGTCTCCAATACGGCATATCGTCTTTTAAAAAGGAACCTGCCGGGTGCCTACACCTTTGTTCTTCCCGGAACAAAGCTGGTTCCTAAGACAATGATTACCAAACAGAAAACTGTGGGTATCAGGGTGCCGGAACACAATATCTGCAACGAGATCGTTCTTGCCCTCGGCAACCCGCTGATCAACACCAGTATTCCCATCGACGATGATAATCTGCAGCCGCCTGCTGAAGCCTATGAAATAGATCAGCTGCTCGGCAACAGAGTGGATATTATTATTGATGGAGGAGCAATATACCCGAACCCCTCATCAATCATCGATCTTACCGGGGAAACCCCGGAAGTTCTCCGTATCGGAAAAGGTGACGTTACCCCTTTTCAATAATAAGTGCTTCCTTGAGAGATTTACTCATTGTGAAATGCAGAGTCTTTCTCTCGGGAATATCCATTACCACGCCGGTACGCGGATTTTTCGTAGAACGCGGCTTTCTTGATCGTGTGGAAAAGCTGCCGAAGCCTCTGAGTTCTACTCGGCGACCCTCTCTCAATGACTCGCTGATCTTATTTAAAATGACGTCAATGGCGAGGTTGACATCCTGTTTCTGTAATGAAAGCTCTTTACTAACCTGATCTGCTAACTCTTTTTTCAACATTGTGTATCTGCAATCCCAATCAGTGTCCACAAAGTAGGACTTATCAACTAACAACTATATAAAAAAAGGTTGCCCTGCTCTAAACAAGCAAGGCAACCTCAATATCACACCAATCAGCAGAAGACTCTTACTCGTTGTCTTCTGACTGACCTCCGCTTGCCGCAGCCTTCAGAAGATCACCGAAGGTAGATGGCGCAGACTCTGCAGCCTCTTCTTCAGCGCGCTTGAACTTCTCAACCGCCTCTTCTTCACCGTCGGTTTCAAGGGTCTTTACAGAAAGACCGATCTTTCTGTCTTTTGCAGACACATTGATAACGATAGCTTTAAGGATGTCACCAACCTGATACATTCCAACCGGAGTTTTCACTTTATCCTTGGAGATCTCGGATACGTGAACCAGACCTTCGATACCTTCTTCAAGTTTTACGAACACACCGAAGTCGGTAACGTTGGTAATCTCACCTTCAACAACAGTTCCGGAAGGATAGTTGTTGTAGGCTTCCTGCCATGGATCAGGAATAAGCTGCTTGATACCAAGAGAGAATCTCTCGTTCTCTTTATCGATCTTGAGAACAACGGCCTGAATGGTCTCACCTTTGGTGTATTTCTCAGAAGGATGCTTTATTCTCTCAGTCCAGCTGAGGTCAGATACGTGGATCAAGCCGTCAATGCCGTCTTCAATACCAATGAATACACCAAAGTCGGTGATGTTCTTGATTTTTCCTTCGATAACAGAGCCAACCGGGTAGGTCTCGGTAACCACATCCCAAGGATTCTGCTGAAGCTGCTTCATACCAAGAGAGATACGCTTGGTCTCAGGCTCGATGTTAAGAACAACAACCTCGACCTCATCACCGACTGCAACCATCTTGGATGGATGTCTCGGTTTTTTGGACCAGGTCATCTCAGATACGTGGATCAGACCTTCAACACCTTCCTCAAGCTCTACGAACACACCGTAATCGGTGATTGAAACAACTTTACCGGTGGTTTTCTCGTTAACCGGATATCTTTCAACAACGGTCTCCCAAGGA
Organism: Desulfobulbaceae bacterium; assembly: GCA_003249645.1. Classification (GTDB taxonomy): domain Bacteria; phylum Desulfobacterota; class Desulfobulbia; order Desulfobulbales; family Desulfocapsaceae; genus SZUA-575. Next base: position 36,533 of record QKIH01000004.1, on the reverse strand, counting down.
TCTTCGCGAAGCTGTTTAACACCCAGGGATACACGATCGTGATCTTTGTCATATTTAAGAACCTTAACCTCAAGCTCCTGGCCAACTTTGTACAGTTTGGCAGGGTGAGAAACACGACCCCATGACAGATCGGTGATATGGCAAAGACCGTCCATACCGCCCATATCGATGAACAGACCGTAATCGGTGATATTGGTAATAGCACCTTTGATGATCTGGCCTTCCTCGAGCTGTGAACGCATTTTCTCACGAAGTTTATTTCTGGACTCTTCAAGAATCGCACGTCGGGAGATGACCACGTTGTTACGCTTTCTATTGAACTTCAGAATCTTGAACTCGAAGCTCTCACCGATGAGGCCGTCAAGATCTTTAACCGGACGAAGATCGATCTGAGAGTATGGGAGGAATGCAGGTACGCCGATATCAACGGACATACCGCCTTTAACTCTGCTCTCAATTTTACCTTCAATGGTACCATCGTCGTCCTGAATTTTTGCGATGTCTTCCCAGACTTTGATCGCTATCGCTTTTTCACGGGACAGCAGGAGTCCGCCTTCTTCTTTGCGGCGTTCAACAAAGACTTCAAAAGTATCACCAACCTGAATTTTCTGGTCGCCTTCAAGACGGAATTCAGATTTAGCGATATAACTTTCTGCTTTGTCACCTACATCAACAAGGAGATAATCATCCACTTCACCGATTACGGTTCCGATAGCGACGTCACCAACGGCTACTACCTTGCTGTTTTCTTCCATTTCGAAGAGATCTGCAAAACTTAACTCTTCGCTGCTGTCTGTTTTGGTTAATTGTTGTTCTGCCATAGTGTTAGTTGTTCGTTTGTTTTGGCTTGCGCCAAAGAGGTTAAGGTTAATCTTGCTCTGAGTTATTTCAGACAAAATAAATAAGGGGATTGATGGGCAAGCCAGCAAGCCAGCAAGCCAGCAAGCCAGCAAGCCAGCAAGCCACCTAGTGGAACATTATTTTATACCAGAAGAACACCGATAAGACAAGCACTTCTTCTAACTCGCCGTCTTTTTCTTTTCTACAGCTCCATCAACATTTTTATTCGCTGATTTAACAAGATAGCAGCAAGACAAACACAGCACGAGACATCCAGAAAAAATGGATGTTTTGCTTGACCTGTTGAGACATACCTGAACAGGAAACGTAGAGGTTTAATTTTATTGAATGTTATGAGACATTATCTGAAGTCTGTTGCTTTTTCTGAGGCGACTTTCTGGGATAGCGTTTTTTTCGTTTCTGTTTCGGTTTGGGCTCAGGAGGAGGCTCAAGCAAAGAATCATCGGGCACCGAACACTGCATTTTTGTGCCAATATATTCTTCAATTTCCGGAATAGCAAAGGAACCGGTCTCGCATGCAAAACTTACCGCAACCCCGTTTCTGCCGGCCCGCCCTGTTCTGCCTATTCGATGGACATAGTCTTCAGGCTCAAAGGGCAGCGTGTAATTGACCACGTATTCTATACCGTTTATATGCAAGCCTCTGCCGGCCACATCTGTGGCCACCAGCACCTTCATCTGTCCGGACCGAAAATCTTCAAGCCTTTTTTCGCGCTTATTCTGTGCCACATCACCGGTCAACAGGCTGCACCTGACACCATGCCGCATCAGCCGATCAACAAGCTCCCTCGTCTCCCGCTTTTCATTGGCAAAAACGATTACCCGCTGATCCTTATTCTGCTGCAGCAGATTATAGAGTACGGCAAATTTTTCTTCCCCGCTCACCATATAAACAAGCTGTTCAACAGTATCAACGGCAACCTGCTCCGGCTCAATTTCAATCTTTACCGGTTTGTTGCACCAGCTGTATGCCATTCTACTGACTTCTTCGCTAAGCGTAGCACTGAACAGCATGGTATGGCGGGATTTTTCATCAGGCAGTTTGCTGATTATCCGTCTTACATCGGGAATAAACCCCATATCAAGCATACGATCCGCTTCATCAAGGACCAGAGAAGACACTTCTTTCAGTGAAACTACCTGCTTTGAAGCAAAATCAAGCAATCGACCCGGAGTTGCAACAATGAGATCACAACATTCCCGCTGCAACGTCTGCATCTGTTTCTGGTAATCTACGCCTCCGTAAACAGCTATCGTTTTGAGGCCGGTGTATCTGCCCAGGACTTCTGCCTCTTTTGCTATCTGAGTCACCAACTCCCTGGTCGGAGCAACAACCAGGGCTTTCGGTTTTCCGACAGTCTTGCCGACGCGACCGGCTTTCAGCATATTATTGAACAGAGCAATGAGAAAGACCGCACTTTTCCCGGTACCGGTATTGGCCTGGGCCAGCAGATCAACCCGATTCAACGCTTCTGGAAGCGCCTTTTCCTGAATAGGGGTGCAGTATTTGAATCCTTTATCGAAAATACCGTGCATCAATTCAAGAGGCAGATCGAAATCATGAAACCTGCTTTTACCAGGCTCAGGCACCACCTGAAACTGCTCAAGGGACCATTTCCTGCGCTCCGGCTCAACCGCTGCAGGACGATCCGGAGCAGGCTTTATGTCCGCGCCCTCAGGCACTGCACTTGTATATTCAGCCTCTTGCGGCTGATCGGGAAAACTTTTAGAATTATCAGGAGATTGCCTGCGCCCGACAACAGCAAGCCACTTTTTTCTGGTCAGGCTGATGAGTTTACGCAGCATGATTGGACCAAACACCTTTGCGACCAGAACACCCTTCAATGCAAACAGGATGATACTATGTCACTGATTATTTTCTCTGAATATGCAACTCTTCCATCAATGGACCGAAAAGAGCCTCATACTCAGGAATAACTCTTCTCAAGATGACATTAAAATCTTTCACCTCATTGTCATTGACGACAAGATTTGCCGAATAGGCCAGAGCCTGAAGATTATAGAGCGTCTTGAATTCCGGCCCGATCAGGGTGTAAAAAATATAACGTCTTTTCGACATATCCATCCGGGTCATATACTTATGAAACTCGCTGGAGTTAATGCCGGGGCCACTAAAACGTGAATGAAGCACTACGTTTGAATAGTTGACAAACATCATCTTTTCAATGGCAGTTTGTGCATCATCAGCAGTTTCAGCTTTATACCCGATCCCTTCGATGGCATTTATAACACCTGTTCTGGCATCACCGTCACGCATCAGGACAAGGGCAAGCGGAACTTCCTCGACCACTTCATGATCGTTATAGATGCCATCCGCCAACCAGGAAAGATCAGGAGGTTCAGGCGGCTTTACCACAAAGCCTGTACTTTTGCCATCACCTTTTAGAGCTTTTTCCGGCGCATTTCCACTATCCTTGCTCTCAGCAGGAGCATCTGAGGCGTTGAGACTGACGGCCTCGCCGCCTGAATTTATACCAAAGACATTGCTGCACTGAACACACTTTACTTTGACAAGCTTTCCGGCAGGCATAGAGGAAATACTCGATTCAGCTTTTTCTCCAAGCTTGAGTTGTTTTCCGCATTTTGGACAGTCAACGTTCATATTCTACCCTCTCTTAATCTACAAGGTATCATGTATTCAAATCGTTTTACAAAAAGAAACCGTCTTCCTTTTCTTCCTCTTCCATTTTGAGGCCGGTCAAATCTGTCGTTGCCTCACCGCGTTCCGCTTTGATCCTGTCAAGTCCCCTGCTCACCTCATTTTTATGTGAGCAGTAGATCATTGCCGTTTCTTCGGTAATCAGCCCCGTGGAATAAAGCTCCAGAATATGCTGATCAAAGGTCCGCATTTCAAGCGACGCACCTTTCTGGATAACATCGTAATACGTTTTATCTTCCGACTCACCGTTTAATATAAGGTCTTTAACCCGCAGGCTGGTCCGCATGATTTCCATGGCCGCAACCCGGCCGCCGCCTATTCTCGGCAGCAGACGCTGGCTGACAACCCAGCGGATGGTATCACAGAGACGATTTCTGATCTGCGGCTGCTCTTCCTGTTCAAACATACCCAGGATACGGTTCATTGTCTGACCGGCATCAATGGTATGCAGAGTAGACAATACAAGGTGACCGGTTTCAGCAGCTGTCAGACCGATCTCCATGGTTTCTCGGTCACGCATCTCGCCGACCAGAATAACTTTCGGCGCCTGGCGCAGGGCAGCCCTCATGCCGACGGCAAAGGTACTGAAATCACCACCCATCTCACGCTGATTGAAGGTCGATTTCTTATGGGGATGCACATATTCTATAGGGTCTTCCAGGGTGACGATATGAACGGATCGTTCTTCGTTGATGCGGTTCAGCAGTGCGGCAAGCGAGGTTGTTTTACCTGTACCGGTTGCACCGGTGAAGAGAACCAGTCCATTGAGTTCCTTGGCCATCTTGGGAAACGCGTTGGGAAATCGCATTTTTTCAATGGATGGAATTTCAGATTCAAGTTTACGAAGGACTGTGGAGAAACATCCTTTCTGGGTAAAAACGTTTACCCTGAAACGCGCCCTGTCTCCAAGAGAGTAGCTTAAGTCACAGGAACCGGTTTCAACAAGATCAGAGAGCAGCCGTTTATTATTACCGATTAAGTTGAGAGCAAAGGTCTCCGCCTGAAACGGAGTAATTTCATTGATCGGCGGCACAACCTGTACGGGGACCAGTTTACCGGATGCCTCTACCTGAAGCGTTTTTCCAACAGTAATATTGAGATCTGAAACCCCACTGTACGCCTCCAGCATGGAATGAATCCAATAATCGATTTCAGTCTTTTTCATGGTCTTCTCCTGAAAAGATGTGCATTACCGCTCTGATTCGTAGTATATTGGTTATTTTGTAGTATATTCTGCGCCAAAATCAGGAATATTAAGCTATTCTAATGGTTAAGACGCCTTAACACAACAGGAATCTGGCATTGACTCCTAATATGTCACACACAACAGGATAACATCATGGCTTTTCCACTTAAAAGTGCAACGTCAACACAGGGAAGAAGGATGGCCGGGGCACGAAGCCTCTGGCGCGCAAATGGAATGAAAGAAGAGCAGTTCGGCAAACCGATTATCGGCATTGTCAACTCCTTTACACAGATGGTCCCGGGACATGTCCATCTTCATGAGATCGGCCAGGAGATTAAGAAGCTCGTCGAAGCACAGGGCTCATTTGCTGCCGAATTCAACACCATCGCTATCGATGACGGTATTGCCATGGGCCATTCCGGAATGCTCTACTCCCTGCCTTCACGTGATCTCATCGCAGATTCTGTTGAATACATGTGCAATGCCCACTGCGTCGATGCAATCATCTGCATCAGCAACTGCGACAAAATCACGCCGGGTATGCTGATGGCAGCCATGCGTCTCAACATTCCGGCCATTTTTGTATCTGGCGGCCCGATGGAAGCGGGAATCAAAGGCGACAAGCGCCTCGATCTTATCGATGCCATGGTCATGGCCGCAGACCCCTCTGTTGAAGACAAGGAAATAGAAGAAGTTGAACGATGCGCCTGCCCTACCTGCGGGTCCTGTTCAGGCCTTTTCACTGCCAATTCAATGAACTGCCTGAACGAAGCTCTCGGTCTTGCTTTCCCAGGGAACGGTACTGTTGTCGCCACCCACAAAAACCGCTTAGCACTGTTTGAAAAAGCGGCAAAGCGCATCGTGGAAATGGCCAAAGCATATTACGAGGACGGAGACGAGTCGGTCCTCCCGCGCTCAATTGCCTCACGAGCATCGTTTATGAATTCCATGTCTCTGGACATTGCCATGGGCGGTTCCACCAACACCGTTCTGCACCTGCTCGCCATTGCCCGTGAAGCCGAAGTGGACTTCACCATGAACGATATTGATGCTTTATCCCACAAGGTTCCGAACCTTTGCAAGGTGGCACCATCCTCCTCGTATCATGTCGAAGATGTCAACCGTGCTGGCGGCATCATGGGAATCCTGGGAGAAATGGACAAGGCTGGACTTCTAGACACCAGCGTCCATCGCATTGACAGCCCGAGCCTGAAAGAGACCCTGGATGCATACGATCTCACCCGCAACACTCACACCGAAGAAGCAGAAGTTCTTTATTCAAGTGCTCCCGGAGGAACCCGCAATCTTGTCATGGGATCGCAGGGTGCAAAATATGAGCAGTTTGATCTGGATCGCACCAAAGGCTGTATCCGTGATATCGAGAATTGCTATTCAAAAGACGGCGGCCTCGCTGTCCTGTTCGGCAACATTGCAGAGAAAGGATGCATAGTAAAGACCGCCGGCGTTGACAAATCCATTCTGAAATTCACCGGCCGTGCCTGCGTCTTCCACTCCCAGGAAGATGCCTGTGACGCAATATTAAACGGCAAGATCGTCGCAAAAGATGTCGTTGTTATTCGCTACGAAGGACCGAAAGGCGGCCCAGGCATGCAGGAGATGCTCTATCCGACATCATATCTCAAATCGATCCATCTCGGCAAAGAGTGCGCTCTCATCACCGATGGTCGCTTTTCAGGCGGAACAGCCGGACTATCTATCGGTCACGTTTCACCTGAAGCTGCCGCTGGCGGAGCCATCGGTTTGATTGAAGATGGAGATACCATTGAGATTGATATCCCGGCACGAACCATTAATGTTGCAATTTCCAGCGAAGAGCTCTCAGCCAGAAGATCGGCTGAAGAGGCAAAAGGAGTTGCAGCATTTACACCGGTCGGGCGAAACAGAGTCGTTTCCAAGGCGTTGAAAGCGTATGCAATGTTCGCTTCTTCCGCTGACGAAGGCGCAGTAAGGATTTTGCCTGAATAGTCTGTATTGACAAACTTCCGCCCGGCAACATCTGCCCCCATCTACCGCCGACCTCACCGGTCGGCGGTTTCTCTCCCTCACATCAGTTGAACCTGAATAAACGACCTTTCATTTCTTTTATATATTTGCTGCAACATTGACAGGAAATACCAAACCCTCTGCATAGCACGTTTAATCTCTTCTTCTGATTTTTACTTTTCAATATTACCATTTATCAGTTAGACTTATAACAGTTCCAACTGATTCTTTAGGATAGCTCTTTATTTTTTCTTCGTTTTTTTATAGAACGTTTACTAAGAGTGATTATCAAATTGATAATCAAATGCCCTTTTTCTGGAGTAAAGAACGTGAAACCAACCGACATCAATCATCCGGAATATTTTCATAAAGTTATCGACTGCCAATATGCCTGTCCAGCCCACACCCCTGTTCCCGAATACATCAGGCTGATCACCGAAGAACGTTATACTGAAGCCTACATGATCAACTGGGAATCCAACGTCTTCCCGGGAATCCTCGGCAGAGTCTGTGACCGCCCTTGCGAACCGGCCTGCAGACGCGGCAGAATCCAGAAAGAGGCGGTGGCAATCTGCCGACTCAAACGGGTTACAGCAGACAATAAGGGTGACATCACCCAGCTGCTGCCCAAGGTGCCGAAAGAGAAAAACGGAAAAAAAATAGCACTCATCGGCGGCGGTCCCACATCACTTACTGTTGCCCGGGACCTGCTGCCGCTCGGTTATGAAATCGACCTTTACGATGATCAGAACAAAGCAGGCGGCTTTATGCGGAGTCAGGTACCGTCATTCAGACTGCCGGAAGACATTCTGGATGAAGAGGTTGGCTACATTATCAATATGGGTGTTAACGCCATCTTCAACCATAGAGTCGAAAGCCTCAAAGAAATCACTGACAAGGGTTATGACGCTGTATTCATTGCAACCGGTGCACCGAAAGGCAGGGATCTAGCAGATCTGCCCGGTCGCCAGGAAGGCGACAATTTTATCCATATCGGCATAGACTGGCTGGCCGGAGTGGTGTTCGGACACATCACCTCAATAAAAAAACGCGTTCTGGTTCTCGGCGGCGGCAACACGGCTATGGACTGCTGCCGTACCTCAAGGCGGCTGGGCGGAGAAAAGGTGAAAGTCGTCGTTCGAAGTCCAAAAGAAGAGATGAAGGCTTCACCCTGGGAAATTGAAGACGCTATCCACGAAGACATTCCGATCCTGGATAACCATGTCCCGCTGGAATTTGTTGTCGAAAACGGCAGACTGGCCGGAATGCACTTTGACCGTGTAACCCCGCAATACGATGAGGAAGGCAAACGCAGCCTCGTTTCAACCGGGGAGCCTCCGCTCTTTATGGAATGCGACGAGGTTCTGTTGGCAGTCGGTCAGCAGAATGCTTTTCCATGGATAGAAGAGGACTCCGGCATTGTTTTTAACAAACGCGGTCTGCCTGAACTCAACCCTGACACCCTGCAGTCATCCTTACCGAACATTTTTTTCGGCGGTGATGCCGCTTTCGGACCAAAAAACATCATTACCGCAGTCGCCCACGGGCATCAGGCAGCAATTTCCATCCATCGATTCCTGCAAGGCCGGGACATGACCAGCCAGCCGTCTCCCACAACCAGTCTGACAACCCAGAAAGTCGGTTTCAATGACTGGATGTATGACAACACGGTTTCAAGCGATTTTCGCTTCAGCGTCCCAACCCGCGACAAAACCAAAACCCTGAAGGACAGGCTGCTAGAAGTTGAACTCGGTTTTAACCGCGAAGTCGGCAAGAAAGAGGCGTATCGCTGTCTTAACTGTGACGTTCAGACAATATTTGACGCATCGACCTGCATCGAGTGTGATGCCTGTGTTGACATCTGCCCGACAAATTGCATCAACTTCATCGAAAACAGCGATGAGCTGAGTTTAAGAAAATCACTCTCTATTCCGGCTAACAACCTGGAGCAATCTCTCTATGTTTCAGAACCGGTTAAAACCGGCAAGGTCATGGTTAAAGATGAAAACGTCTGCCTGCACTGCGGACTTTGTGCAGAGCGCTGCCCGACCGGCTCCTGGGAAATGTTAAAGTACATCTATCAATCACCGAAGGCATACAACGATAATGAATAGAATAGAAAGCACCAATGATTTTGTCATCCGCTTCGCCAACGTTAACGGCTCCGGGTCGGCCAGTGCCAACAATCTGTTTGCCAAAGCAATATTCAGGCTTGGTATCCCCGTCAGCCCCAAAAACATCTTCCCTTCAAATATCCAGGGGCTTGCAACCTGGTACGAAGTTCGGGTAAACGATTACGGCTATCTCGGCAGACGTGGTGGAGTAGACTTTGTCGTCGCAGTCAACAACAAGACGCTTTGGCAGGATTACGACGGTCTGCTGCCGGGGGGCTATTTTCTCTACGATTCAACCAAACCACTGCCTGATTCATTCAACCGTAAAGATGTCATTACAATCGGCATTCCGCTAACCGAACTCTGTAACAAAGAATTTGAAAATCCGCGTCTGAGACAACTGCTGACGAATATTATTTATGTGGGGGCCCTCTCATCTCTTTTTGAGATGGAGTTTTCCATACTGCAGGAATCCATCGAAAAACAGTTTAAAGCAAAGCCCAAACTAGCAGAGCCGAACATCAAGGCCCTCCAGCTCGGCTTCAATTACGCTGAAGAGCATTATAAAGATGTCTGCGGTATTCGCGTCAGGCCGAGCACCAAGGCTCACGGCCAAATCATGATGGACGGCAACAGTGCCACCGCACTCGGAGCCCTGTACGGCGGCGCCACTGTGGTCGGCTGGTATCCGATCACGCCTTCAACCTCAGTGATTGAATCTTTCAGTAAGTTTGCCACAAAATACCGCAAAGACGTAGACGGCAAAATTAAAGCGGCGATTATTCAGGCCGAGGATGAACTGGCTGCTATCGGTATTGTAATCGGCGCCTCCTGGAACGGCGCAAGAGCCTTCACGGCAACTTCAGGACCGGGCTTGTCGCTGATGAACGAATTCTTAGGTCTTGCCTATTTTGCCGAAATCCCGGTGGTATTGGTAGACGTTCAGCGCAGTGGTCCAAGTACCGGCATGCCGACCAGAACCCAGCAGTCTGATATGCTGTCCGCGGCTTATGCCAGCCACGGTGATACCAAAAACGTTCTGCTCATCCCGTGCAATCCCCAGGAGTGCTTCCAGATGACAGCCGATGCCTTTGATCTTGCTGATCGCCTGCAGACGCCAATAATTGTTATGAGCGATCTTGATCTCGGCATGAACGATAATATGTGCCCCCCCCTTCGCTGGGATGACAGTCGAGAGTATGACCGGGGAAAAGTACTGACTGCTGATCAGCTCGAAAAACTTGCCGACAAGTGGGGACGCTATCTCGATGTGGATGGTGACGGAATCTGCTACCGAACTTATCCCGGAACCCACCCCACCGAAGGGGCCTATTTCACCAGAGGCACCTCTCATGATGAATATTCAGCCTACACCGAAAACAGCATTGTTTATGAAAAAAACATGCACCGGCTGCTGCTCAAATGGAAAACCGCTTCAAAACTGCTTCCCGGGCCACGTGAGAGAAACCGTGACCCCGACTCAAAAGTCGGTGCAATTTTTTACGGCACTTCGAGCCACTCAGCCTATGAAGCCCTGGCGGACCTGAATAAATCAGGTCTGCCGATCAACTCCCTTCGCATCAGGGCGTTTCCATTTCAGGCCGATGTTGAAGATTTTATCGACAGACACAATCTCATATTTGTTATCGAACAGAACAGGGACGGTCAGATGCGTACCCTGCTGATCAACGAACTCGGCACCTGTACAGAGAAGCTTGTGCCGATCGGCAATATTGACGGAATGCCGATAACCGCAAGATACATAAAGCAGGAAATCAAAAAGGTGTTCCAGTCCCGCGGGATTCTCAAGACCCAGGCTGTGAAAGGAGGAAAGAAATGAGTTCATCAAGACCTGGCTTCCGCCATCCCGATCTTGCTCCCAATGAAGCAGGATACACCATAAAAGATTATGAAGGCGGAGCGTCTACTCTCTGTGCCGGCTGCGGACATGATTCGATTAGCAGGGCCATCGTTCAGGCCTTCTTTGAATCAAATGTTCCACCGCATCAGGTCGCCAAAATTTCAGGCATTGGCTGCTCATCCAAAACACCGGCCTACTTCCTGGGCAAATCACATGGCTTCAATTCTGTCCACGGCAGGATGCCGTCGATTGCCACCGGAGCAAACATGGCCAACAAGGACCTTGTTTATCTTGGCGTTTCCGGTGACGGAGACACTGCATCCATCGGTGCCGGCCAGTTTATCCATGTTATCCGCCGCAACCTGAACATGATATATATCATCATGAACAACGGCTGTTACGGCCTGACCAAAGGACAGGATTCTGCAACCGCCGATAAAGGCTCAATAAGCAGAAAAGGTGCCCCGAACCTGCTTGAATCAATTGATCTCTGCGAGATTGCAATCCAGATGGGGGCAAGTTTTGTTGCCCGTGGATTCTCAGGAGACAAGCAGCAGCTCATACCGCTGATCAAAGCGGCTATCCGCCACAAAGGCACAGCTGTCATCGACGTTATTTCCCCCTGTGTAACCTTCAACAACACCCCGCAGTCAACCAAGAGTTATCAGTGGGTTCGGGAACACAGTGAAGCAACCGGCACCTTTGACTTTATTCCGCTGCAACAGGAAATTGTCGCGTCATACAACCCAGGGGAAATTGCCGCCATCACCCTCCACGACGGCAGCATAATCCATCTCCACAAAACAGCGGAAGATTTCGACATCACCAACCGGCGAAAAAGCCTCGACGCCCTCGAAGAAGCAAGGGAAAAGCACCATATCCTCACCGGGGCGATCTACGTGAAACCTGACGGTCAGGACACCCACGATCTTCTCTCCATCAGTGACAGAAAACTGAACTCGCTGGACAAAGAAGACCTTTGCCCGGGCAATTCAGTCCTGCAAGACATCAATGATCAGTATCGTTAACCCATTACCCCCATATAAAGGGTTGCCAAACTGCCGGCAGCCCTTCCTCCAGGCACATTCCGGAGCCAGACGCAATGGATAGTTTTTTCACCGCTGAGTGGTTTAGTATTGCTCTGGTTATTTTCATCATGGGAATGAGCAAGGGCGGCTTCCCAATCAGCGGCATCACCCTTCCCCTATTGGTTCTTCTGTGGCCGGAGCAGGGAGAAGCCGCCCGCTCCGCGGTGTCATTCATGCTGCCGCTACTGTGTATTATGGATATTTCAGGTGCACTGATGTACCGGGGAAATATTGACTGGCAGCATATCAGGAAGCTTTCTCCCGGAATGCTCATCGGCATACTGGTTGCTTCTATTTTTTTTGTTTCTGAACAGGGGCTGGCGGTTTCAGATCAGGTTCTTAAAGTTGTCATTGGTCTGGTTGGTCTGGTTTTCTCCTGTTTTCACCTTATTACCAAAAAAATAACTTTTAAGGAGTCACCATACAGGCCGTTTGGCTTCGGCTTTGGCGCCGGCCTCACCTCAACCATAGCCCACGCTGCAGGACCGGTAATGCAGATGTACCTGCTGCCCTATCAGCTGGAGAAAAAGCTGTTCGCCGGCACCACTGTCTATTTTTTTCTGCTGCTCAACGCGCTGAAGCTAATCCCCTTCGCCCTGCTTGGCCGCTTTTCTACCCAGCAGCTGATGCTTGATCTCAAATTTCTTCCGATCATCCCGATAGGGGTTCTGACAGGCTACTTTCTGGTTGCTGTTATGAAAGAGAAACCGTACATTCTCTTTATACGCTTATCACTTGCAATAACTTCTCTATTGCTTATCATCAAAGCATTATCTTAACCTCGACAAAACGGCAGAAGACCATACGGCATATGAAAAGAAAAAACCTGTTACTCATACTTCTCCTCATCATCCTCAGTTTAACTGCCTACTATAAGAAACACCCCAATACCGACGAGTTCTTCCCCACTGAGCAGCTTGAAACAGCATATGATGAAAAGCGTTCAAATATACAGGTTACCGGAACAGGTGAAGTCATAAAACTCCTTCCCGATGATACGGAAGGGAGCCAACATCAGAAAATGATTGTCAGGGTCGGCCCCAACCAGACCATTCTTATCTCGCACAACATTTCACTTGCCCCGCGAGCCGAAGTGAAAGAAGGCGATACCATCACCTTTCACGGCGAATATGAGTGGAATGAAAAAGGCGGCATAGTACACTGGACCCACCACGACCCCAAAAATACGCATCCTGATGGATGGCTTGAAGTCAACGGAATACGATATCGGTAACAGAAAATCACCTGACCAGGAACTATGGCCCTTCTGCAACGACAAGAACTCGACACCCTGCTGAATACTATCCATTCGGAATATCAGCAGATTTATCTTTTTTTCGGAGAACGCTATCTCTGCCGGGAGAGTGCCGACAAACTGCAGCAGGCCCTTCTCAGTCATCATAACGGTACAGTCTACCCCATTGACGGAGACCAGGAAGATCACACTAAAACATTCAGTCAGCTTTCTTCTTTCAGCCTCCTGCCCGGCCTGCAGATCTATCGCGTTACCGACAGTTCCGTCTTTGTCTCAAAATCAGTCGCTCCGGAAATCTGGCAAAAAGCACAGCAGGCTTATGAAGCCGGCAAAGAAAACAAGTGCATCCGTCATCTCAGACAACTGGTTTCCATGGCCGCCGTAGATGTCTCCGAGGGACTCAGCTCAATGAATTCTGCTGAATGGAAAGAAGCTTTCGGCTTTGCCAAACCATCGGAAGATATCAGCTGGACAGATCAACTGCTGCGATCAGGAACAAATAGCTCTGCCGGCAACAAGGCAACATCAGCCTCTCAAAGACTTTCGGATCTGCTTGATAAAGGTTTTCCGAAAACCAGCGTCCTTATTCTCTGTGTCGAAACAGTAGACAAACGACAGAAACTCTTCAACCAGATCAAGAAGGTCGGTCAGGCAATAGACTGTTGTGTCGATACCGGCAGCAGCTCTGGGGCACAAAAAGCGCAGAAGGATGTACTTTATGAACTTGCCAGAAAAACCCTTGCCGAGTTCAACAAACAGATCGAGCCAAGTGCCCTTGATATGCTGTATGACCGGGTCGGCTTTCATCCGGTCGGTCTGGTTATGGAGATAGAAAAGCTGATCTTCTACGTTGGTGACAAAACCATGATTACCTGTGAAGATCTGGATCAGGTTGTCGGCAGAAGCAGAGAAGATGCGCTGTATGAACTGACTGATGCGTTCGGTAAAAATCAGGTGGACAGGACGGTCGCTATCCTACTGCGACTGCTCGACAGCGGCATCCACGCGCTGGCTATTCTTGCTACCATGAGAAATCATATCAGAAAGCTTCTTGTTTTCCGCTCACTGCAGCATCTGCGGTATCCGCAGTGGACAAACGGCATGCAGCCAAACACCTTTCAGAACAGCTATCTTCCCGCTGTAAAGGAAAATGAGATTTTCAGTGAACTGTTAAAGGGTCACCCTTATGCTCTTTTTATGAGTTTTTCCATGGCAGCTGAATACTCAACGGAGCTCTTAAAAAACTATCTTAGCCTGCTGCTTACCGCAGAATTCAGGCTGAAAGGCTCCGCGTTTGACCAGAAACTCATTCTCCAGGAGATGTTTCTGTCAATGTTTGCCATGAAAAAGCAAAGAAAGAAGCGGTAACCTGCCCTGCATGAAATAGGAACATCCAGACAGATCATCTTCTTGTTTTTTTTTTGCAAGGGGATAATCCGCAAGGCATTAAAAGTCGATACAGTAAATGAAAAGCAAAGTTCAGCTTATTGAAAAACTTTGCTTCAGTATTATCTTAACTCAAACAGCAGAAACAACTTAAGAATTACCTTAACAAACCATGAGTGATAAAAAAACAGATTCAGAAGGACTAGTATTAACTCGAGATGACACAGCCACAAAAGAACCATCAATGTACAAGGTTCTGCTGCATAATGATGATTACACAACGATGGATTTCGTTATCTCAATACTGGAAAACGTGTTCAGAAAGAACCGGGAGGAGGCTACCTTGATAATGCTCAGCGTACACGAGCAGGGAATAGGGATAGCCGGAATTTACACCTATGAAATCTGTGAAACAAAGATTGCAATTGTCCATGAACTGGCCAGGAAGAATGAATACCCACTGCGCTGCACCATGGAAGCCGTATGAAGCCTGAGTAACTTCATACATTTATATAGGATACGCTGATATGTTGACCAAAACACTTGAGATGGCCCTTATCAGGGCAATACGGGAAGCTAAAAACCAGAATCACGAGTATGTGACGGTTGAACACATGCTCTATGGTCTTCTTGATGACGAACTCACCAGTTATATTATCAGTGAGTGCGGCGGGTCTATTGACGGCCTGAAAAGCAAGCTGGAAAACTTCCTCGAACTTCATATCCCCAAAAGTACCGGCGGCCAGGATGAAGAGCCTTCCCAGACCCTTGCTTTCAACCGGGTTCTGCAGCGTGCGGTAGCCCATGTTCAAAGCTGTGGCAAGAAAGAGGTGGACAGCGGTGATGTCTTGGTTTCAATCTTTTCGGAGCCTGAATCCCATGCCGTTCATTTTCTCGATTCTGTCGGGGTCGGCAGAATGGCGGTGGTCAACTTCATCTCTCACGAGATGCCTGCGACCAACCTGCAGAAAGAGCCTTTCGCCAAACCGCCTGAAAGCGACCAGCCCCTTCAGGGAAGCCCGAAGGTGGACAAGGCCCTTGAGGAATTCACCACAAATCTCACTCAATCTGCAGCTGACGGCATCCTTGATCCGCTCATCGGCAGAAATGATGAAATCAACCGGGTTATGCAGGTGCTTTGCCGACGAAAGAAAAACAACCCTCTATTAGTCGGTGAACCGGGTGTCGGTAAAACAGCCATGGCTGAAGGGTTGGCACTCCGAATTCATGAGGACCATGTAAGCCGTGAGAACGGCGGCCCTGCGCTGGTTCCGGATCTCGTTCAGGATGTAGAAATATTTCTGCTTGATATGGGAACCCTCGTTGCAGGAACCAAATACCGCGGTGACTTTGAAAAGCGCCTCAAAGGCGTTGTCAGCGCCATTGAACGACGAGAGAAGGCAATTCTGTTTATCGATGAATTACACACCATAGTTGGCGCCGGTGCTACCAGCGGCGGCTCCATGGATGCATCCAACCTGCTTAAACCAGCTCTTCAGGCCGGCGTGCTTCGCTGTATCGGTTCAACCACCTATGAAGAGTATAAAAACCAGATTGAAAAGGATCGTGCTCTTTCCAGAAGGTTTCAGAAGATAGACATCGAAGAACCTTCTGTAGAGGATACCTATAAGATTCTCAAAGGGCTGCAGGAGAAATACGAGACACACCACGACATCCGGTATTCGAAAACCTCTGTCAAGGCGATGGCAGAGCTTTCAGACAGATTCATTAATGACCGCTTTCTGCCGGACAAGGCCATTGACGTCATGGATGAGGTTGGGTCCTATTTCAGGCTGCAGGGCAGAACCAAGCAGATGGTAAAGGTCAACGATGTTGAACAGGTTGTCTCGCGCATTGCCCGCATCCCGGCAAAAAGCAGTACCATGTCGGAAACCAACGCGCTCAAAGAACTCGCACCGAAGATGCATGAGGTTATCTTCGGCCAGGATGAGGCCATTGATGCGGTTGTCAAAGCTGTCAAACGATCCCGCGCAGGCCTCGGCAACCCGACCTCACCTACCGGCAGTTTCCTGTTTGCCGGACCGACCGGTGTCGGAAAGACCGAGGTTGCCAAGCAGCTTGCCGATAAGCTCTCTGTTCACTTTGAGCGTTTTGACATGAGTGAATACATGGAGAAGCATGCTGTAGCACGGCTGATAGGCGCGCCTCCGGGTTATGTCGGCTTTGATCAGGGCGGCCTGCTCACCGAAGCTATCAGAAAACATCCATACTCAGTGCTTTTGCTTGATGAGATAGAAAAAGCGCATCCTGATATCTTTTCTATCCTGCTGCAGGTAATGGATCACTCAACGCTGACTGATAACAGCGGCAGAAAGGCAGATTTCCGAAATGTCATCATTATCATGACCACCAACGCCGGTGCCCGTGAAATGACTTCGAACACCATCGGCTTCATCGGCAGCAAGAAGGGAAAAGACAAAACCGTTATCAACAAACTGTTCTCACCGGAATTCAGAAACCGGCTCGATGCCGTCATTTCTTTCGGCAACCTCACCAGTGAAGCAATGGAAAGCATTGTCAACAAACTGGTTGGGGAACTCGAGGGACAGCTTGCCGAAAAACGGGTCTCCATCAAACTTTCTGATAAGGCCAGAAACTGGCTGGCCACAGAGGGTTATGATCCTGATTATGGTGCCCGTCCACTTCGCCGTCTGATCATGAAAGAGATCGGTGATGTTCTCACCGAAGAAATCCTCTTTGGCGAGCTTTCCAAGGGTGGTGAAGCCGTTATTGACTGCGAAGACAACAAACTCACTTTCAGCTACCTGAAATAACCAGACAAAACCTCCCGAAACAATCCTGTTTCGGGAGGTTTCTCTCCTCTTTTGCTGTTTGACAGCTTCTTCTGTACTGGCATATACTTTAGATAAGAAAGAGTTGTTCATGAGCCGGTTTAACCGGTTAACCACTTCACAGCTTTTTTCTCTATGACGACACTGGGTATTGCCATTCTCCTGGCTGCAGGCCTTGCTGCCGCCAAAATATGCCAAAAACTGCGGCTGCCTTCGGTCACCGGTTATATCCTGGCAGGTCTCCTGCTCGGTCCTACCGGCATCGGCCTGATAACCGATAAGAGTATAGGGACAAGTCTGGACCATTTTACTCAAATTGCTCTTATGCTGATTGCCTTTGGTATCGGAGAGCATATTGAACTGAAGAAACTTCGAAACCACGCAAAAAGCCTGTTCTATATTGTTATTGCTCAATCCATAGGCCCGTTTATTCTGGTATCGCTTTCTGTCTATTTTACCATTGCAGCCACGGGTTTCAGTGTTGAGGGCTGGCTGCATCAGGATTATATCGCGCTCTCTATTCTCCTTGGTGCCGTAAGTATTGCGACGGCTCCTGCAGCCACACTTCTTGTCATAAAAGAACTCAAGGCCAAAGGACCGCTGACTTCAACCCTAATGGCAGTTGTTGCCATTGACGATGGTCTGGCAGTTATGATATTCGGCATAGCGGTCTCCATTACTCACAAATTCATCGGCCATACCGATGCACCTTTTTTCCTGAGCATAGGCAACAGCCTGCTCGAAATCTTTCTCTCTATTCTGCTGGGTCTATGCTGCGGCTATGCACTAAGCATAATCAGCGGTAAAATGAATAACAATGCAGAGAGCATGACGGTCGGTCTGTCCATTCTGCTGCTCTGCAGTGAACTCGCCATATACCTGCATCTCTCATCTCTGCTTGCAGGCATGACCGCAGGTTTTACACTGATCAACAAAGCTGAACGCGATGTCCGAATTTTCAGAGCACTGAACCATTTTGAGCCGCCTATCTATATTCTCTTTTTTACTCTGGCCGGAACACATCTCGACATTTCGGCACTGAGTGCCGCCGGCAGTATAGGACTCATTTATTTCACCGCCAGAATTATCGGGAAAATTCTTGGTGTTCACATCGGCGGCTGGATGTCCAATGCCATGCCTGCAGTGAAACAATATCTCGGCTATGCACTTCTTCCCCAGGCCGGTGTTGCCATCGGCCTTATCTTTCTCATTTCTTCCGACGCCCCTTTAGCGCAATATTCAGCTGTTATTACTCCAGTGGTCTTAGCCGGTGTTTTTCTTTCAGAACTTCTGGGACCAATTGGAGCCAGATACGCAGTTACCAAAGCAGGAGAAACAAGCACCAGCGAGCCCGCTTCGCCGGGCACCAATACCGATGAGGACATCAGGAATTCGGGAAACACATCTATCGAGCTTGCCCCATGGACCTGGCAGATGCTGACGCCGAAAAAGAACCTGCAGGATGTTGTGGTTTTCGGTGCAGCAAATCCGCAAACTGTTGCCGGCCTGGCCAGAACAGCTACAATTCTTGCCCATTATTTCGGGGCAATTCCAATGGCCGTTCGTGTCGAAAGAAGAGAAAAGCTTCCCGACGAGGCTTTCCACCTGGAAAAGAAGGAAGTTGCAAGTATGGGATATCCTCTTTTAACCGAGCACATTCCCGATCACCATCCCGCGTCGGGTCTCGTTGCTGCAGTTGAATATAACAATGCCAAAGCAGTGGTGCTCGGTTATCCGCCGGTCAATAGTGACAAAAGCCAGTTTCAGAACATCCTGGAGACAGTTGCCCTGCATGTCAGCTGTCCGGTTGTGGTTATTCGCTTTTACGGCCTGATGCACACTGAACGGATCCTTGTACCTATTACCGATCTTGATGATCTTGCAGAAGTTTTTCAGATTGTCTGCGCTCTTGATGCCATTGGCGAGCACCGGATTCAGCTCTTATATATGATTTCATCGACAGCAGAGCCAAAGGATGTTATGCAAAAAGAGACCGATGTAAAAGAATGGATCGAACACCAGAACAAGAAACTGAACATGGCAATACGAGCAGTGCCGACGATCTCCAGGGTTGAAACGATTGTTGAATACTCCAATAAAATTGATCTGGTGGTGATGGGGGTAACCAAAAGCAGCACCGTGCATCGCCTTTTTTTCGGCTCTCTTGCCAGTACTGTCACGAAAAAGCTGCGAAAGCCGCTGATTCTAGTCTATAATGCGAACAAAGCTGCACCGTTGAATTACCAAGAGAAATAAAGGATAAAGAACTTATGAGTGACTGCTTATTCTGTAAAATCGTTAACGGAGACATACCGGCATCCAAACTGTATGAAGACGATGACGTCATCGCCTTCTGGGATATTGCGCCACAGGCTCCGAAGCATTTTCTGGTTATTCCCAAAAAACATATCTCAGGTCTTAATAAAGCTGAAGAAGCTGATCAGCAGCTTCTTGGCAAACTGATGACCGTTGCTGCCAGACTGGCCAAGGAAGAAGGTATCGGAGACAACTTCAGAACCGTCGTCAATACGGGGGAAGAGGCAGGCCAGACCGTCTTTCATATCCACATGCACATCTTAGGCGGTCGCAGTATGCAGTGGCCTCCAGGCTGAAAGCCGACTGCATACACCTCTTGTCCTAGATACTGTTTTCCTTTCTGTAGGAAACAATATCTTCGATGGTCAGAACCATCATCTGATGCTGACCTGCAAAATCAACGATCTCCGGCAGCCTTGCCATGGATCCGTCAGGATTGGTCAGCTCACAGAGAATTCCGGCCGGTTTCAAACCGGCCATTTTCATCAGATCGACTGTGCCTTCGGTATGACCTCTTCGCCCAAGGACACCGTTTTGATGTGCCCGAAGCGGAAAGACATGACCTGGATGACTCAAATCATCTGCCACAGCATCGTCGGCAATCGCTGTCTTTATTGTCTGCACCCTGTCTGCAGCTGAGACACCGGTTGAAACACCCTTCTTTGCTTCAATGGAGATGGTAAAGGCGGTTTTATTTTTCGAGCTGTTATTGGTAACCATCGGCGGCAGCTGCAGATGCTGCAGTTTTTCGTCGGTCATACAGAGACAGACAATACCGCTGCATTCG
Organism: Desulfobulbaceae bacterium; assembly: GCA_003249645.1. Classification (GTDB taxonomy): domain Bacteria; phylum Desulfobacterota; class Desulfobulbia; order Desulfobulbales; family Desulfocapsaceae; genus SZUA-575. Next base: position 16,182 of record QKIH01000004.1, on the reverse strand, counting down.
CGAATCATCAGAGCCATCTGCTCATTGGTAAGCTTTTCGGCCGAGTAAATCAGATCGCCTTCGTTTTCGCGATCTTCATCATCGACAACAAGTACACCGTTGCCGGCTTTTAATGCTGACAACGCTTTTTCAACCCGCTCAAGCGGGGAACCAAACTGTGATAATAATGACTGATTCATGGTATGTTCCTTTCTTAAGTTAACCAGAATCAGGGCTTTGAAGAGATGGGCATAATCTGCCCGTACAACTGGTGCCTGGCGCACCACTTCATTATCCTCTCCCATCCGGACTGTAACCGTCGGCTCTGGATTCTCACCAGATCTGCTGTCCCTGTACCTTACAGGCGCTCGCGGGCTTTTCATCAATATGAATTACCGCCGGTGGGGAATTGCACCCCGCCCTGAGAATTGTAAAAATATATCGTTGAAACGTCTTAATCCCAAGTTTAGGCCATAGGCAATTTCCTCCTTTTTAAAATATTGATCTGAAAGTCAGCGGTATCAAAATAGTAACTATGTCGGTTTTTGCAAGGAAAACAGAAATCACCCGCAACGTGCACAACGTTTTCGTGTCATAACCAGCAGCTCTTAACAAATTGCTGCCGTAAGCAAAAAAATTGCAGAAGATATTTTGACCAATTCCCTATTTAAATATAATATTAAAAGGTGAAGAAAAATTATGTCTGGCATCGCGGAGAAACAGTAACCTTATCGCACACTCAATGGTAGGATATGCCCGATCATCTGCTTGACAGCGAGATAGAAGCGATACTCACCCGCTTCACTCTTGAATACTCCTCCAATGCTATCTTCTGGATCAGCCGTGAAGGGAAGATTCTTTTTGCAAACAAAACCGCCGCCGCCAAGACTGGTTACTCCGACAGCGAATTTCTCGACCTCACCATCTTCGACATTGACCCCCGCCTTGAGAAAGATGCCTGGCCTGTTCATTGGGAGAAGGTCAAGCAGCAAAAGCTAGAAACCATTGAATCGACCCACCGGAGAAAAGATGGATCGATCTTCCCGGTTGAGGTAGTTATCCATCATGTCGAAGCCGGCCAGAAAGAGTTTCACTGTTCGTTTTCACGGGATATAAGCGATCATAAAAACATAGAAAAACTCCTGCGCGAAAGTGAAGAAAGATTCAGACTGACACTCGATGCAACCTCCAACGGCATGTGGGACAGAAACCTGAAAACAGGTGAGGTCCGGTATGGTGCCAACTGGGCATCATCTCTCGGATTTAAAGATGAGGATCTGGAACAGGGGAAAATCACCTGGCAGAGCCTGCTGCACCCAGAAGATAAAGACCGGACATTGAAAGCAATGCAGGATCACCTGGAAGGAAAAACACCTGCCTATATGTCAGAGTTCCGGCTCCTCAACGGAGACCGCCAGTGGCAGTGGATGCTGGGCAGAGGGAAAGTCGTCCAGTTTGATGAAAACGGCAAACCGCTTCGCTTTGTCGGAACACAAACGAATATATCTGAGCGCAAATTAGCTGAAGAACAGCTGAGGAAACAGACCGAGAAAAATCGTCTGTTTGCCTATTCCATAGCACATGATCTTAAAAACCCCGCAATTGCAATTCATGGTCTGACAGAAAGGCTGCATGACAAATGTGCAGAACTAAGCCGGGAGAAGATCAAAACTTACTGTTCACGTATTCTCCAGGCTTCACAACAGATTGAAGATCTGGTCACAACCCTGAACACCTTTGTTTCAACCAAATCAACCCCGATAAAGGTTGAAGAAATCGTTATCAAGGAATTGATCGGCAACATTTACAAGGAATTTTCATCAACAATCAACAAACGCAATATCAACTGGCTCGGATGTACCAACAAATCGATCATTAAGGGAGACCGGATTTCACTGCTCCGGGTACTGCGCAATTTTGTTGACAATTCACTCAAATATGGCGGGGAAAACCTGAAAACCATCGCAGTTGAATATGAGGATCTCCCCAGCCATCATATCATCTCAGTCAGAGACGACGGTATCGGGCTTTCTGATACAGATACTGCTGATGTCTTTGCCCCTTTTGAACGCAAATCAACCTCAAAGGGTATTTCCGGCACCGGACTCGGCCTTGCCATAGTGAAAGAAATTGCCAAGCAGCATAAGGGTTCTGTCTGGATGGAAAGCTGCTGTAACGGAGGGGTTAAATTCTGTTTTGCCATTTCAAAACATCTATAATCTCAAAACCATAGCCTGCCATCCCTTGACTTGACGGCAAATTTACTGTAAGCAAATCGCATGGGACGTCCTCTGCGCATAGAATACCCGGGAGCGGTATACATGGTGTCGGCTTACGCCGGTGGCAGACCTCTTTTTGTCGACCAGCAGGACTTCTCACAATTTCTGGACATCTTAAAAAGAACTGCAATGCGCTATGACTGGAAATGTTACAGCTATTGCCTGTTGCCTGACCAGTTTCACCTCCTGATCGAAATACAGCACCCGAATCTGTCTCTCGGTATGCGCCAGGTCAACGGAATGTACACTCAATACTATCACCGGACCTATAAGAGTAGCGGCTCCCTTCTCAAAGACCGTTTTAAATCTCTTCTCATTGAGAAAGAAACCTATCTTCTGCAAATGGTAAGATATCTGGCAAGACTTCCGGTAGAACAGGGTCTGGTAAAAGGGCCTGCCAAGTGGCCCTGGTCAGCTCATTCCAGATTAACACACGAACTAAAAGCAGGGCAGCATGAAGACTTCCTTGATATTACAGCAATCATGTCAAGCTTTGATGATAACTCGAAGAGCAACAAAAAGGCGTATAAACAGTTTATCAAAGAAGGTAAAAATGATCTTTCCCCTCTCCTGTTCATCAGGGGAAACTGCATTGGAAGCGCCGCCTTCTGCGCTGAAATACTCCGCCTGGCAAAAGTTCCAAAAAAAAGAGAGCCGGGCAGCAAAACCCATTTAAAAAAACAAAGACGCCCTTCACTGAACGCACTTTTTGCAAAACAGAATAAAAGAGACAAAGACGGAAGAAATGCAAAAATCGTCACGGCCCATGTCCAGCATGGATATCTGGTGAGAGAAATCGCAGAACACCTTGAAATACATTATACCACTGTCAGCAAAGTACTAAACAAACCATGAGTATCTCTCAATATCTGCAGACTATATCACTGTCCCGTGATCAATGGTTAATCATCTGCCTTGTATTGCTGCTCACCTTTGTGCTGCTCCTGTATATTATCCAGTTCATACAGAAGAAAAAACTTCTGCGCAACCTTGCAGAAACTGAACGTGAAAACTTTGAACTCGACACCACACTTTCACAGGAACGAAAATATTTTGAACGGCAGCTTGCATTCATCAATGCAGGAAGACAGGAGATGAATGAACAGTTCCACTTCCTTGCCCAGTCTGTTCTCGAACAGAAAAGTGATCAGGTAACCAAAATTCAGGAAGACTCACTGGGAGCCCTTCTTTCACCATTTCAGGAACAGCTGAGTTCGTTTCGCACCAATATCAACCAGCTCTATATGGACGGGATGAAGGAACGGGCTACACTGAAGCAGGAAATCGTTCATCTGCGAGACCTCAATCAACAGGTGACCAAGGAAGCAAACAGTCTCAGCAAAGCCCTCAAAGGTGATAAAAAGATCCAGGGCAACTGGGGCGAACTTATTCTTGAGAGGGTTTTGGAACAATCTGGCCTGAATAACGGCCGCGAGTTTTCCACCCAGAAAGGCTTGCGTGATCAGAATAACAACCTCTACAAGCCGGATGCAATCCTTCATTTGCCGGGTTCACGGGATGTTATAATAGATTCCAAAGTCTCATTGGTGAGCTGGGAAGGATATGTCAACTCGCAGGATGAACAGGAGCGGCAGTCTCTGCTTAAACAGCATATCACTGCGGTTCGACAGCACATCAACAGTCTGGCCGCAAAAAACTACCCTGCCCTGAAAGGATTGAACAGTCTCGATTTCGTTATGATGTTCATGCCCATAGAAGCGGCGTACACCGAAGCTGTTGAAAAAGACCAACACCTTCTGGCAGACGGCATGAAAAACAACATTCTGCTAGTGACTCCAACTTCTCTTCTGGCAACAGTGAGAACTGTCGAATATCTCTGGCGCCAGGAAAAACAGGATAGAAATGCACAGCAGATTGCAGAACGGGCGACACTTCTTTATGACAAATTCCGTTTGTTCACCGAAGATATGGATAAACTGGGAACTCAGCTGGCAACCTGTCGGCAATCATGGGAACATGCCTTAAACAAACTCTGTACAGGACAGGGAAATCTGGTTACGCAGGCTGAGCAGTTGACCCACCTTGGCATACGCGGCAAAAAGCCGCTTCCCCGCACGATTCTGGAGAGAAGTGAGCTGAACAGCGATGAACTGAAGAATTGAACAGCTCACAACAGTTCTGACCAATTGACAGACCTTACAGCCCTAGATCCTCGTTGATCAGAATGACGGCAATCCTGTTTGGAGGGAACGATTTTTCGGTAATCGTCCAGTGATTGCAGATCCTTCCCGGGCTGTTGCAGTCAAGACAATGTGACGTTTTCACACAGGGTGTTTTACAGTCAAGACGCATGGCGTTGGTAGGTGCCGAGTAGTCTTTAATCCTCTCCATGGCCTCTGGCAGATCGGCAACAACCTTATTTCTGCCAACCAGCACAACGACCTTTTTCGGTCCGAAGGTCAGCGCTGCGACACGATTACCTATCATATCCAGATTAACCAGTTTTCCATCTTCGGTCAGAGCATTGGTCCCTGTAAAATAGAGATCAGCCAGCAAACCCTGACGTCTGCGTTCGAGCTTTTCTTCCATGGTCAGTGATGGATCATCAGAGACAATGAGTTCAGTTCCTTCCCGCTCTTTTATCTGATCAAGCACACCGGTTGCCTTTACAGTCATCGACCCCCCGTAGGCAACGACTGCGGGCTTGCACTCGGGCAGAATCATATTCATAATCAGATCCCCAGCCTCGGCACAGCTTTCAACGACATGGGTCTCAAAATTATTATTACAGAGCTTCTCAGCATATTCACTGAGCCGGATCTGCCAGTAATTCTGAACAAAATTTTCCATTGATTTCACCTTTATTTCAGGTTGTGCATAAAAAGCATTGGACAACTATAGCCCACAAAATTTCATTACTATAAGAACAACCGTATAAGTTAACGCTGAAGCCAGGGTGGTCAGCATAATAACTGCTCCTGAAAGTTCAGCATCCCCTTTCATCTGCTGAGCAAAAATATAGGCCGCTGTCGCCGTGGGTGTGGCCCCATAAAGAATACCGATTCCAAGCGCCTGATCACGAACACCGATCATGTAAAGTACAATGGCAGTAAACAGCGGCATAAACAAGAGTTTATAACCGCTTGCCACCGATGCACAGACAATATCACCACGCAGCCGTTTGATAGAAAACGATGCTCCTATGGCAATCAGAGCCAGCGGCAGAGCCATACCGGTTATAATATTCAACGCGTTATTAACAACAAGCGGTATCGGCAAATTAAGAAAACTCCAGATGATACCAATGAACGAGGCAATAATGAGCGGATTGATCAGTACCTGCTGCAGGATAAATTTTGCACTGACTTTTGAGTCCTGCTGACTGAATAGGAGAGCAAGAATGGACAGAAAGTTGAGCAGCGGGACAACAAAGCCTACTGCCATACCGCCAATGGCAAGCCCTGTCTCCCCATAGGTATTGAAAACAAGCGCCAGGCCGACGTAGGCGAGATTGCCGCGAAAGGCCGCCTGAGCAAATGTCCCATAATTCTGTGGAGGATATTTAAGCAGCCGGGCAAGCAGAAAGGCTCCGGCACATCCTGCGATATTGGCAATAAAAAGCCCTGTTACCAGATTCGGGTTAAAACTATCAGAGAAGTTGGCATTGGCAATTTTATAAAACAGCAGAAGAGGCAGCGCCAAATAGTAGACCAGCCGGTTCAGCTGAGCAACAAACTGATTGTCAACAAGTCCAGCCTTCCTCACAACATAACCTATGGCGACAACAATAAATACCGGCAGAACCAGAGTAATAATTTCGGCAAAAAGAGTCAGCATTCCTTTATTCAACCTCACAGGAGATTCGTGAATACATTTTTATTCTCTGACGAAAGTACACTTTTTCAGAAAAAAAACAATTACTCCCTTCTCTGTCATCCCCTCTTCGCAACCACAATACTGCCTTTATCTTGCTAAAGATCGCCAATATGTGTAAAATTAGCGGCTATATTTTTTGATTTTCAGTTCGTTGATTCATCCGGGAGAAAAGCAATGCTGCTGCACCACAAATTCATTGATATTGCAAAAAAGCAGGCCAAAAAACTTGCCATTAACGACTTTACCACCAGCCAGGAAGTGAGCTACGGCAGGGCACTGATCGGCGCCATAATTATGGCTGGTGTTTTTCGCAAAATGGACCGTGGTTTCGTCGGTCTGATGCTTCCCACTTCAGCCGGCTGCGTTCTTGCAAAAATTGCAGTTCTAATGAGCGGTCGCATTCCGGTGATGATCAATTATTCGACCGGAGCAGAACAAAATACCAGATATGCCCAGAAAAAGTGTGACTTCAAGACAGTTATCACATCCAAAAAACTTCTGGCCAAAATAGAATGTCCCTACGTCGAAGGGATGGTTTATCTTGAAGATATAATGGCCGAGATATCAGCCCTGCAGAAACTCAAGGCTGCATTAATTTCAAAGCTTCCGACATCTTTGTTGAAAAAAATATACAACAGCTGCGATCTTGATGATACCGCTGTAATTCTCTTTACCAGCGGCAGTGAAAAAGATCCGAAGGCGGTTCCTCTAAGCCACAAGAACATCAGCTCCAACATTGCAGACGCATCTTCCTCTTTCGGGTTTGAATCAAAGGATATTTTTCTCTGTACCCTGCCTTATTTCCATGTTTTTGGTCTGACAGTTAACCTGTGGATTCCGATCTATCACGGAATGACAATGCTTACCCATGCCAATCCGCTCGATTTCGGCAAAATCTGCTCAATCGTGAAAGAAGGCAAGGCCTCTTTCATGGTCGGCACACCGAGTTTTTTCTGGGGATACCTAAAAAAATCCCAACCTGGTGATTTTGAAAGTCTGCGCATCGCCCTGGCCGGTGCAGACAAGTGTCCGGATTCCCTTCGAGAGGGTTTTATGGAAAAACACAGTATCGTTCTTTATGAAGGATACGGTGCCACAGAATGTTCTCCCGTCATTTCAGCCAATCGTCCCGGAGCCAATCGTCCGGGCAGTGTGGGCAAGCCTTTTCCGAACGTCCAGGTTCGTATCGAAAACTACGAGACCGGAGAAGAATGCGGACCCGGTGAAGATGGCCGAATCCTGGTCAAAGGCGACAATGTCATGAAAGGCTATTTCAACGATTTTGAGCAAACCTCACTTCATATCAGGCGGGGATGGTATGATACCGGTGACATGGGTAATATTGATAAAGACGGTTTCCTCTGGCATGTCGGCCGGTTGAAACGATTCGTCAAAATCGGCGGCGAAATGGTTTCCCTGGTAAAAATTGAAGATATTCTCGAAAAATATCTTCCTGATGAGGAGTCCTGCTGCGTCGTCGAAGTTCCCGATTCAACCAAAGGTGCACGTATAATTGCGGTAGTTACCTGCCAGCTTGATGAGAAAGAGATATTAAAAGATATGGCACAGTTTCTACCGAAACTTTCTCTACCAAAAGAATTCCTGGTTATGGAAGATCTGCCCAAAATGGGCAGCGGCAAAATAGATTTCCGGACAATCACAGAAATGGCCCGGGAACATTTCAGCGAACGCAACAGGGCATAATCTTCTCTTTACCGGCCGCGTTACCCATTTTTCGGGTTTAGCGGTGGATTTTTCATTGTATTTTGGGTAGTTTTACAGTGTAATCACTGTTAATAAAACTCTCGAAATATCATGGACAATGTCTCTGAGCCACATAAGAAAACATTGAAACGTTTTCTCAGGTCACCTGCTATTGATATTCTGCAGTACGGCCTCCTGCTGACTGTTCTCGTCTATCTTGCCCTTCAAAGCGCCGACAATCTTGGCTATAACTGGCAGTGGTACAAGATCCCCAAATTGCTGTACACCATAAACAGCGGACAGTTTCAGGCAGGCCCGCTACTCAACGGCCTTATTGTTACTCTTAAAATTTCCTCGGTAAGCCTGATCTTTGCATTCATTATAGGCCTTATAACTGCCTTATTCCGACTATCAAATTCTTTCATCGCCTCGGGTCTTGCCAGGCTTTATCTCGAACTGATCAGAAACACCCCTTTACTGATCCAGATTTTTTTCATCTATTTTGTTGTCGGACCCGTTTTCGGCCTGGAACGTTTTTTTTCAGCAGTTCTTGCCTTAAGCCTCTTTGAAGGCGCTTATGTTTCTGAAATTCTGCGTTCAGGAATCGAATCTATTCCTGAAGAGCAACACGAAGCGGCAGGAAGTCTCGGACTCACACCCTACCGCACCTACCGGCACATCATTATCCCGCAGGCGGTCAAAAAAACATTGCCGCCTCTCGTCAGCCAGGCAGTAAGCCTTATCAAGGACTCTGCCCTGGTCTCAACCATTGCAATCTACGATCTCACAATGGAAGCGCAGGCAGTAATTGCAGAAACTTTTCTTACCTTTGAAGTATGGTTTACCGTTGCTCTGATATACCTCTTTATTACCACTTTGCTTTCTCTGGCTATTGCATTCATGGAACGCAAATTTACTGCATGATGAAAAATAATTACACCCCAGAACACCCTACAGGAGGAGAAAAATGGCGAAAAACAACAGGCTGTTAACCCTGATATCAATGCTTTTGCTGGCTCTGATTGCACCGGGAACGGTCTTCGGCGCCAAGTCACTTGGCCAGCAGTTATCTGAGGAAAGCACCATTAACCAGATTCAGCAGCGAGGTGTTTTACGGGTAGGAATGGATACCTTCCTGCCGTGGGCAATGAAAGACAAGAACGGCGAGTACATCGGATTTGAAATTGATGTTGCCAGAAAGATCGCAGAAGATATAGACGTTACAGTAGAGTTTGTGCCAACCAAGTGGGCCGGAATCATTCCTGCTTTGTTGACCGGAAAGTTTGACGTTATCATAGGCGGAATGGGGATTACCCCGCAACGCGCTCTGAAGGTGAATTTTTCCCAGCCTTACGAATATTCCGGAATGGCCATTGTCGCACACAAAGAAAAGGCTGCTGGTTTTGCTTCACTTGAGCAGTTTAACGATGAATCGGTTGAAATTGCCTGTAAACTTGGTACCACTGCGGTTGCAGCTGCGAAAAAATATTTTCCTAAAGCCAAACTCAGACTGTTTGACGATGAGGCCCAGACCTATCAGGAACTACGCAACGGCAACGTACATGCAGTTGTCGGCTCGGCACCGCGTCCTGCCTTTGAAGCAATAAAATACCCAGAGACTCTTTTTCTTCCGATTGAAGGTACTTTTACAAAAGAACCGATCGGCTTTGCTTTGAGAAAAGGTGATGCTGATACACTCGAATTTTTTAATGCATGGATTACCGGGGCATGGGCCAGCGGTTGGCTTGAAGAAAAACACCACTATTGGTTCGGCACCAAGGAATGGGAAGGGATGATCGAGTAGCCCCTCCACTGATCTGTCGGGGCGGTATTGCACGCCCCGTTTTTTCTCAGTTGCATATGACCCGCTTATCACGAAAATCACTTTCGCTTCTCGATGTCATTGTTCTCACCGCAGTCATTGCCGGTATTGCATTTGTCATCTACAGCTTCAGCTATAATCTCAAATATAAATGGGACTGGTCTATTATCCCGACCTATATGGTCAAATTTAATCAGCAAACGGGTCACTGGCAAATGAATGTGCTGCTCCAGGGCTTGATGACAACCATCAAGCTCAGCAGCTGGGCAATGATACTTGCCGCAATCTTTGGAACATGGATGGGCTTTATGCGAACATCTACACGGCTGTTCAACCGAATGGTCGGCAGTTCGTATGTTGAACTCATCCGCAATCTGCCGCCGCTTGTGCTGGTTTTCATATTCTACTTTTTCGTCAGCGACCAGATCATGCCGCTTCTTGGCATTGATGACTTTGCAAGAAACAGCAGTAAAGCAACTCAAGACGTGCTGACTTTTTTGTTTGCCAAACCTGCACTGCTCACCCAGTTTTTCTCAGGTGTCTTCACCATTGCTCTGTTTCAGGGAGCATACATAACTGAGATTGTCAGGGGAGGCATTCAATCCATTGATAAAGGTCAATGGGAAGCTTCGAGCGCTCTCGGCTTGACCAGATGGAAGCAGATGCGGCTCGTCATCCTGCCACAGGCAATACGAATTATGCTGCCGCCACTTGCCAATGAATTCATCAACACCATTAAATATTCATCAATAGTGTCGGTAATATCTATCCAAGAACTAACCTTTCAGGGTTTCCAGGTCATGGCAACCACCCAGGTGACCATGGAAGTGTGGTTGACCATTACAGCCATGTATCTTGTTCTCTGTCTTTTTCTCTCAGTGCTGGTCAGCCTGCTTGAAAAGAAACTGTCGCATCAGACAGTTGTGTGAGCATCTTCAATGTCAGCCATCTCTCCATCCCCTTTCAGTATAAGAAATATTCAGCTCTTTATTGCCTTCCGTGTATTCTTTAATGCCAGGTTTTACTACCCCGTTTTCACCATCATCTTTCTAGATTTCGGGCTGAGTGTTGAACAGTTTGCAATACTCAACAGTGTCTGGGCAATAACCATTTTCCTGGCAGAAGTACCTTCCGGTGCCCTTGCCGATGTCATCGGCAGAAAAAAGCTGGTTCTTTCAACATCAATCATGATGGCATTTGAACTGGGCCTGATCTGTTTTGTCCCGTTGGGCAATATGCAGCTAATTTTCTGGGCCTTCCTGCTCAACAGGATCTTGAGTGGGATGGCAGAAGCCATGGCCAGCGGAGCTGATGAGGCCATTGCATATGATTCGCTCATGGAACAAGGCAACCGTAAAGACTGGCCGCAAGTACTCAGCCTGCTTATGAGGATAAGCTCCGTTGCATCGATTATCACCGGTATAAGCGGAGCCCTGCTTTACGACCCGGTCGTGGTAAACAAGGTTGCTCATTTTTTCGGCATTGCACAGAATTTCACCCAGCAGCAGACCATGCGTATTCCGCTTTTTCTCACCTTTGTTCTCAGCCTGCTAGCTGTGTCAACAGCTTCAATGATGCGTGAAACCGGCATTCAGCACCGCAGCAGCGAAAACGATTCCTGTAAACCCCGTTCTTTTCGGGAAGCACTTCGCAAAACCCATGATGCCGGCCGCTGGATCTTGCAAACGCCTTTTGCGCTTGCAGTTATCCTGCTTGGCATGATGTTCGATCACGTCGTGCGTATGATGGTGACACTGACCAGTCAGTACTACCGCCTGATCGAAATTCCTGAAGCCTTGTTTGGCTTCATTGGCGCGGGCATATCCCTGCTCGGGTTGCTGATACCGAAGATTGCCGAAAAGCTGGTGGCGTCATTTTCTCCAGCTGCCAATATGATCATCCTTGGCACTCTCTGTATTGCAGGCTTTGCCGGCATCACCTTATTCATCCCTTATCTCGGAGTTATTCCCATGGCAATAATTTTTGTGTGTATCATGCTGACATCGTTTTTTACCAGCAGTTACCTCAATCAAATTGCCTCATCACATCACAGAGCGACTGTTCTGTCCTTTAAAGGGATGGCTTTCAACCTGGCCTACGGTGCAATCGGGCTTGGCTTTGCCCAACTGATGCAAACCCTTCGAAGCAGCAATAGAGCATCTTCACCGGGAATAACTGAAACAGTTTTAGAAAATCTCTCCTTTAAAGAGGCTGTTTCCTGGTTTCCCTGGTACTCAATACTTGGTATTATTGGTGTCTCAGTTCTATGTAAGCATCTGTTGCGAAATACGGACCTCAAGTCCGCACTTGAAGACAAACCATAATAACGGACTCCGATCATGCTGAAACGTTTTTCCATTTCAATTGAAGAAAACCTTCTCGACATATTTGATGAACATATTCAGGAGCGTCAATACAACAACCGCTCAGAGGCAATCAGAGATCTTATCCGCAAGGCTTTTACGAAGAAAGAATGGGAAGCAGACAAAGAGGTAATGGGCGTAATTAACCTTGTTTACGACCATCATCAACATCAGTTGCAGGAAAAGGTTACCGAGATTCAGCATGACTTCCACGGGCTGATTGTCTCAACAACCCACGTTCACATGGATCACCACAACTGTCTTGAAGTCATTATCGTGAAAGGGAAAGCAAAGGAAGTTCAGGAGCTTTCCGATCTGCTGCTGGCTCAACGTGGGGTTCGTGACGGGAATCTGGCTATGAGTACAACCGGCAAGTTTCTCCATTGACCCCCGTTTTTGACAACCGTTTTTAGCCGCCTATCCGTGACATTGTTTCCTGAACCGGCGTCTGAAGGGTCTTCTCTTCTGCCAACTTGCCATGCTCATAGCGTTTGCTGACCCGGTTCACAATGACATTGGCAACCTGCTCATCATCCGCCCCTTCCCTTATCAATGAACGGAGATCGCATACCCCCCTGTCATAGAGGCAGGTTTTCAATATGCCTTGGGAAGTTATCCTGATTTTATTACAGGTTGAACAGAACTTGCGGGAATGCCCTTCTATAATACCTACTGTTCCTGCAGCACCGGGAATATGAAATATTCTGGCAGTTTCGATCACATCAGAGCTGATTTCAGTCATCCCGGGGAAAAGACTTCGCAATCTTTCTTCAACTGATATTGCAGGAGTATTATCAGCCCCAGATTTTTTTCCTGAAAACGGCATCAGTTCAATAAATCTCAGTGATACCGGATGCATTGTTATCAATTTGGCGAGTTCTACTATTTCATCGTCGGTAGTATCGGCCTGAATAACCGAATTCACTTTCAAGGGGATTGATAAACGCAATGCTTCATAAAAAGAACTCAACACACTGTCGAGCTGGTCTCTGCGGGTAATATTTTCAAACCTGCCCCGGTTAATGGTATCGAGGCTCAGATTAATACCGGAAATGCCAATACGCTTCAGATCTGCAAGATACTGCTGAAGAACAACTCCGTTTGTTGTGACATGAAGTGCCGGAACGCCCAGCTGGAGCTTCAGTCTCTCCAAAAAGTCCATGCATCCCTTTCTGGCAAAAGGTTCACCGCCAGTAATGCGGACCTTTTTTATACCGAGACGCAATGCAACCCGAACCAGCGTCTCCATTTCCTCATAAGACAGAATCTTACTATGATCAAGAAACGTTACACCTTCTTCAGGCATACAATAGCGACAACGCAAATTACAACGATCGGTAATAGATAAACGTAAGTAACTTATTTCTCTGCCAAAATTGTCGATAAGAGTGGAAACAGCTTGAGTAGCCGTATCGGTAAACATGTGTGAATTACCCCTTTTCAAAGTTGGAAGGCAAAAAGATTTCTCTCATTACCCTATCGACCTCAGACCCTGTTCGTAGGAAGGTAGGTCTTTCGGCTCGGAGTTATACATTTCTGTGAACAACATTATCAGGAATCACATTTCAGTCAAGTTAATTGCTACGACTAATACCACACAGTAGGACACGATAAGGCAAAATAGGGAAATTGCCTACAAGCATATAAGTAACAGCCCACAATAATTTTCTCTGAATAAACAACTTGAATAAATAAGAGAGATTACGTATTGAAAGAATGGGCTATCAAGGTAAACTTTGACAACATCTCATTCAAACAGAAAGGAAAGATATGCGAATAACAGTCAGCCCCCTTCTTCTCATTGCCACCGGAGGAGTACTCTTATTGAACAATCTTGGAGTATTACATCTCGGATCTCTTAAAAATATAATATGGACATGGTGGCCGGCAATGCTGATTGTGGCAGGTCTCTTTCTCCTGAAGAAAAGCTAGCATTGGGTAATCTTGTTTATTTCTTTTCCAAGAGATATTGTTTCAGATTGCGTCCAAGCCATACTTTTCCTTGACGAATTGTCTCTATAGCCGTTTCCAACTGAGACTTTGCCATATAAGTATTGCCATAGCCGACACATCCACAGACCATAGCAGCCGCTCCTTGTCTGACTGAAGGCCGATCTGAAAAGAGAAATATTTTGGTTGCCAATTCCTGCCGACACAGTTTTTTTAAGGTTTCCCAATCAACCAGAGTCCCGTCCAGAAGAAGGATTCCAGCTTTGAATTGAAGGCAAATCGAATGCAGATGTTCCAGCGTTTGAGCTTCATACAGTTCCTCATCTGCAAGAAGACTTGTCCACCTGTTTATCACCTGCTCTCTACTGCTGCATAAAAGTACGCTCATCCGTCCCCCCCAGATCAAGCCGACAGATTTTCCGAAAAAAATTTATACTGATTCTATTAATACTCTTACTGCAAGAGACACAAAAGCCGACAGCTACTAGAAGATGCCGGCTTTTGTAAGAATAAGACGTAATGTGAATTACTCTGAATTCTATTCTTCTACTACAGTCTCTTCAGGCAGTGAAAGACCAAGAGTCTCCGTTAACCTGCCCATGCTGTTTAATATACGGTATTGAGCATAAAGGCCATCATACACAACATCAATCAGGTCACGCTTTGCTTCGATAAGTTCAGCTTCAGTATCCAGAACGTCAAGAAGCGTTCTCTTGCCAAGATCAAATTGTTTGCTATATGATTCTGTGGTCGCCTGACTTGAGTCAACATGCTTCTTGACATAATCTTCACGCTGAACAACAGCCTGATAGGCCATCCAGGAAAGTCTTAACGATTCAACAACCTGACGGGCAGTGTTGTTTCTGATCTCACGGGCCTCTCCTACCAGTTGGGTGGTCTGCAGTTGTCTTGAACGATCATTATAACCATTAAACAGGTTGTAACGAACTCTGGCCATAGCCACAGTTTTTTCTTCTTTATCAACCGTATAACTCATTTCCTCCTGCCAAATCTGATCCAGCTCTAAATCCAGGATTGGATAGAAGGGACTGTTAGCTACATCTTTCTGGTATTTTCTGGCCTCAAGATCGGAATTGGCGGACTTCAGAGTCGGATGCTCATCCAGAGCTATCTTTTCAGCTTCTTCAATACTTGGCGGCATCCATCCTTCCGGAGAAACAGGTTTAGTTAGTTCCCCAGGCAAATGCCCTACCAGTGACAGATAATTGGTTTGAGCATCCATCAGATTGGTTTCAGTGATAACAACGTTTGACTGGGCAAGAGCAAGCCTACTCTGAACCTGTTCTGAATCTGCTTGTGATCCAACACCGGAGTTGCTTCTCAACTCAACCTGATCTCCAATACGCTGATGGTTAAGCAGATTTTCCTTTGCCAAAGCCAGAATTTCCTGACGACGCAGAACTTCAAGGTAAGCTGATGCCGTTTTTAAAGCAATATTTTCTGATACACCCTGTAATGCGTATGCTGACGACTTCACTCCGGCCTTTGTCCTTGAGACCTCATTTATCGTTTGCATGCCGCGAAAGACATTCTGCCGAACACTGACGGAGGCCTCTCTGGGATGAAGGGTTCCAACATCAGTTGGCTCCTGGTAGTCAGCCCAGCCTATCGCCCCTTCAACATCAAGGGTCGGAAGATAGCCAGCTCTTGCCTGTCCAACCTCTTCATCTTTTGCCAAGCGGTTATATGCCTGTGCTCGAACTTGTGGATGACTCTGGAGAACCTCTGTGATTGCATCACCGAGGGTCTCTGCTGATGATACTCCTGCACCTAATAAACACAAACCACCGATAACTGCACTTGTAGTACATTTACTTAAAATCATACCATCTCCCCCTTAAATATTTTGTAGCACCTCATATAGGGCAACACAAATTGACAAACCCTATTCCTTACTTTCTCAACCTCTCCAGTATTCACAGGGTAGTACTCCGACTACTATAATTACTTGTGTGTCAATGTAAATCTTATCAAACAAAAAGATTTATTTCCAACAATCCTATCACTTATATGCCCTTATATCAGATTGATTATATAAAGCAAGTTTTTTAACTAACTAATATTCCGGAAATTTTACAAATTCATATCTGGTTACCACCAATCCTCAGCTAATTGAAGCATATGTTGTGGAATTGGTTTTGAATTAACAGCAGCTTTTAACAAAGCATCAAGCATATTTTTTAAATAAAATCGTCTATTAAAACGATAACAGAACTCGGATAAATAT
>QKIH01000142.1 GCA_003249645.1 Desulfobulbaceae bacterium | reverse complement strand
AAAAATGGAGGTCAATTGATGGAGGATTGTGTTATAGTGCGCCACGGCTCGGATCTCCTTGTATTTTATTGTTTTTTCGCAAATTCATTATAACACAAGAAGCTCTCCTAGCCTTTATTTATTTGTATTTCATTACTTATTTATGAGACAGCACTGATGGAAAATATATGGTTAATAGGTATCATTAATATATATATCGTAATTTATGATATGATTAATTAATAACTGGCTCGTAACTACTCGATTGATATGTATTTAATATTATTTATATAAGTATGAATAAACTTTTTCTGAAAATGAAAACCTCATGGCAGGCCTACGGTAATATCAACTGGGCATTTGTAATTTTGCTTCTCACGGTTATGGGTTTTGATCTCTTCTTAAATCGAATTTTTAACTATAAATACGCAGCAGAACAGCGAGCGGAAGTAACTGTTGCGCTCAGTAACTTAACCGCGCGTTTGGTGGAGAGTATAAATTCAAATCTGTTTATTGTTTACGGGATGGGGGCTTATATTGCCAACTCACATGACGTTACCCAGGATGAATTTATCGGTATGTCTAAAACCCTGCTCCGTCAATCAACAACCCTGCTTAACATAGCCATTGCCCCTGGTTTTGTTATAAAGTGGGTTTATCCTTACAGCGGCAATGAAAAAATAATCGGCCTGGATTATCGAAAACTGCCTGATCAGTGGGAGCAAGCTAGAAAAACGCAAACGACAGGCTCAATGGTCATTGCCGGACCGATCAAGCTCATTCAGGGAGGAATGGGACTGGTTGCCAGGGCACCGGTGTTTCTTGAAAAAGATCATTCCTTTTGGGGGATTGTATCTTCGGTTATGGATTTGGATAAGCTCCTTGCGTATGCAGAGGTCAACAAGAGCGGCAACGCATTGAAAATTGCCATACGGGGAAAAGATGGTTTGGGTGCCGAGGGGGAGATCTTCGAAGGAGAGGGCGGGATTTTTTCTCAATCTGAAAAACCCGTTAAACAGGAGATCAAACTTCCTTTAGGAAGCTGGGAAATCGCAGCTGTCCCTAAAGCAGGGTGGCGTGTTTCAAATCCCTACCATTTGAAGATTCACCTGCTTTCTTTTTTACTATTTCTTATTGCTGTTTCAGCTTTACTGAACCGGAGCAGGCATAAACAGGCTTTGGTGGAGAGGAACGAAAGACTTCAGAGTATGGCGGCAGCGAGTCATGATGCACTTATTATGATCAATTCAGAAAGTGTGGTCATGCTGTGGAATCATGCTGCTGAAAATATGTTTGGCTATACGTCGGAGGAAGCCATCGGTATGGATATGCATAAGCTCATTTGTCGGGAAGAGGATAGGGACTATGCCAGGGCTGGAATGAAGCGATTTGCTGACGCTGGTACGGGGCCTGTTTTGGGATGCATTATGGAAATGGTCGGCGTACGAAGATCAGGTGAAACTTTTCCTGTTGAGCGATCAGTCGCATCATTTAAGCATCGAGGGAAATGGTATGCTATCGGCAGCTTAAGAGACATTACAGCAAGAAAGAACAATGAGGAAAAACTGATAGAACTGTCGAGAACCGACTTCCTGACCGGGCTGGCTAATCGCAGATATTTGCTGGAACAGGCGCAGCTGATTTTAGCGCAGGCCTGTCGATATGCCCGGCCATGCAGTGTGATGATGTTTGATCTTGATCATTTTAAAGACATTAATGATACATACGGTCATGATGCGGGTGATAAGGTTTTGCAGATGGTTGCCATGGTTGTCAAGCGGACCCTGAGGCAGACAGATGTGGTTGGCAGGATAGGGGGAGAAGAATTCATGGCCATTCTCCCTGAAACCGGCAATAGCTTTGCCGAGTCAGCGGCAGAACGTTTCAGAATAGCTCTGGCCGATGAGGTTTTGAATATTGGGTTGGAAATTGCGGTAAAGGTAACTGTCAGTATTGGTCTAACACACCGGATGAGCAATGATGCAACAATTGAATCATTAATGAAACTGGCTGATGAGGCACTTTATAAAGCTAAGAACCAGGGGCGCAACCGGGTTTGTGTAATTTAATTTTAGGAAAGAGCAGGGGAGCCTCGTTACTCATTACTAAGCTTTCTCAGTACAGCGACTAGCTGTTCGAGAGAATAAGGCTTTGTAAGGATGGCAGAAAAACCGTACTTCTGAAAATTTGCCATGACAGGGTTGTCACTGTAACCGCTCGATACCACCATCTTCGTGCTGCTGTTTATTTTTAGAAGCTCTTTAACGGTCTCAACTCCCCCAGCTTCACCGGGAATTGTTAAATCAAGAATTGCAATATCAAAAGGTTCCTGATTTCTGTCTGCTGCAGTAAATTCATCGATTGCTTTTGGTGTGCTGTCTGCAGTGATGACAGCGCAATCAAGTGATTTCAGCAAGCTTGAGCAGATATTGCAGACGGTTTCATCATCATCGACGAGAAGTATTTTAAATTGCTTTGTCAGCTTTTGGGGTTTTTCGGTTTGTAAGGGAGTATCTTTCACAGCAGTTTTGGGTTCAGCGGGAAGGTAGAAGGTAAACTTTGTTCCTTGCCCTACCGTAGACACAACTGAAATTATGCCGCCGTGCTTGGAAATGATTGAATGGACGCTTGTTAAGCCGAGCCCGTTGCCGTTTTCTTTCGTCGTGAAGTAGGGATCAAAGATATTCTTGAGGTGTTCAGGCTGGATTCCGTATCCTTCATCATTTATCTCAATCTCTATATAAAGGCCGGAAGAGAGATGAGAAATGTGACCGGCAGAATTATCACAATTAGACAGCCTGACAAACAGATTTCCTCCTTTCGGCATCGCTTGATTAGCATTAATGACAAGGTTTGAAAATACCTGCTGAATCTGGCCGGCGTCGACTTTTGCGTTCCACAGCTGCTCATCTGAATCGAGATGGGCAATGACATTGCTGCCGGCAAGATCGAAAAGAACAATTTCCTGAACCAGTTCGGTCAGTTCGACTGACTGGATAATCGGCTGACCACCTTTGGAAAATGTCAGCAGCTTGTTGGTAATTCGGGTGAAGCGGGTGAGGCTTTCCTCGGCCTTGGTGATGAAACGATGTGCTGTTTCTGCTGGTTTTAAATGAAGTTTAGCAAGAGAGAGATTGCCGAATAAACCTGTAAGAATATTATTTAGATCATGGGCCAGCCCGCCTGCGAGAGTGCCGAGGCTTTCCAATTTCTGAATGGTTAAAAGATCCGTTTCTGCTTTTTTACGTGCAGTAATGTCCCGAACTGCTGATATCCTGGCGATTTTTCCATCAAGCGTTGTCATTCGTGCCTGAATTTCAATAGGAAACGTGCTGCCGTCCTTGTGCTGGCCGACAGATTCATATAACCCTTCATAGCCCGAATCAATTTTCTGCCTGGTCCTTAGTCTTTCTGAAGGAAGTATCCATTCTGTGGCATGTTTGCCTGTCGTTTCTTCCGCCGTGTATCCAAATAGTTCTTCTGCGCGTTTATTCTGGCCGACACAGACACCCTCTACAAAAATGAAAATAGCTTCAAACGCTGCATCAATTATGGCTTTCTGGCGACGGAGATGGTCTTCCAGATTCTGTTCGAGCTTTATGCGTTCACTGATATCGCGAAAATAACAGCCTGCAAGGTTCCGTCCGGCATCATCCTGCTGTTCATTTCGATCGGGATCTTCGTCCCGTTTTTATGAACAAGGAGTCTGTCACTGCGAATGGTTTCCCCTTTCTGGAGCAGGTCGTATCGAAGCGGAGTTTTCTTCAACTCATCATCGGTGAAGAATGAGGACATGGGTTTACCAAGAAGCTCGGCTTTTGAATAACCAGTCATCAGAATCGCGCTTTCGTTCACATCGATGAAGTGACCTGATTTACTGCCAATGAATATGGCATCAGCAGCGAGTTCGAAAATGAGTCGATATTTCGCTTCTGACGGATGTTCCTCACTAACACTGGAGGGCATATAAAAGCTTGGCTGCTCGGACATTTCTACCTTTTCTTAGAGCTGCTGTTGAAAGACGATATCGGGATGTTATATCAGTGCTATTTATCTATAGTATATGTATGCCGGTTAGTATTACAAATTTTAGGTGTTGTCTTTTTGAATTTTGTTTTAAGAAATTGAGTGCTGGATGGCCGATTGTCGCCATGCCTGCCGTCATCCACGCTTACATTTGGCGCCGAGTTTTTCCAGATCCTGCAGGTAGCTTTCATAATTTTCCAGATAAAAGGATAACGGCTTGGAAAAGTTTTTCCCGACCAGGTCGTCGACAAAGAACTGACTGATCTGGCGGTAGCGATTTAATACCAGCTGGGAACGGTAGAAGATCAGCCATTCCTCACGCGACATTTTTTCAATAACAGCTTTCAGCGCCTTGCGTGATCGTGGCTGGTAGAGCCAGAAGTACATTAGATCAAGGGCATTGACGGTAATAAATCGTTCCTGCTCAACAGCTTCATAGCTCAGCGTCTCCATCATAATTTCCGGATCCTGAAGAATATCCAGGACATCCTCCTCCGGAAAGAGCAGGTCAAGACGGGAGAAGACAGCAAAAAGCTGAGCAATTTTGGACTGATAGTCATGTAATCTGGCGCGAATATTAACCTGCCGGTCGGCCATTCCTTCTATGACTGCCGCTACACAATCGGATGCCAGCTTGGAAATGATTGCCGCCCATTTCTGAAGAACTCCGGTCACGTCAGGAACAGCGAAGCCCTGCAGCAAAATGCCGATAATCGAGTTGAACAGGATCGCGATCGGAATGGCTAAAATCGAACGGAAGAAATTGGCATAGGCTGCGTTTTTAGGCAGTCCTCTGAAAAGATTATGACTGGAGATATATATTCCGTTGGCGAGTCCCATAACGGCATAGAGAAGAACCGGGTTGTTGGCGGTTGTAACCCCGAGATAATCAGCAAGGAAAACGGTCTTGACGAGAAAGTCAAGTAGCGGGACGGAAAATCCAGTGAAAAGCAGAGAGTCTGCAATTCTGCTCCAGCTGATGAGTGAGTTCCATGGCAAAAGCGGAGAGCGACGCAGGCCTCCTCCTCCCAGAACTGACTGCAGGATATTTCTAAGCCCTGTGATACTGAACCAGATAACGGCACCAAAATAAGCGAGAAGCCACCAGTCTTTGGTGAAAAAGAAGGTACAGAATGCCGGTATGAATCCAATGAGAACCTTGAGTGAATTTTTCAGGTTGGTGTTCAGATAATGCCAGGGATGGTGTTTTTGTTCCCAGCTGCTTGAATGATCAAGTTTTTTATCAACATCACTGACAAGACCTCCCAGCGTCGTGATGTTTCCTGTTTTTCCGGGGTGGACGAGCATTCCGTCCAGCGTCCAGTCGCCCCATGAATCACAGAGCGTATCACCGAATAACTTGCGCTTCCATTGCTTCTTGATCAGCCCTTTGCCGTCAGCGCTTCTCTGTTCACGGCATCGCCAGTGCTGATGTCTGGTCAGAAAGCCGGTGACAGGAATAAGCTGCCGTCTGCCGGAGTTCACGTCATGTAAAATTTCTCTTTTGGCCCGTGTGGGGAGAGTGTCAATGAGGACGAGGCCCATCCCATAACGATTTTCGGCCTGACCGGTTGAATTGGAGCCGATTCGGGAACCCAGAGTCTTTTTCCTGTAGAAATTGTGAAAACGTTCGAGGTTGAAAAGAATATCCAGCAGCTCTTCCTTTCTCGACAGCATATGTCCGTGGTGTGCCCTGAGCTGCTGTTTGAAGGCCTTATCATCAGGTATCAGATCCAGATTTTTGCCAAGACGTATCCGCTGTTCTTCATAATCCCAGATAATTGCTCTTATGGCCCTTTTAAGATCGATGACATTATCGTGATTCAGGGCATCCTGCAGATCAGAAATCAGCCTGAAATAGCTTTCAGGACTCTTTAGTGCAACTGCGTGTCCGTCATGAAAATGTCCGTTTGATATTTCCTTGCCGTGACTGGCATCCCTGAGGTTATAGGCCTCCAGGTGAGAAAGCATACCCTCGGACAGGTAAACAAGCTCCAAGGTGTCCTGTGCGGAGAGGTTGGAGAGCATGAGCCGGAAACGGGAACTCGAATGTAGAACGCCAAGTTTATGGAGCAGCGTATTCATGTCAAGCTGCAGCAATTTTGGTGTGTCAGTACCGGGTTGCGGTATTCTTGGGTCGGGAAGTTCCGGGTTGCGTGAGGGGTCGAGATATTCGCTGATGATATGATCCACATCAATTTCCCGGATCATTTCGAGCTGTTGTTCTGCTTTGATTCTCCGTTCAGTTGAACCGCTTGCCTGCAACAGTTCCAGCTCCTCTATCCGTTCCGGAGCCTTCTGTTCAATGCCTGTCAAAATGTACTTGGACAGATGGAGAAGCGATGCCTGTCCGACGCCGACCAGAGAGAGAAAACCATCTTTAGTTAACACATCAAGGTCTATGCCGAGATTCTCCTGAATTGTTCTGCGGTGTGTTGTGTTGAACTTTTCAAGGACAGCAAAAACATAACGCTGCTGAAAGGCAGAAACCTCACGGCCGTCGTTCATCAGCTGGACAACCGAATCCTCTTTCAGAAATTTGAGAAATGCCCGGTTATCTTTGAAACCGTGAGGTTCCCAGACAATATTGACATATTTGTTTCTGTGCAGAACAGACATTTCGATACCGATCTGGATGTGGATATCGAGAATATCAGCCGCCTCAATAAGTTCTGCGACAACCTCAGAACTGACATAGTTATAATAGACAACAGTAAGATGACGAATTCCTTTGATCCAGGCATCCATCAGCAGGTGGGTTGGAAATTTTCTTCCCTTGGTATTGGCATCGTGTACGTGATCATCAAAGGTGAACTGATTCCAGTCCTCAGACATTTCCACCAGATGGTATTTGGCGAGCTGTTCTCTCACAAGCCGTGGACTGCCGGTTGAAACCATGCGAAAATCATGGGCCAGCTGCAGCTGCCGCAGGCTGTCATGGCGACAGCGGATCAACTCCTTCATAATCTGGATCAGTACACGGGCCGTGTTTTTCCGATTGTTGGTCGCTGACGAGGAGAGTACCTCGTCATGGAGAGAGCGTAGGGCAGTTATCCGTTCTTCAGCATTGCCTTTTTTCTCAAAAGTACCGAGCAGACTTGCAACTGCATATCCGATACGCACGCCGCGAGGTGCAGCCAATTGTTTTATACCTTGCGGGTGTAAATGTTCCCCGAGAAGTGAGCGGGCAACCTGTGACGATTCGGAACGGCTCAGAATATCGTTGACGATACGGAGCAGTTCGTAGTCGTTGCGGTCATAAAAAATAGCTGGTGCAAGGCGTTTCATAAACCCTCTAAGGCAAAAAGTCCTGAAATGTATTTACAAAATTATACAGAATAGAACAGTAGCGTAGATTTTGGCTTTTTCCAACCATCACAAGAACAATTAGAATCTTTTACATATCTTATACTATTTTTGTGCCTGTTTTAAGGTTGTGGGCCGGAAAATATGCCTGCCCACAGGATCATGAGGGTGCTAAAATCTGCAAATTGCCAGAAACGACAGGATGAAAAGGTGATGCGGTAGGGCTTTTGCC
The DNA here is from genome assembly GCA_003249645.1 of Desulfobulbaceae bacterium. Lineage (GTDB taxonomy): Bacteria > Desulfobacterota > Desulfobulbia > Desulfobulbales > Desulfocapsaceae > SZUA-575. The sequence continues at coordinate 27,073 of QKIH01000142.1, read as the reverse complement.
TTGTCAGCAGCAAATAGTGGCTGCAGTAAAAGCAAGGACAAAGGCAACTAAGACCCAGAGAATGCCTTTTAAGTAGTGAAAGAACCAAGGTACATTATATTGTAATCCAAATTGATTACTTGAGTCTTCCGGACAGAACAAATACAAAATATTTTTAAGCAATTGGTCTCTCATCTCGTTTCTCCTTTGGGTTGATTGTCGTGGTTCAGCCCATGCTACAGGCAACACCCCTGCAACTCAAATCGTCATATCAGATCAGGATGATTTGAAAAAATGATCGCCTGTTTTTGGTGAAATAAAGTAAATAGGGATGAGTTGAGTCATTTATGAAAACGAGAGAAAGAAAATGGAACTCTACCAGTTAAAGACCTTTAAAATGGTGGCTGAAATAGGTCATCTGACAAAAGCCTCGAAGAGGCTGTATACTTCACAGCCGGCGGTGAGCAGTCATATCAGAAGCCTTGAAGAAGAGCTTGGAGTACAGCTCTTTGTCCGCTCCCAGAAGGGAATGGAACTGACCGGTCACGGAGTCGAGCTGAAGGCTTATGCCGATAAGATTCTGGCAATGACCGATGAGATGGCAAGTCGGGCAAAACTGATGCAGAGTGAAATAAGCGGGAATCTGCGGCTTGGTTTAAACAGTGAATCTGAAATATTGAAAGTTGCCGAGTTGTACAGGCGGCTGGCTGGTCATAACCCCGGCCTGAAAATAAGTTTTCTCCAGTCTTCTTCCGGAGAAGTATTAAACAATCTGGAAGATGACCGAATTGATGCAGGCTTTATCTACGGTGTTAATGAATCAGAAAAGATTGAAACCCTCTCTTTATTCCATTTTGATGTGGTCGTTGCAGGGGCGGAAAGTTTATCACCATCTTTTTGTACCTGTACGCCTAAGGAGCTGGAAACGTATCCATGGATAACCACGCCGGCCGACTGTCCTTTTCATACCGTATTAAAAGAACTGTTTGAGCGCCACGCATTGAAACCCCAGGAGGTTCTGCTTGCCGATCAGGAGCGGACGATAAATGCAATGGTAAAAAACGGTGCCGGTCTGGCACTGGTACTGGAGTGTGACACAAAACAGGCTGGTTTTAGTATCTGGCAGGGTGAAAAACTGACCCTGCCGCTTTCTATAGCTTTTCTCAAGCGAAGAAGGGACGATCCGATTATTCAACAGCTGCTGACAATCCTTCAGGAAATCTGGGATATTGATAGATTATCGGAAGTCTGCAGCTGTTGAGTTGATTTCATAGACCTGTTCGAAGCATGTTGAAAAGGCCCCTGAGCAATTTAGGGATTTCGGTTTTGCAGCTCAGTGTGTCCGGAAACAGTATATAGTTGTGAATCAGTCCGTCAATAAATGATATTATTGCTATTGCCCCCATACGGGTGTCAAATGTCTCCGGCAGCTGTTTTTTATCGATTGCTTTCTTGAGAAAAGCTTCGAGCTTTTCAATTTTATGCAGATGACAGCTGGCTTTTTCAACAAAGACCTGTTCCAGATCCCCACTGTTTTCATATTTGATCAGGAAAATTTTCAGAATTTTAATAAGTTTCTTGTTTTTCTGAAGATTTTTAAAGAACAACAGCTGGGTATCAAAGAGAAGTCCCATCGGATCATCAAGATCAGGATCATCCAGAGCGGCCTGTTTGGTTTTAAAAGGCTCCAGGACCATGTCACGAAGCGATTCGACGAGCTCCTCTTTGTTGCTGAAGTGCCAATAGACTGCACCACGGGTTACTCCTGCCTGACTGGCTATATTTGCCAGCGTGGTCGAACTGACCCCTTTGCTGGCAAATAGATCAATGGCGGCATCTAAAATAGTTTCTCTTGTTTTAAGAGCGTCTTCTTTTGTTCTGCGTGCCATATTACTGCTCGGTTGTTTCTTTCCAGCCGCCGCCGAATACTTTGAAGAGGTCTACCTTATTGGTAAGATTACTCAACTGCATGGAAAGATAATTCTGCTTGGCTGAATACAATGAACGTTGAGCAATCAACAGGGTGAGAAAACTGTCCACACCTTCTTCATAACGATTTTTTGCATGATCGTAGTATTGTTGATTGGCTTCAAGGTTGGCTTTTTGGGCATCAAGCTGTTTCTGATAGGTTTCAAGTGCAACCAGGGCATCAGAGACATCCCGGAAAGCTGACTCAATTGCATATTCATACTGGACAATTGAAAGATCTTTTTGCAGCTTTGCAATGTCGAGCTGTGCGCGAAGCTGACCGGCGTTAAATATCGGCAGCGAAACTGTCGGGGTGAACCGGTATGAACCGGAGTCGCCGTTAAACAGATCTTCCAGCTCCGGACTGATAAAACCGGCTCCAGCAGTCAAGCTGATGCGAGGGAAAAATGCGGCCCTTGCTGCCCCGATATTTGCGTTTGCACCCTTGAGAGTGTGTTCTGCCGCCTTGATGTCCGGTCTTTGCAGGAGAATATCGGATGAAAGAGACGATGGAAGAACGGCCATTGGGGCAACATCTTCCAGTTTTTTATCACCTTTAACCATATCTGGATGAAGACTGCTGCCGGTAAGAAGGTTTAGGTAATGAATATCTTGTGCTACCTGTCTTCTGTACAGCGGAAGGTTGACTTTGACAGCTTCCAGACTGGTCTTCGCCTGGGCGAGATCAAGCTGGTCGCTGATGCCCGCATTTACTCTCTGCTCGATGAGATCGTAACTTTCCTGCTCAATTCGTTTGGTATCTTCGGAAATTTTCAGAAGCTCTTTATCAGTGAGCAGGGTCAGGTATGCGCGCGCTACTTCAGCAACAAGACTGACCTTGGCACTTTTTTGCGTCTCTTCCATGGACAGATAGTTTTCAAGGGCCTGATCCTTCAGACTGCGAATCCGTCCAAAGAAATCAAGCTCCCATGAGGTTGCAGCAACTTCAAGAGAATAGACCTCGGAAGTAGCCATCCCCGTTGTACCGAGAGTACGCTGTTTAGTGCCGTAACCGGTGCCGTTAATTGAAGGATAGAGTGCTGAGCGCTGAATCCTGTATTGTGCCTGATACATCTCCAGATTAATGGCTGTTTGTTTGAGACTCCTGTTATTGGCAAGCGAGAGCCCAATCAGTTTCTGAAGATCAGGATCTTTAAATATCTGGGTGTAGTTGAGCTCAGCTACATTATCAACCCTGCTGTCAGCCTGAATGGCGGCCTCAGGATTGATAAGTGTTCCTGCAAGATTCTGAGCAACCGGCAAAGCCGGCTGCTCATATTGCGGTGCCATAGCACACCCGCCAAGAAGGGTGAAGCAGGTGAGAGCAACCACAGATTTATATGTCATTTTCATCGATTATACCTCTTTATTTTCAGCCGTAATTGCTGGTTGGGGCACTCTTCTTGTTTTAAACAGCCGCATGATCAGAACAAAAAACAGCGGGATGAAAAGAATTGCCAGAACTGTAGCGGAGATCATACCGCCGAGCACGCCGGTACCTACTGCATGACGAGCATTGGCGCCGGCACCTGTGCTTATGGCAAGCGGAAGAACACCAAGCATGAACGCCAGTGATGTCATCAGGATTGGCCTGATTCTCATTTTACAGGCGCTGATGGCTGCTGTTGCAAGGCTCTTGCCCTTGTCAAACTCCGCTTTGGCAAATTCGACAATCAGGATGGCATTTTTAGCTGTGAGACCGATGGTAGTCAATAAGCCGACCTGAAAGTATATATCATTTTCAAGTCCGCGTAAGTAGGTTGCTCCAAGGGCGCCCAAAACACCTAGGGGAACAGCCAGAATAACCGAGAACGGGATTGACCAGCTTTCATACAATGCTGCCAGTGAAAGAAATACAACCAGAATAGACAGCGCGTACAATGCAGGGGCCTGCGCCCCTGAACGGACCTCCTGATATGAGGTTCCTGTCCATTCAAAGCTTATACCGGCAGGCAGTTTGGAAACGATGTCTGCAATGGCCGCCATCGCTTCACCGGTGGATTTTCCGGCGGCTGCTTCACCCTGAATTTCCATTGACGGAACACCGTTGTAGCGTTCAAGCCGGGGTGATCCGTAAGCCCAGTGACCGGTAGTGAATGAGGAAAACGGAACCATCTGTCCCTGATTGTTTCGTACATACCACTTATAGAGGTCTTCCGGCTGCATCCGGTATTTGGCATCAGCCTGAAGATAGACTTTCTTGACTCGTTCATTATGGAGAAAGTCATTGATATAGCTTGAGGCCCAGGCAGAGCTTAATGTTGAGTTTATATCACTGACTGAGACACCCAAAGCCATTGCCTTTTCATAGTCGATATCAAGGTTGTATTGAGGCGTATCCTCCATACCGTTTGGTCTGACAGCCGTGAGAACAGGATTCTGGGCGGCCATTCCAAGCAGCATGTTTCTGGCCTGAGTGAGTTGCTCATGACCCAGTCCGCCGCGGTCCTGCAGGAAAAAGTTAAATCCTGTAGAAGTGCCGAGAGCAGGAATAGAAGGCAGATTAAAAGCAAATATCCTTGCCTCTTTTATAGTAGAGAAAAAGCCGTATGAGCGGCCGATGATTGCGTTGACTGCCTGGGCCGGTGATTTACGCTCATCCCAGTCTTTCAGGTTAATAAACGAAAGCCCCATGTTTTGACCGGTTCCTGCAAAACTGAAACCGGAAACAGTAAAAATTGCTTTGACGTTGTCCTTTTCAGCAGTCATGTAATAGTTCTGCATCTTTTTCATGACAGCGTCTGTCCTCTCCAAGCTGGCACCTGCAGGCAGCATGACCATAGCCAACATAACACCTTGATCTTCTTCGGGAAGAAAGGCTGTAGGAAGCTTGGTAAAGAGATAGCCCATACCGCCGACCAGAATCATGAAGATGAGGCCGAAACGAAAGGCGCGCTTCAGCACGTAACTGACAGATGCACCATATGCTTCTGTTCCGGCTGCGAAGATGCGGTTGAAGATCCCGAAAGGTCCTTTTTTGGCAAGATGGTGGCCTGCTTTTCGAGGTTTGAGCATGGTCGCACAAAGTGCCGGGGTAAGGACAATTGCAACAACAACGGAAAGTGCCATGGCAGTTACAATGGTAATGGAGAACTGGCGGTAGATAGCTCCGGTGGATCCTCCAAAAAAGGCCATTGGGATGAAAACTGCAGAAAGAACCATGGCAATACCAATCAGGGCACCGGTAATCTGGCGCATGGATTTTTTCGTTGCCTCATATGGTGACAAACCTTCTTCATCCATAATCCTCTCAACGTTTTCAACGACGACGATGGCATCATCAACCAGTAGTCCGATAGCCAGTACAAGACCGAACATGGTCAGTGTGTTGATGGAAAAACCGAAAGCGGCCATAACACCAAAGGTGCCGAGCAGAACGACGGGAATAGCAATGGTCGGGATGAGTGTTGCCCTGAAGTTCTGCAGAAACAGAAACATGACAAAAAAGACAAGAATAATTGCTTCGATCAGGGTATGGGCAACCTCTTCGATTGATATCTTAATGAATTCGGTTGTGTCATAGGGGAAAACAATTTTTAATCCTGCCGGGAAGAAGGGTTCCAGTTCCTTGATCTTGGCACGTACTGCTTTTGATGTATCAAGCGCATTGGCGCCAGTTGCGAGCATAATTCCCATACCGGAAGCTGGCAGGCCGTTGTATTCAGAAGTAAAAGCGTAGTTTTCGCCGCCGATTTCAACAGTGGCAACATCTTTTAATCGAATCTGGGAACCGTCGGTATTGACCTTGAGGATGATGTTTTCAAATTCTTCAGGGGAAGTCATCATGGTCTGTGCCATCATCGTAGCACTGATTTCGATACCCATGGTGGCAGGTGCACCACCGAGGCTGCCGACACTTACCTGATTGTTTTGGTTAGAAATAGCCTGGGAAACATCTGACGGAGTAAGGCCGTAGCTGTTGAGCTTGTAAGGATCAAGCCAGATGCGCATGGCATACTGACTGCCGAACACCCTAATGTTACCTACGCCTTCAGTCCGGCTGAGAGGATCCTCAAGGGTAGAAACCATGAAGTCGGACAAATCATGCCTGTCCATACTGCCGTCTTCAGAGATTGCTCCGATAACCATCAACATGGTCTGGCTTGCCTTGGCAACCGAAATCCCCTGTTGCTGAACAGCCTGTGGAATAAGACTGGTTACCTGCTGCAGTTTGTTCTGAACCTGAACCTGGGCAATGTCAGGATCGGTTCCTGCTTCGAAGGTAAGGGTAATTGAAGCAGAACCACTGGACGAACTCTGCGCACTCATATAAATCATGTTGTCGATACCGTTCATGTTCTGTTCGATGACCTGAACAACGGAGTCTTCAACTATTTTTGCAGAAGCGCCTGGATAAGTTGCGTTTATGGTAACCTGAGGCGGTGCAATTTCAGGATATTGTGATATGGGCAACTCCATCAGTGACAGCGAGCCCACAAGCATAATTAAGATTGCGATGACCCATGCGAAAATGGGACGATCGATGAAAAACGAGGCCATTATTTCTCTCCCTCATTGTTTTCAGCTTGAGCCTTTTCAACGGCTGTAACATCTGCACCTGGACGAATATTCTGCAGTCCGGCAGTTATGAGTTTGTCGCCGACATTAAGGCCGGACTTCGCTATAATCCCGTTTTCTGTGTTCCTGCCTGTCTGGATCATTCTTGCTTCTACCTTGGATTCCTGGTTGACCACCATTACCATCGGCTCACCTTTTTGATTTCTGCTAATAGCGGATGTTGGGATAACAATGGTGTTTTGTACACCGTTTGAAAGCTTGGCGCGGACAAACATACCGGGCAGAAGATCCTGATTCGGGTTTTGAATGATCGTCCTGAGAGTGACAGTTCCGGTTGTTTGCTCAACGGTTACGTCTGAAAATTCAAGCGATCCCTTATAAGGGTATTCAGATCCGTCTTCGAGGATGATAGATACCTCTGTTTTCTCAAAGGCTTCGGCATTTGTTTTATTGAGTTTTGAAAACTCTCCCTTCAGGCGGGTGAGGTCTGAGCTTGATTGGGTTACATCGACATAGATGGGGTCAAGCTCCTGAATAATGGCAAGAGGAGTGCTCTGCTGTGCGGTGACGAGGGCACCCTCAGTGATCAGTGATTTACCGATGACACCGCTGATCGGCGCGGTGATACGGGTATAATCAAGATTGATTTTTGCCGTATTGAGTGAGGCCTTTGCAGCAGCAACATCAGCTTGCGCCTGTTTCCAATTGGCTTCGTTTTCAATCTGATCAAGCTCGCTGACAGCTTTGGTTTTGACCAGCGTATCGTAGCGTTCGGCTTTGAGTCTGGCAGAGTGTTCTGAGGCTTCAGCTCTAGCCAGTGAGGCTTTTGCACTGTCAAATTGAGCCTGATAGGTTGCCGGATCAATTTGATAGAGAAGCTGACCGGCCTGAACCTCGCTGCCTTCTACGAAATGTCGTTTCTGAATGATGCCGTTTACCTGAGGACGGACTTCTGCAACCCGGTAGGCGTTTGTTCTGCCCGGCAATTCCATCTCGACAGGAACCTGGGTTTGATCGACTGAGATAACATCGACCTGAACCGGTCCGCGCGGAGCTGCCGCCGACTGTTGTTTTTCCTTGCATGCGCTAAGACTCAATGCAAGAAAGAGTGATAATATAACATAGGTGGTTGAGTATCTTAATTTCCTCATTTTTTATTGCCTTCCATGGAGGTTGATAAAGAAAAAGTTCTGTCAATAAATCAAGAAAGAGATTTATACATACATGAATGTATGTATGCAAGCTGTTTTTACGTAAATAAAAAAAATAATTTTTTTTTATTGAAATACAAGTGTGCTTTAGTGAGTGATTTAAATCCTATCTCGTTTTTTTATTTTACGGGATAAATTGGTGTGTGGAAATAGAAAACAAACTATTTTAACGTATAGTCAACCAGATAGAGATCTATTTATTGTTATTTTTGATTAAACAGTTGCGCATGAATCTCTTAATATTCAATCATAGAGGGCAGGTTATATAGAGCACTGGCGTATGCAGAAAAAGCCAGGCGGCTTATCGAGACGACGCGGCCTGGCTTATAAAAAAGATATTTTAATTATCGGCAGGCTTCTGCAATAAAGATGCAATATCAGAAGGTGAGTGAGCGATATAGGTTGCCTGGTGTTCCTGCAGCTCGGCCAAGGAGCCAAAACCGTAGGTGACGCCGAGGCTGGCCATCTGATTTGCTGAGGCACCAAGAAGGTCGAATTTCCTGTCGCCGACCATAAGTGTCTGGCCTCTTTCCAGATTTTCTTCCTCAAGAAGGTGTTTTAACAGCTCAGGCTTGTGGTTAAACTTACCATCGAGGCCGGCTCCATAAACCTTGTCAAAATAGTCTGACAAACCTGTATGATTAATTATTTCACCGGCAACCGGTTGTGGTTTCGAGGTGGCAACAAAGAGCCTGTATCCCCTATCTTTAAGGGTTTCAAGCAGCTCTTTAATGCCTTCATACGGAAAAAGTTCAAATTTACCGATCTCGCCATATCGCTTTCTATAGAGAGCTACAGCCTGAATAGCAAGGTCATGTTCAAGGCCGAGAACAAGCTGAAAACTGTCAATCAGCGGTGGCCCGATGCAGGGAAGCAGCTGTTCATAAGTAGGTTCGGGTTGATTAAGCTCCATCATGGCGTGCTTGATGGATTTTGTAATACCCTCTTCTGAATTAACAAGGGTGCCGTCGAGGTCAAACAGAATAGTACGAAACATTGTGTAAATAAAAAGTCTAAGGTTGTTGAGGCGAAAGTGTTATCTGCTCACTGTCAACTGAAATAGCGCCCCGTTCAATGAGATCAGAATAAATACTGTTTAGTAATTTTTCAAACTCAGCTTCACTGATTTTTTTCCGATATTGGGTTCGAAGAAAATAATTGCAGGCAGATTTTTCTCTGATTCCATTATTGTTCCGTATGAATTTGAGAAGACTCAGTTCAAGAAAGAGAAGAGAAATCTTTTTGCCGATAAGATAGGTTGCAAAGTAGAGAATGACTACAAGGAAAGCTGCCAGCAGGTACTGCCTGTCCTTAACGAAGAAAAGCATGCCTGATGTGAAACCGCCAAAGAGCAGAAGCAGCAGTACCAGGACTGCTGCATACTGTTTTTGCAGTGACATTGCTTTTATGAAGCGACTGCCGGCTTTGTCCATTTGAGATGGATGAAAAATATGGCGAAAAATCCAACCAAGGCAGCACAGTGAATCAGGATCGTCGCCGGGCAGAGCAGATAAAATGCCGCTACCAGACTTAAAATTCGCAGCAGGGGATTGAGGTGTTTTTCAAAGTGGCCCTGAATTGCTCCTGAAAAAGCATAGAGCCCGAAAATAGCAAAGAAAAAGATCGTAAAATCACTTATCCATGAACCACCAAGAAAGTCGGTGTAGGCAAATAATAATGGCACAACATAGATCCCCTTGGCGATTTTCCATGATTGCAGCCCGGTGGTCATTGGCGGTGTTTTTGCAATGGCGGCAGCGGTGAAAGCAGTAAGGCAAACCGGTGGTGTAACGTTCGAATCCTGACTCAGCCAGAAAATAATCATGTGGGCTGAAAGCAGGGCAAAGGTGGAAGCGTCGGGTGATACCATCCATTCCCGCAGGGTGTTTGTCAGCTCCGGCGGAATTGATGCCATTATCTGATGAGCCATTTCGACGCTCATCGGGTGATTTAGCAGATCGATTTTATCGGGAATGGCAAGCAGGAACATGGGTTTTGCCTGTTCAGGCACAAGGCCGTGAACCAGAATGTCGGTGATCTGCGTATCCATAATAAGATTGTACAGAACAGGTGCCGAAAGGGTTCCCAATACAATGTAGGCGGCAGTTACCGGCAGTCCCATACCGAGAACTAGAGATGCAAGGGCAATAAGGATGATTGCAATAAGCAGGTTGCTGCCTGCCCAGTTGGTAATCATCAGAGAAAAGGTGTTGCCGACGCCTGCGGTGGCAATAACATTAACAACAAGTCCGACACCGCAAAGCAGCATTGCGGTCATAATCATATTTTTTGCCCCGAGTGCCAGGGCTTCCATAACGGCCTTTACACCCATTTTATTCGGTGTCAGCCATGAGGAAACAATAACAGCAATAATTGATATGCCGGCGGCATAGGTGGGTGTGAAACCCATGATCAGCAGGCCGATAAGACAGCTGATCGGAATAAGAAAGGGTAAGCCGCCTTGTCTGCAAACTGTGAGTACACTTACATCTGATTCTTCTGATGGCTGGATATTTCTTTTCTTTGCCTCAATCCGCACGAAAAAGCCGATGGTAGCAAAATAGAGAATGGCAGGCAGGATAGAGACTGTGACGATGGTGGTATAAGGGATCTGGGTATAACTGGCCATGACAAAGGCGCCTGCACCCATGATCGGCGGCATCAATTGACCTCCTGTTGAAGCAGAGGCTTCAACGGCCGCCGCAAATTTCGGGTCAAATCCTGCCTTTTTCATAAGCGGTATGGTAATAACGCCGGTTGATGCAGTATTGGCGACAGCCGAGCCTGATATGGTACCGGTGAGCGCCGATGCAAAAACGGCGACAAGTCCGGGACCTCCGACGAATCTGCCGGCAACTGCTCTGGCAAGATTGATAACAAAGTCTCCGGCGCCGGAGCGAAGGAGAAAAGCGCCGAAAAGTATAAAAAGGAAGACAAACGATGAAGAAATCAGGGCAATACTGCCAAAAAGACCGTCATCACCGTAAATTGAGCGAAACATAATAGTTTCAGCGCTTAGTCCACCAAACTTGAAAACTCCGCTGATCATCGAACCCCACCAGCCTACATAGGTAAGGGCGAGAATAATGAGGATCGGAATAATCCATCCTGTAGTTCTTCTGGTAAATTCTATGGCACAGAGGATAAGGATGGTTCCAGCTATCCATTCTCCTGTGTTCAGGGTGACGCCTCTGGCATAAATAGCGTCTTCCATGGATATCATATAGATAGCAGAGCCTGCAGCGATCAGGCCGATACCAATGTCGCAGGCTAAGCTCAGGTTTGAGCGATGTTCTCTTCTTTTTGCATTAAACGGGAAATAGAGTCCGCATAACAGCGCAAATCCTGAAAAGTGCAAAGCGTTCTGCCATAATGGCGGAATGACTGCAAAAATATTGAAATAGATGTGCATCAGTGAAACTGCTACACCTACATAAAAGATAAGATTTTCTACGAGATTCCGGTCGGTATCTGTGAATTCGGATATACTGCTCACGCGCGGCCTCTATGTGGGATAAAGAAGAATAGCCTCCTGCACAAGGCAGGGGGCTATTTAGGAACAACAATTTGCAAAATCTACTTGGCGATCAGGTGCTCTGGAATTTTAAGGCCAACTTCCTGGAAATAACGGAGCGCACCAGGATGCAGCGGCATTGGTAAACCATCGAGAGCTTTTTCAAGGCTCATATCGGTGGTTGCCTTATGAATCGCATTGAGAAACGGCAGGTTCTCATAGATAGTTTTAGTAATCTGATATACCGCTTCTTCATCCACATCATCTCTGACCGCAAGGAAATTCGGCTGAGCGATGGTCAGAATATCTTCTTTCTGGTTTGGATAACTGCCAGCTTTAATATTGAACCGGGTCCAGAGCATGAGACCGCCGTCGGCCTGTTTAATCTGCTCATCAGTGAACTGGAGGATAGTGACATCATCACCCATGGAGGCAATGGCTCTGGTTACTGCTCCTGCAGGAACACCGGCAGGGGTACTCATGCCGGCAATCTGGCCGTTCTGCATTGCATCAGCACTTGGACCGTATCCAACATAAACCAGTTCAAAATCCTTTTCGGCATCTAACCCGAGGTTTTTCAACAGAACTTCGTTTGAGCCGAGTGTTCCGGAATTCTTTGTACCGAGTGAAAGTCTTTGACCCTTCATATCAGCAAGATCTGCGATGGTACCGGTTTTGGCATATTTGGAAAGAACAGTAAAATGTTCAACATTCTGCCAAAGCATGGAAACAGAACGCAGATTTTTCTGCGGACCGTCTGCTGCAAGCGGACCGACGCCGTTCCAGGCATAATAACCATAGAGACCCTGAAGAATGGCGAACTGGGTCTCGTTTTCTCTCATAAGTTTGATATTCTCTCCGGAACCGGCAGAGTTGATGGCAGACATTCCGATGTTTTGGGTTGGCTGGAGCTTCACCTTGGTTAAGGTAGAAATAGCAACACCGACAGGATAATACGTTCCACCGGTGGAAGCTGTAGCCATCAGATAGTCTTTGGTCTCGGCTGCAGACAGATTGCCGGAAAAGAGCATACCGGCAGTGATACAGGTCGCAGCTGTGGCTTTAATCAACGACTTGATTTTCATGAATGTCCTCCTGAAAGAATGGGTTTTGGAATGTTCTGGAACGTTTTGAACATTTTAAGATACCGTAAATTCTTTAACGGAACAAGCAATTATCAAAAATCTCTGTTAACCCTCCTTACAACCGCCGGCAATCACTCTTTCCCGCGACGAACGGTAAGACTGGCATTTGGGATAAAAGCCGTGCTGCCAGCATGATTCCTGATCATCTCGTCTGCCTGTTCAGCTTCAAGTTTCTGAACGCCTATACGGGCACACAGATCTACTGAGAGGCTGGTTACCAGGTGGATTTTGATTCTGGCTGTCTTTGTCATGATAGAAAGCGCTGTACCGCCGTTGCCCTGATAGCTGTTTTTCAATGCTGTGAAGGCATCGGCAAAGTTACCGTATTCAAACCAGGGCATCAGCGTTTTAGAGCCGATATCATCTATGCACTCGCAGTAGACAATCAGTGACCCGCCGTCTTTCACAAACATGGCACTGTTGTGGATAGCCTTATGCGATTGTATCAGGTTAATGTCTTTCGGAAATCCGCCGCATGAAGCGACAACAAGATCGTATTCGCTGCTTTTAATCTCAAAGTTTTTTGCGTGTATGTTACAGGCATCAAAGAAGGTCTGTCGATTTTTACCAATGATAATATCGGCAAGTTTGCCGTGCTGATCCATAATGCCGTGGATTGCAAAATGACTGTGGAATAAATCATCAGCCGCAAACAGATCTTCAGCAAGCGGGTTGCCATTGATAATGCCCGGCTGGCACTTTTCTGCAAGTTTTCTCTTGTTACTGTCGAGATAGAGGCTGTGATTTGCATAGATTGCAGATGTTTCTCCACATCCCGGAAAAAGCAGTTTGCGGCCGCCGCCATAACCGGCAAAATAGTGATGGCAGATAGCGCCCATGGTGATGACGCAGCTTGCTTCAAGAAGATCATGGCGGACACGGACGGGTGTTCCTGCAGCAGTTTTACCAATCTCTTTAAATTTGGTTATGTCGTTGCTGACATGATGAATGAATTGGTATTCTTTAAAAATCTGGCCGTAGGCATTAAGGCTTTCCGCTTCACTTTGAACAGGATGGGTACCATAGGCAATGATAAAACGGATAGATTCTTTTTTACAGCCTAAGTGCAGCAGAGCTTTTACAAGATCTGGTAGAAGTTCAGGATAACCGCATAATCGAGTCTTATCAGCGACGACAACGATGACATTATTGAGGTTGAGTTTCTGAAAGCTCTCGTTTTCTATCAGCATTGAAAAAAACTTTTCTGCAGTGATTGAAATTGCAACCTCGGGTGTGGTGATGACAGTTGTGTTATCTGTTTGAGGATAGGGAAAGCTTTTGCTGCCGTATGCAATGTGGTGATGATCTTGGCTCATGATTTTTTGCGATATGTTTTTTGGGTGATTCAGAAAACCGGTTAACTGACCACGTTTGTTGGCGTGTTGTTTAAATAGCTTTGCGCGTTACTGACAGCGATATCGAGGAGACGCTGTCTTGCCTCCCGTGTAGCCCAGGCAATGTGAGGCGTTATAATGCAGTTATTCAGCTTGTATAGCGGGTGATCGGGAATCGGCGGTTCAATGTTTAACACATCAAGGGCTGCACCTGCAATTCGGTTAGTGCCAAGTGCCCAGGCAAGATCATCTTCATCGATGAGAGGACCTCTTGCGGTGTTGACAAGAAAACAGTTTTGTTTCATCTGTGACAGGGCGGCCTTGTTGATCATCTTCTCGTTGTCTTGGGTCAGCGGGCAGTGAAGTGTGATGAAATCACTTGCCTCAAGGACTTCTTTCAGACTGACAAACTGTGTCACGTTTTCGCTTTTTTCAGGTACGGTTCTGGTGTGGACAATGACCTTCATGCCGAATGCGTGGGCAATTGCAGCAACCTGCCTGCCGATATTGCCGTAACCGACGATGCCAAGTGTTTTATCTTTTAATTCCGTAAGCGGGGTGAGCTGATAACAGAAATTGGCTGATCTTGCCCAGTCTCCCCGTTTTACGCTGTCATTATGCAGGGCAATCTGGTTGGTGTGGTGCAGAATCATAGAAAATACTGCCTGCGCAACCGCCGGAGCACCATAACCCGGCGTGTTGGTGACAACAATGTTTTGCAGGTTTGCCTGGTTGATATCGACGACATTATAGCCGGTTGCCAGGACGCCTATATATCGGAGTGAAGGAAGCTGGTTCAGGATCTCTTTATTAAGGACAGTCTTGTTGGTAAAGAGCATCTCTGCATCCGCCGCACGTCTCAGGGTGTCGCCGGGTTCTGTATGGTCGTAGATGGTGCAGTGACCGAGCTGTTCTATCCCTGTCCAGTCAAGATCTCCAGGGTTCAGGGTATATCCGTCCAGAATGACAATTTTAGGTACATCCATCTTCTGTCTCCTGTTATGTGTTAATCAGGGAGCTTCTGTATTCGGTCAATTCTTTAACTGCTTCATCGATGTTTTCTGAAGACACTTCCAGGCTGAAGGTATATTTTTTATACATATTGCCGTATCGCTTGTCGTAATATTCGGTGAGCAGGATATAGACAAGCTCATCGATCCGGTCTTTTTGCAGCAATTCACAAAGCTTATCGACAGTCGCATGACCTAGTCGTTTGGTGAGTGTTCTGAATATACTCTCCATCTTCTGCCGGATTTCATCTGAAGTGATCGGATAGTCCTCAATGATACGTTGAATCCGGGTTTCAACGCTTGCCGTTATCTTGATCATCGTACCGATAGCCATCTCTTCAATAATCGATTTCGGCAGGAAAACCTGACCCAGTTTATTGCTTTCTCCTTCGATGAAGTATGGCGGTTTTCCAAGCTGATCGAGTTGTCTGGCAAGAAGGGTTTCAAACTGCTTCTGCGTTCTGGGGGTAAGGTTCACGCCGCCGAAGAGGGAACTGCGGTGCTGGGCAAGTCCCTCAAGATCAATGGCATCAGAAAGCTTTTCGATGATGCGGGTTTTACCGGTTCCGGTCATACCGTGCAGGACAAGCATTTTACCGCGAAACTGGTTGAGCCTTTCCAGTGTCTGGTGGCGGTAGAGCCGGTAACCGCCTTCGAGCTGGTAGACTTTCATACCGAGCATGTGCAGTAGGTTTACGATTGACCTGGATCGCATGCCGCCCTTTGCGCAGTAGATCGTCACCGTCTTGTTGCGGTAGGGTTCAAACTGTTCGATGAGCTGTGGAAATTTCTCTTTAACGAAGGCAAATCCCTTTTCAATAGCTGCTTCTTTACTGCCGTGCTTGTAGATTGTGCCGATAATACTGCGTTCTGTGTTGTCAAAAAGGGGTATTGAGACAGCATTGAGGATTGATCCTTCCTCGAATTCTTTTGTTGAACGGACATCAATCAGCACATTATCTGCCTCTTCAGACTGTTTCAGGCTGATGGGGCGGTTTTGGGGAAAGGTTAAGATGTTTTCAGGAGATAGATTATCTGCAACTTTTGACGACATAATAGTAGTGAAGCCGAGTAAGCAACTCTGGCAGTGATAGATATATGGATAAACGATTCAAACTTGTTAAACCGGAAGGATTGTCTGTTACAAGCCAGTATACCATTTTCTGCTTAATAGCTGTACTGTCAAATGGTCCTTCATGTTATGACGACCGCTTTTGAAATTAAAACATAATGCAATGACTGATAAGAGCTTATTGATAAGGTGCCGGGGTAAAGAGTGCGTTACCCGTTTTTTCTCTCTGCACAGTTTTTCTTCTGATCTCCCCAGTGGAGTTTGTTGCAAAGGACCTGGAAATAACTTTGGTTTGATGCAGCGAGGAGCTGAAGCGGGTGTTCAGCCTGCTCAATGAGCAGGGTTTCCTGCTGATTCAGTTTCCAGGCACTTTGTCCGTCGATGATAATACGGGCACTGGTGTTGTTGCTGTTCGGAGAAAAACAGGTTGAGAAGGTCTGCTCGGCAGGCAGAATTATCGGCCTGCTGCTTAGCATGAAGGGACAGATGGGGGTGACAAGAATGGTTTTGAGTCCGGGATGAACAAGCGGTCCGCCGGCGGAAAGGCTGTAGGCTGTTGACCCTGTAGCAGTTGAAAAAATGAGGCCGTCAGCCTTGTAGGTTGTAATGAGATCACCATTGACCGATGTTTGCAGACTGAGCAGCCTGTCCAAGGTCCCTTTGGTGATGACAACTTCGTTGAGAGAATAGCGGTAATCGCTTTTCCGGTTGTTTTCCGAATCGAGCAGACAGGTTTTGAGCATCATCCGGTTTTCTACAGCAATAGAACCGGTTAAAATCTGTTCAAGTGCCGGTATTGCCTCCTGTTCAGTAAGTTCGGTGAGAAAACCCAGGTTTCCCAGGTTTACCCCGACAACCGGTATGGAATGTCTTGCAGCCTGCTCGGCTATGCGCAGCAGTGTTCCGTCACCGCCTAGGGTGATAAGAATATCAAGATCCGGTTCAACGTTGTTTCTTGTATATCGTATCGATTTTGAATCCAGCCAGGATTCAAGTGATTTGGCGTACTCCAGCGATCTTTCACTGAGATTATTGGTAATGATACCGACCTTGCGAAGATCGATGTTTACGGCTGATTTATATTTTTCAGAATAATGCATATATGGTCCTGTCATGAACTAAGACTGATAACTTTCTGCTACAACGGCTATGTGGTCTTTGCCCGGCTTTTCTGCTCAACCCTAGAGGGTGAGATAGTCATCCGGCAGCAGATCAGTCTCTTCAAGGCTGTCTACTGAGCTCTGGATATGTTTATTGATTGCGGCTACTGCTCTGTCTGCATCATGAGAGGCCAGGGCGTCGACGATTTCTTTATGTGCTACAGCAGAAGTACAGTACTCAAGTTTGAAAAAAGGATCAAAGAGAATAAGGAAAATTCTGGTCCGGTCAAGCAGTTCTTTGACATAGCTGTGCAGCACTTCATTGCCGCTGAATTTAGCAATAGTCAGGTGGAGCTGATCGTTGATCAGATAATAATCTTCAATATCTTCTTTGTTGAAAATGGTGGTTTCCTGTTTGAGTATTTCCTCAAGGATTCCAACTTCTTCTGTTGTGATTCTTGCTGCGGTAAGCCGGCAGGCCATCTGTTCCAGTTCGTTTCTGACCTGAAACGTTTCTTCTATCTCCTTGAATGTCGGAGTGATAACGAATGCCCCTCTGTTCGGAACAGAGTTGACCAGGCCTTCAGCTTCAAGACGTTTGATCGCACTTCTTACCGGAGTTCTGCTGACGCCGAGCTGTTGTGCAAGGGTTACCTCAACCAGCTGACTGCCCTGTTTGATGTAGCGTTTTTTGATCGCGTTTTTCAGTTTATTGTATACCGACTCTTCTGAGTTGGTCTTATTTGATGAGCTCATGAAATAATCCTGCTTCTGGTAAAATGGTAAGTCCGGCTAAGAATGCATACAAATACTGTATTTCTTTATTGTTTCTGTCAAGGGAAATGTTTTCACCCTCATGGACTGCAGGGGTTGCTTCAGAGATAATATCTGTATCGCTTTAAAATTACGTGAAAATGGCTTGTCGATGGTCTTCTGAATACTTACTTCTATACAAGAGTGAATAGGGATCATAGAGGGTGTTGAATATTATTTTAGGGCAGGGCAAGATATGTATGGCGAAATTGTATACAATGGTGGTATTTAATTATCGAAGGTGAGTTAACCTTTTGAGAAAGTATAAAATAATGGGTTTTCTGGAGGAAAAACATGTTCAACAAAGCGATTGCCGGAATGCTGCCATACATGCCGAAGAATCTCGTATGGCTCTTTTCCAAACAGTATATAGCAGGTCAGACTCTTGAAGAGGCAGTTGAAAATTGTCTCAACCTCAACCGAAAGGGAATCTTGACGACCATCGACGTTCTTGGCGAGTTTATCACCACACTCGATGAAGCCCAGGCAAATAAATTAGAATATCTGCATGTCATCGAAACAGCGGAGCAGGCCGGGGTAAAAGGCAACTACAGCCTTAAACCCAGCTTTTTCGGACTTCTTCTTGATCGTGAGCAGGCATATCAGCACATCCGCGAGGTTGTTGCCAAAGCTGCACAGTATAACAACTTCGTGCGCATTGATATGGAGGATTCTCCCTGTACAGATGACACTCTGGATATCTATAAACGCATTCGCGATGAATTCCCTGCCAATGTCGGGGTTGTGCTGCAGGCGTATCTCAAGCGGACATCCGATGACATTAATAATCTGGCAAAACTTTCCACCCCTGAGAACCCGGTGAATTTCAGATTGTGTAAAGGCATTTATGTAGAACCTTCAGAAATAGCATATCGTGATAGAGAGGAGGTGAGGAAAAGGTTTCTCGAAGACCTCCACCTCATGATGCAGCACAAACTGTATCCTGGCATTGCAACCCACGACAAAGTGCTGATCGACGGTGCCCTTGAGCTGATCAAAAGACATGGCTTGAGCAAGGATCAATATGAGTTCCAGATGCTGTACGGAGTGACTCCGGCGCTTCGGCAGTCAATAGTCGATGCCGGGCATAAGATGAGGATTTATGTGCCTTTCGGAGAGCACTGGTTTGGTTACAGCACAAGAAGATTGAAAGAAAACCCGGCAATGGCGGGAGTCATTGTAAAAGCGTTATTTAAAAGAGGATGATTATGAATATCTTAAATAATGGTGTTATCAGGGTCCCCGTGCCGGTCAATGAACCGGTATACAGTTATGCGCCGGGAAGCACTGAGCGACAAAAGCTTGAAGCGGCGCTTGAGAAAATGGCTTCAGAACATGTTGAAATTCCGCTAATCATCGGCGGAAAGGAGATTGCTACCGGTAATACAGGCAAAGTGGTTATGCCGCACAATCATCATCATGTGCTGGCGACATATCATAAAGCAGGCGTTAAGGAAGTTGAGCTTGCAATTAAGACCGCGGTTGAAGCACAGGCGATCTGGAGATCTCTCAGGTGGGAGGAGCGGGCGGCTATCTTTTTAAAGGCTGCCGAACTGCTGTCGACAAAATACCGCTATGTAATAAACGCCGGTGCAATGCTTGCCGGTGGAAAAACAGCATTTCAGGCAGAAATTGATGCTGCCTGTGAGCTGATTGATTTTCTTCGTTTCAACGCGCATTATGCAGAACAGATCTACAGCAATCAACCGGCTTCGTCAGCTGGGTTGTGGAATTATCAGCAGCACCGCCCACTTGAAGGATTTGTTTTTGCCGTAACGCCGTTCAATTTCACCGCCATTGCCGGCAACCTGCCGACAGCACCGGCCATGATGGGTAATACGGTTGTCTGGAAGCCTGCCTCATCGCTTGTCTTTACCCCGTATTACCTGATGAAAATTCTGGAAGAAGCCGGACTTCCGCCAGGTGTCATCAACTTTGTACCCGGATCAGGTGCTGCTGTCGGAGATATCTGTTTGACCAGTCCGCATCTCTCAGGCATCCATTTTACCGGCTCAACCAGGGTTTTTCAGCAGATGTGGAAGACAATCGGTGCCAATATCGAAAGCTACCATTCCTATCCGCGGATAGTCGGCGAAACTGGCGGCAAGGATTTTGTTTTTGCCCATAAGTCAGCTGCGGTAAAACCTTTGGTTACGGCACTTGTTCGAGGTGCGTTTGAGTATCAGGGACAGAAATGTTCGGCTGCAAGCAGGGCGTATATACCCTCTAATCTTTGGCCCGAGGTACAAGATGGGCTTGTCGCTGCTGCAGGGGAAATCAAGATGGGACCACCGACTGATTTTACCAATTTTGTCGGGGCAGTCATCGATAAACCGGCATTTGATACCATCGTATCTTATATAGAGTTTGCCAAAGCTAGTGATGATGCTCATATAATAACAGGTGGAGTTTATGATGATTCGGTTGGCTATTTTATTGAGCCGACCATTGTCGTCACGACCAATCCCAGGTTTAAGACAATGGTCGAAGAGATCTTCGGCCCGGTAATAACCATCTATGTGTATGATGAACATTCTTACGAAGAGACGCTTGAAATCTGTGACAGTTCTTCTCCTTACGGCCTTACCGGGGCAATTTTTGCAACTGACCGCCTTGCTGTCAGTAAGGCCCTGGATAAACTGGAGCATGCGGCAGGCAATTTTTACATCAATGACAAACCAACCGGTGCAGTTGTCGGACAGCAGCCTTTTGGCGGCGGACGTGCATCCGGCACTAACGATAAGGCTGGTTCCATGGCCAACCTGATGCGGTGGATTTCTTCAAGAACAGTGAAAGAAACGTTTGTTCCGCCGGAAGATTTCAAATATCCGTTTATGGGATAATGTTTAAAAAAGAGTTGATTTTCCATCACTTGATGGTGTTTTAGTACAGTATGGCTTCAGTCAATAGAGAAAGATTTTCGTGAGCATTGAGACGCGACCCTGTGTTGTTTGCAGGGTCGTATTTTTTTTTGAACCTGAATGAGATCTGTTTGTTAAAGAGGGAACAATGGCAAAAAAGAAGCTCAAAGAACTTGTAATTAACAGAGACTGGTGCAAAGGTTGCGGCATTTGCGTCGCTTTCTGTCCGAAAAAGGTTCTTGAACTGGATAAGGAAGACAAGTCTGTGGCTGTTCGACCGCAAGATTGCATTTGCTGCAAACTCTGTGAGATCAGATGCCCCGACCTGGCAATCGAAGTTGTGATTGAACCGGACAAGGAAAAGTAATATGGAAAAAAGTATAAAGTTTATCCAGGGGAACGAGGCCTGCGTTGAAGGCGCACTCTATGCTGGGGTGGAATTTTTTGCAGGTTATCCGATTACACCTTCGACAGAAATAGCAGAGTGTCTCTCACAGCGACTGCCGGAAAGGGGTGGAAAGTTTATCCAGATGGAAGACGAAATCGCTTCCATGTGCGCTATCATTGGGGCATCGCTCACCGGTAAAAAAGTAATGACCGCAACTTCGGGGCCGGGCTTCTCATTGAAACAGGAAGCGATTGGTTATGCCTGTATGGCAGAAATTCCTTGTGTTATAGCCAATGTTCAACGCGGCGGCCCTTCCACCGGCAACCCGACCCATGTCAGTCAGGGCGACTTGAATCAGGCCAGATGGGGAACCCATGGGGATCATAACATCATAGCTCTCACCGCCTCCAATCATCAGGATATATTTTCTATTACGGTTGATGCCTTTAACCTGGCAGAAACCTATCGAACCCCGGTTATTCTGCTCTTTGATGAGGCTATTGGCCATTTACGGGAGAAACTGGTACTGCCCGATGAAGGCGAGCTGCCTATTGTCGGCAGGTTGAGAACTTCGGTCGGCAAAGGTGTTGACTACAGGCCTTATCTGCCAAGAGAAGATGGCCGTCTGCCGATGTCTGATTTCGGAGCTGAACATCGCTATAACGTTACCGGCCTGTTCCATGATATGTGGGGCTTTCCGTCAAATAATCCCCAGGTTGTGAGCGATCTTCTTCGTCATCTGATGGATAAAATTGACAACAATGTCCATTCGATCACCAGATATAAGGAACACTACATGGATGGTGCCGAATATGTTCTTATTTCTTATGGATCATCGGCGCGATCTGCTATTCATATGGCGAAAAACCGCAGGATGAAAGGTGAAAAGATAGGGGTGCTGGAACTGCAGTCCCTCTGGCCTTTCCCGCAGCACCTGATCCGGGAAAAGTGCAGCAAAGCAAAAGCTGTGATCGTTGTTGAAATGAACAGCGGTCAGCTCATGTATCATGTAAAAGCGGCGGTTGATGATCCGGGTAAGGTCTTCCTGTCCAACAGAATAGACGGCAAGCTGATTACCCCGGCTGATATAAAAGGACTTCTCAGAATTATCCAGGGGAGGGGAGTATAACAATGGCAATCAAGGATTATCTACGACAGCGCTTTTTCCCTCATATGTGGTGCCCGGGCTGTGGACACGGTACGGTGCTCAATTCGCTGCTGCGGGCAGTAGAAGAGCTTGGCATTGAAAAAAATGATATTGTCATGACCTCCGGTATCGGTTGTTCAGCCAGGATTTCAGGTTATGTTGATTTTCACTCTCTGCATTCTCTGCACGGCAGGGCACTTGCTTTTGCAACAGGCGTAAAACTCAGCCAGCCGAAGCTGAAACTGCTGGTGCCAATGGGTGACGGCGATGCCCTGGCAATAGGCGGCAATCATTTTATTCATGCTGCCAGGAGAAACATCGACATTACAGCCATTGTCATGAACAATAAGATTTACGGCATGACCGGCGGGCAATATTCCCCCCTTTCCGGGGTCGGCAAGAAAGCGACTACGGCACCTTATCTCACTATCGACAACGATTTTGATGTCGTTGAACTGGCAAAGGCTGCCGGTGCAACCTTTGTTGCCAGGACAACAACTTTTCATGCAACTGAAGCGACCGATTTTCTGAAGAAAGCGATCATGCACAAAGGCTTTTCTGTGGTTGAGATTCTTTCACAATGCCCTACCCATTACGGCAGAAAAAATAAAGAAGGTGATGCTCCGCAGATGGTTGCCAATTATGACAAGATCACTGCGAGACTTGGCTCGAAAAAACTTGAAGAAAATCCGGCTCTGATAGGCCGGGGTATTTTTGTTGATCGGCAGGCTCCTGAGTATTGCGAAGAGTATGACAAGATTATTGAATATGCTATGAAGGGGAGGAAATAATCATGCGTACGAGAATCGTCTTTTCAGGTTCAGGCGGGCAGGGGGTAATCACTGCTGCTATTCTGCTTGCCGAGGCTGCGGTGATGTATGAGGGGCTGAATGCAACACAGTCACAGAGTTATGGAGCGGCTGCAAGGGGCGGCGCGACAAGGAGTGATATTATCATCTCTGATTTTGAAATCGATTTTCCACTCGTCAGCCAGCCGAACATCCTGGTTTGTCTTACCCAGCATGCATACAATACCTATGGTGCAATAGTTCGACCCGGCGGGACCGTTATTACCGACACCAGATTTGTGGATATCGGTAAGAAAGTCGATGCCAGACAAATTGAACTGCCGATCTATGAAAATGTGATGGAACAGATCGGAAAACCGATCGTTTTTAACGTTGCTGTACTTGGGGCTCTGCTTGGTATTGAACCGGTACTGCAAAAAGAGTCGGTGTTTAAGGTCATTGCTGACCGGGTGCCGGAGGACTTTATCGAGATGAACCAGAAGGCTTTTGAGATCGGATACAAACTCGGCAGTGAGAAAATGGCCGAAATAATGGGAAGATAAAAAAAGGCTCCGGACAGCAGGGAAATTACTGTCCGGAGCCTTTTTTTATAACTGATTTTGAGGATCTCTATTTTGAGTTCTCAAAATTTTTAATTGTTGCTTCGCCAAGCTCTTTTGATCTCTTGGTTGCCACTTCAACGCAATCTATGATTGTCGTTCGTAAACCGCCCTGTTCAAGGGTATGAATACCCGCAATTGACGTTCCTCCTGGTGAAGTTACCCTGTCTTTCAGCTGGCCGGGGTGCTCTTTGGATTCGAGCAGCATCTTTGCCGAGCCAAGCATGGTCTGGGCAGAGAGAAGAAGAGAGTCCTTACGGGACAGCCCCATTTTAACTCCTGCATCAGCCATGGCTTCGATGATCAGAAACATGTAGGCCGGCCCGCTGCCGCTCAAGCCTGTAAAGGCATCCATCAGGACGTTTTCCTGAATAAACACACTGATACCTACTGAGTCGAAAATCTCTTTTGCCATTTCCACATCACCCTCGAGAACAAAATCTCCAGCGGCGATGGCGGTTGCGCTTTCTTTAACAAAAGCACAGATGTTCGGCATGACGCGGATCAGTCTCAGTTCTTTTCCGACACCTGAAGCAATGGCAGCAAGCGGAACTCCTGCCGCAATAGATATGACAAGTTTAGACTGGTCAAGAGCATCGGCTGTTTCTTTGAGCACCGAAGCAAGAATCTGAGGCTTGGTAGCGTAGACGATAATATCAGAATTGCGGACAACTTCGTTGTTGTCGGTCGTTGTGTTGACCCCGTATTTATCTTTCAGCTCCTGCAGTGCATCTTTACGAACATCTGAGCAGGTGATGTTTTCAGGTTTTGCAGAATTTGCCATAATAAGGCCGCTGATCAGGGCCTCGCCCATGTTGCCGCCGCCGATGAAGCCAATACGTTTATCTTTCAGCATAATGAGGTACTCCTTAAAAGGTCGTTATAATACACCCGGATTTGAACTAACTGGGTAAGTTATGACGGGTGAAGTGGTGTTTATGCAGTCGCAAGGGCTTTATATACCACGCTTTTGTGAAAGGTAAAAGAAAATCGCCAGTGGCCGGTATCAATTGGGGGTTGATAACAGCCAGGGAGGCTGGCGATTTTGGGGTGTATTGCTATAGAAGGTTAAACGCGCTGGGAAACGCGGAATAAAGGGAGATTATAAGGCACTGATAACCAGTGCCTTAATCTTGAAACATGTGCCCGTTGAAAAAAGGAGGAGTTCAGATCTAGGCACGTGCTCCAGCTGGTTTGTGATGGATCACTTTTTCACGCTTACTGAATGTATTTGCGATCCTTTTCACTAATCTCAAAATTTTTTCTGATATTTCTTTGTCATGCAGTTCTTGACCACGTCTCAATACTTCACAGAGTTCTTCCTGGGTTAATGGTTCTGCCATTTCAAAGCGTTTCATGACTAACTCCTTATCGATTATCGATAATTAAATTTGATCCTATACTTCAAATCAACTTATGCTTCTAATATCTATTCACCGGTTCTGACCCAGTGTTGTTCTACTACTCTATAATGGTCGGCAAGTTTCTGCTTTGCCAGATCCCGATCCCTGTTAACCAGAGCCTCAACAATTGGAGGATGGAGACCGTACAGCGTGTCAAACGACATCAGTGCCTCAACATGGGTGGCAATTACCTGCATCTGCATTTTGAGTGAGTCCCAGATTTCAAGCATTCTAACATTCTGAGAACATTCAATAATCGCCCTGTGAAACAGGTTGTCAGCTTTAATAAATTCCTGGATGTCATTAGCATTTTTCGCTTTAAACATCTGATCAAGCTGAATACTCATGCTGCCTATAAGGTCTTTTCTGTCAACATCCGAGAAGGTGAGACAATGACCTTCAAGCGCTTCCCGCACCTGGTACGCTTCTTCAATTTCTTTTCTAGTGAACTTTTTTACAATCGCTCCGACATGCGGTTTATGTTCTACATATCCCATAGCCTGGAGGCTTCTGATTGTCTCTCGAACGGGCGCCTGACTTGTACCGAACTCATTAGCTATCTGCAACTCCTTGAGCCGGTCTCCCGGCAGAAGTTCTCCTCTAATGATTCTATCAATGAGGACTTCCTGTATCTGTTCAGTCAGACTTTTACGTTTAAGAGCAACCATTGATCACCATTATCAATTATATATTATCGATAATAATACACCTGAATAAATTCCTGTCAATATTTTTTGTAGCTTTTAAGAGAACTATTTGAAATAATTAGGCTCAATTTCAAAACATACATTAATAGCATACTGATATAAAAGGAGAAATATGATTAACAAAGATCTGCTTGAAATACTGGCCTGCCCGGAATGTAAAGGACCGGTAAAACTGGATGAAGAAAAGAAGGGACTTGTGTGTGAAAAATGCTCTTTGCTTTATCCCATTCAAGACGGCATTCCGGTAATGCTTGTTGAAAAAGCGCAGAAGCTTGGAGTGTAGAAGAGAACATTCATGGCAACCATTGATACTGTTTCTGTTTATATTGCTAAATTGCTTGAAGCCGATACCGAGAATTTTATTGAACGCACTGCAATAATAGCAGTTTATTCTCTGGTTGCCTGGATTCTCCATTTTGTTGTCATCAGGCTTTTACGGACAGCCGCACGAAAAACACGGCTGCCCTTTGATGATTTTTTGCTGCAATTTCTGCAGACACCGCTTGCTCTTACTCTTTTTCTCTTTGGCTGTATGCATGCGACACTGACTGACCCTGTACCAAAGGCGCCCTATGATTTTTTGCTGCCGGCAGTTATCAGAAGTGCAATGCTGCTTGTCTGGATAATTGCCGTTTTACGAGCAATGAACAGACTCAATGAAGTCTCGGCCGGCATTTTATTACGCCGGGAGGAATTTGATCGTGATCTGTTTTATATGTTCAAGAATATATCCAGAATTATTCTTGTTTTCACAGCGATTCTTTGGGGTCTGAGTATCTGGGATATTGCGATTACCCCGATTTTTGCTTCTGCCGGTATTGCCGGTATTGCCATTGCTTTGGCTGCAAAAGATACTCTTGCCAATTTTTTCGGCGGCATCAGTATCTATATGGATCGGTCATACAAGGTAAGTGAGTATATTGTCCTCGATTCGGGTGAAAGGGGAGAAGTTGTTGAACTCGGTATTCGGTCAACCAAGATAAAAACCCGGGACGATGTACTGATTACGATACCGAATTCTATCATGGCCAACTCCAAGATTATTAACCAGTCTGCGCCGCAGCCGATGTTTAGGATTCGAATTGATGTCGGGGTTGCATACGGCAGTGATCTTGATCAGGTTGAAGAAGCATTGATGGCAGTTGCATTGAGGCACCCGGGAGTTGCCAAAAATCCGGCGCCAAGGGCAAGGGCAAGAAAATTTGGCGAGTCCTCCATAGATTTTCAGCTCTTATGCTGGGTAAACGATCCGAGAGTTCGAGGCCGCATGACCCATGATCTGATCAAGGATATTTACAAGACATTTAATGAAATGAAAATTGCCATACCATTTCCGCAGCGTGATGTTCATCTTGTTACTGCTCGTTCAGGCAATGATACCTTGGAAAAAAGAATAGAGGAGACAGGAGAATAAGACAAACGGATTTCTGCAATTTGGCTGCGGAAATCCGTTTGTCTGTTTACCTGGTTAGCCGTGAAGACCCAGTTCCTTTTC
>QKIH01000091.1 GCA_003249645.1 Desulfobulbaceae bacterium | reverse complement strand
CGAAGAAGGTGAAATATCCGGCTGTCTTTCTGCCATAACCGGTGAAAAGGCCGACATTTACATGGGTTACGGATATGCAGCTGAAGGGTCCATGGTAGCAGCGGCAATAAGCTGTCTCGGAGGCTACTTTGAAGGCAAGATCTACTACGAAAATGACCGGGATAAAAGAGAAGCTGCCAGACATGGCATTACCGATTATGAAAAGATATTCAGGGTCGAAGATCTGATCAAGTCAAAACGTGAACTTGCCTTTGCCGCAACCGGGGTTACCGATGGGGAGTTCCTTGAAGGTGTAATACTGACGCCAAACGGTGCCTTGACAAACTCATTTATTGCCCGTGCTGAAACCCGCACTTACAGAAAGCTGGAAACAACTCACTTTTTCGACTTCAAACCAGTCTTTTAAATCCATGTTCAGTGGCATTAAACATTGCTGCAGGAAAGTTGCCCACCAGTTCAGCTCAGAACATCGGGCGGTTTTCTGCAGAATGTGGATTCTACCCATTCGTATTATCACTCTTGCAAGTCTTTTCGCTCATCTGATCTACAGGTATTTCCACCCTGCTGACGGACTTGGTGCAATCATTATCTTTATCCATATAACCGTTGCACTGAGTCTTCTCAATGAATGCCGCCGCAGCGAACAGTATCATAAACTTGTCGAAGATTTTGAACGAATAGAAAAATTAAGGAAAGAATAACGACTTACTGATCTCTTACAAATATTAACCGGAGTCGGAAATGAAAAACGGAGTTCGCCCTGAGAAGTCAGAAACATTGAGAAGACATTTTAAACAAGCAATGACTCCATTTGAAGAATTCATTCATAAGGAGGCGTCTTCCGGCATATTGCTGATGTTCTGTGCCCTGCTTGCCATCGTCGTAGCCAACTCGCCATTTTTTAACAGATACGATCAGTTCCTTCATCAATACATGGTGATCGGCTCTGGAGAATGGATGTTGAAATATTCCATCCATCACTGGATAAACGACGGCCTGATGGTCTTCTTTTTCTTTCTGGTCGGTCTTGAGATCAAGCGCGAAATACTGGTCGGAGAACTTGCCGACAAACGTCAGGCCATCCTGCCTATAGGTGCTGCCCTTGGCGGCATGATCTTCCCAGCCCTGCTTTACGCCCTGTTTAATGAAGGAGAGGCACTAAACGGCTGGGGTATCCCCATGGCTACCGATATAGCTTTTGCCCTCGGAATCCTGGCTCTGCTTGGAAGCCGCATACCAAAGTCCTTAACCGGTTTCTTACTGGCTGTTGCAATTGTTGATGATCTGGGAGCTGTACTCATTATTGCTGTTTTTTATACTGAACAGATCCATTTCGGCGCCCTTATCTTCTCGGGCTGCTGCTTTATTTTTCTCTTACTGATGAATGCAGCCGGAATTCGGCGCCCATCTATCTACGGGATAGTCGGTATATTCCTTTGGCTTGGAATGTTGAAATCAGGTGTCCATGCCACCCTTGCAGGAGTTCTGACTGCACTCACCGTTCCGGCACGCTCTGCCTGTTCTCCGCCTTTATTTATGGAAAAAATGCAGGAACTCCTGACAAAATTCAAGCAGGACTGCTCCCCCGGCATGACGATCATGGAAAACAGCAAGCAGCAGGGCAATCTGCAGTCAATGGAAAATTATATCCACAACATGGAAAGCCCTCTTCAGCGCATGGAACACAACCTGCACACCTTTGTTCCTTTCGTCATTGTTCCTGTTTTTGCCCTGGCCAATGCAGGTATTCCGATTGACTTTAAGAATCTTGGAATAATTCTGGCGGATCCGGTTACCATAGGTGTTATCTGCGGGCTTGTTCTTGGTAAAACTTTCGGTATCATGGCTGTATCCGCGCTCATCCTTCAATTAAAACTGAGCAAACTTCCTCAGGATGTAACGTTATCACACCTGTTCGGGGTCTCACTACTTGCAGGCATAGGTTTTACCATGTCCATTTTTATCGGCTCACTCGCCTTCCCTGATCAACCTCAATTTCTGCTGAATGCAAAAATCGGTATCGTCCTCGCTTCCTGTCTTGCCGGAATCGGCGGCTATCTCTGGCTCTATTATATTCCGGGAAGATTTTCGAAGAAGTGAATATATCATCAATTTCAAACACGTTTTTACTATTGTTTTTCTGTACCATTACCGATAATGAAGGAAAGCCCATCGACTACTTTGCATGCGTGAGTAATGACAGAGAAAAACGAAAATAACATAGCTGACAGCAGCGAACTGACCAAAAATATTGAACCCTTAGTACCCAACTCTGCAGCTGCCCGCAGATACAATACAGAGTTCAGTCGAACAGATCGACGCGCGAGCGGTCAGACCGGTCTTTTCAGCGACAGTGAAAAACTGTTCTCCACTGTCCTTCCAAAACCAACGCACTGGTCTGTAGCCTGGTCTGATCTAATGATGACCATGTTTGTCCTCTTCCTCTCCATGTTTGTCTATCAGGCTGCACATCAGGATTTTCTCGTCAGTGATGAAAAAGGTATTATTGGCGGCGAAACGACAGAGGCACTGGACATAAATGCAGATTCACAGTTTCCCTTTTCTCCGATTAAACCTGGCATGCCGCTCGCTACAGGAGGAACGGTGAAAAAGGTCGAACCTGTTCCTCTTGATGAGGTTGAAACTAAATCAAGTTATATTGATGAATCTCCTGAAGAAGCAATGAAACGTCTTCAGGATAATCTTACCCGCGAACTTTCTTCCATACCGGATTTCGTTGCCAGAAAACCCTTACAGCAAATTCCTGAACCGGCAGAGCCCCCTAAAGAAGAAGAGACGAAGGAAACCGAAACAACTAAACTGGTTGTTGTTGAAAAACCAGTGCTGCCCCCAAACGACCCGGAAAAAGATCTGATCCAGCCGCGCCCGCTTGAACCGACATCAGCACCGGTTATCGATCAGGGAAGCAAGGAAATCAGAGATATGTATTCTGCCGGAAAGGAAGAACTTGCAAAGAACAATAGTCTCGAAAAATTTGCCTCGGTAGAGCTGGTTCCTGACAAAACAGTGAGAATCATTCTAACCGGCGATCTCCTGTTTGATCTTGGCAGTGCAGACCTTTCAGCCTCTGCAATCGAATCATTAAGACAGATCAGCTCTATTATTGCCGATACACCATATATGATAAATGTGGTCGGCCATACAGACAACACCCCGATGAGTTCAGGAAGATTTGCCTCGAACTGGGAATTATCCGTAGCCAGAGCCTCAACCGTTGCACGGTTCCTCATTGAAAAAATGAATATGGACCCGAATCAGTTTGTTGTCAGCGGTTATTCTTCATATAGACCTGTAAAACCCAATACAAATGTAACTAATCGGGCTGCTAACCGAAGAGTTGAAATAATTGTTTCAAAACGTCTGCCGGCACCGGTTCAGGCAGACTCAACCACTACATTCAACTGATATTATGCTGAGAAAGAACATCGCTGCCCTTATTGTCTGTATTCTGCTCTTTATCGCGGGCTTCATTATAAACGGCAATCTGAGCCTTTATTTTAATCTTTCAGGCTTGATGATAGTTTTCGGCGGAACACTCGCCGCAACCCTGCTCAGTTTTCGCATGGAACAACTGAGAATTGCTGGCAAGGTCATTTCCAGCTCATATAGAAACCCGACCAAAAAAGAATCAGACATCATAAACATCCTGATCGATCTCTCAATTAAATCAAGAATTGAAGGAATTCTCAGCCTGCAGGATGAGGAGAATGAAACCTCGATCCTTTTCCTTCGCCGTGCCCTCGGCTGCCTGGTTGACGGCTATCATCCTGATCAGATCAGAGATATCCTCAATACCGAAATGTACTTTTTTAAACTCCGGCGTGAAGATATAGAAAGGGTATTGCGATCGATTGCAGATTTTTTCCCGGCCTTCGGCATCATCGGCTCCGTTGTCGGCCTTATTACCATGCTTGGCGGGATTGGCGACACTTCAGTTATATTGCAGGCTGTTCCCATCGCTTTGACCTCAACCCTCTACGGTCTCATATTCTCCAATTTCATATTTCTTCCTTTTGCCGCAAATCTCAAGGAGCGAACCAATCATGAACTGCTTCTGCAGAAAATCATAATGGAAGGTGTTATTTCAATTAATTCAGAAATAAATCCTGTTGTCCTCAAGACCAAACTTGAATCATTTCTCACCCCATCTGCCAGACAGACCGAACTCGTCTCTTACGAAAAGATTCGTGATCGCTTTAACATTAAATTCTCTGAAAAAGAAAATCAGAACTGACAGATCATCTCTTTGCGGCCTTGTTCTTCGGTATCCTTTTATCTGTACAAGTCCACAGATGATATGGTAGACTGGCTTTTTCACAAGCCACTGCATTTATTACTGTTTTAACGTATATACGGGGCGTTAACAAAGACTTTTTGTGTATCGCATAAGCATTTTGTGCCTTATCTGCGACGCCATTAAATCTCCATCTTTTACACACTATTTTTTGTTATGAGTGCCGGTTTTACACATCTTCACGTACATACCCAATACAGTCTTCTTGATGGTGCCATTCGTGTTCCTGACCTTATTAAAAAATGCAAGGAATATGAAATGGACAGTGTCGCCATTACCGACCACGGCGCAATGTACGGTGCGCTCGAGTTTTATGTCAAAGCGAAAAAATCTGGCATAAAACCGATCATTGGCTGTGAATTTTATGTGGCTCCGCAAAGCCGTTTCGAAAAGAAACAGATAGACGGCAATACAGCATTTCATCTTGTTCTGCTGGCAATGAATGAAAAGGGCTATAAAAATCTGATGAAAATGGCCCATATCGCCCAGTTTGAAGGATTCTACTATCGCCCCAGAATTGATATGGAAGTGCTGGCGGAAAACAATGAAGGAATTATCGCCCTCACCGCCTGCCTGCATGGTCATGTTCCATGGTTGATTGGCAAAAACGATTATGCCGGAGCACGAAAAAAGGCGGAAGAACTCTACGCGATCTTCGGCGACAGGCTCTATTTTGAACTTCAGGAAAATGGTATTGACGACCAGCAGCCGGTGAATGACGGTCTCAAGAAACTGGCAGCAGAAATGGGCATTAAACTGGTCGCCACCAATGACTGTCATTATCTGAACAGAGATGAGGCATACGCCCATGAGATACTTCTCTGTATACAGATGAACAAAACCATCAATGACCCGAAGCGCTTTCGTTTTTCAACCGATGAGTTTTACCTGAAAACTCCGGATGAAATGAAAAAAGCATTCAGCCATTGTCCTGAATCCATTGCTACCACTCAGGAAATTGCTGATCGCTGCAACCTTGAACTGAACTTCAACGAATATCACTTCCCGGAATTTATTCCACCGGAAGGAGAAACACTTGAATCGACCTTCATAACTGCCTGCAAAAAGGGACTGAACAGCCGCTTTGCAGAAATGCAGAAAGCCGGGACCTTTAACGCCGAAGTCGAGAAAACCTATACCGAACGTCTCAATATGGAGATGGACGTAATTAACACCATGGGTTTTCCCGGCTACTTTCTTATCGTGGCTGACTTTATTAACTGGGCAAAGGATCATGACATTCCGGTCGGTCCGGGCCGCGGCTCTGGTGCTGGCAGCATGGCTGCGTTCTGCATGAGAATCACCAACCTCGATCCCATTCCATATGGTCTGATCTTTGAGCGTTTTCTCAATATCGAGCGTAAATCGATGCCTGACTTTGACGTCGATTTCTGCATGGACAGACGCGGTGAAGTAATCGATTATGTCCGTCAGAAATACGGTGGGGCAGAGCATGTTGCCCAGATCATTACCTACGGCTCCATGAAGGCTAAAGGCGTTATACGTGATGTCGGACGGGCTCTTGATATACCGCTTGCCGATGTCAACTACATTGCCAAGCTTGTCCCTGACGCCTTGAAGATGACAATTAAAAAGGCACTGGAAGAGGAACCGAAAATTCAGGAAATTGCTGATCGCGATCCGCGTATCGCCCAACTTTTGAAAATCTCTCAAACGCTTGAAGGGCTTGCACGTCATACATCAACCCATGCGGCCGGAGTTGTCGTCTCTCCAAAGCCGATGTACGAGTATTTACCGACCTGCAAGGGTGCCAACGAAGATGAGACCATCACCCAGTATGATATGAAGCATACTGAGATGACCGGCCTCGTCAAATTCGACTTTCTTGGTCTCAAGACACTCACCGTCATCGACAAGGCAGTAAAGCTGATCAAGGCAGACCGCGGCGAAGACCTCAACATTGACACCATCCCGATGGATGATGTCAAAACCTTTGATCTCCTTCGTTCTGGTGATGCTCTTGGTATTTTCCAGCTTGAAAGTTCCGGTATGCGGGAGCTGCTGGTCAAGATGGCTCCGGAACAGTTCAGCGATCTCATTGCCCTTGTCGCGCTGTATCGCCCCGGCCCGCTCGATTCCGGCATGGTGGATGACTTCGTTGAAACAAAACACGGCAGACAGGAAGCCAACTACCCCCTGCCGCAGATCAAGTTCATCCTTGAGGAAACCTACGGAGTAATTGTCTACCAGGAACAGGTAATGAAAATTGCCAACGTTCTGGCCAACTATTCACTTGGTGATGCGGACATCCTCAGACGGGCCATGGGAAAGAAAATCCCCGAGGTCATGGACGAAGAAAAGATCAAGTTCATGAAGGGCGCCAAGGAAAATAACATCGACGAGAAAAAGGCCGAATACATTTTTGATCTGATGGCCAAATTTGCTGGATACGGTTTCAACAAATCGCACTCCGCAGCTTATGCGCTCGTTTCGTACCAGACAGCATTTCTCAAAGCCCATTACCCCGCCCAGTTCATGGCCAGCTTGCTCTCCTGCGACATGAACAACACCGACAAGGTTGTTACCTATACCAGCGAGTGCCGTGAGCAGAAGATTGATGTTCTACCTCCTGATATCAATGAGAGTATGATGGACTTTTCGGTGAAAAATGACCGAATCCGTTTCGGTTTGGCCGCAGTGAAAAACGTCGGCGGTTCAGCCCTTGAACTGATCATTGCCGAACGGGAAGCAAACGGCCAATTCACTTCACTGTCCAATTTCTGTAACCGGGTTGATTCAAGAAAGGTAAACCATCGTGTAATTGAAGCGCTTATACGGTCCGGTTCTTTTGATTCTCTTGGCTTGAAACGAAGCCAGTTTATGGCCATCCTGGATAAGGCTATGGAACAGGCAAAAGCTGTTCAAAGAGACATGCAAAGTGGGCAGATGTCACTGTTCTCCGTCGGAACACAAACCAGCAGTAGCCCAACCGAGATGAACGAGATCATCCCTCCCGATATTCCTGAATGGGATGATCGTGAAAAACTTGCCGCCGAGAAAGAAACCGTCGGATTTTATATTACCGGCCATCCTCTTGATAAGGCCATGAAGCAGATAAGAACAATCGCTGATTCCGACATTCTCAACCTTGAAAATATCAGTGCAGACCAGGTTGTCCGCATCGGAGGTCTGATCAAGACCTGTAAACATCACAAGAGCAAAAAAGGCGACCCGATGGCATTTCTCACTGTTGAAGACATTGCTGAGACAGTAGAGGTGATCGTCTTCCCTAATGCCTTTCAGCGCTGTTATCAGCTGCTCTCCAGTCAGGAACCGGTAATCGTGCAAGGGGTCGTTCAAAAAGAGGAGCGAGGGCCCAAAATACTTGCCGAAAATATTGACCTGCTTCCTGATGCCCTGATCAAATATACGGAGCGAATCAGAATCAGACTTGACGCAGATAAAGTCAGCACCCAGAAGCTTGAATCCCTGAAAAAGACCCTCTACTCTTTTCATGGTGACTGTCCGGTTCTTCTTACCCTTCATTTTCCAGGCCAGGGAGAGGTTGATATTGAAGTATTAAAAGACCTTAAAATCAGACCCTGTGCTGAATTAACCGACAGTGTCAATGAACTGCTTGGCTATTCATCCATAACTGTCAGCAAGAAACCAAATGAAGTTCAGACCTGGAAAAAGAAACGGAATGGATATGGAAACGGGAATGGAAATGACAACTCCTCCGGGAAATAATAACAAAGGCATACACGCCCAATTCTTCAGCTATGCGATATAAATGCCTCATTCTCGACCATGATGATACCGCAGTAGACTCAACGGCGAGCATCCACTACCCAGCTCATCTTGAGATCATGCGCGAACTGCGCCCCGGACACCAGCCAGTTAGTCTTGATGACTGGTTTCTCAAAAACTATTCTCCAGGAGTGTTCGAGTACTACACAAGGGAATTGGGATTCAGTTCCGATGAACTTAAAGTTGAATACTCCCTCTGGCGTAAATATACCCAGACGATTATCCCGGATTTTTATGACGGATTTATCGATCTTCTTGACAGATATCGTCGCCTGGGCGGCAAAATCACCGTTGTCTCCCACTCAGAATGCGACATCATCGAACACCATTATCATCATCACGCCAATGATCGCGACATCAAGCCTGAAATCATCTTCGGCTGGGACACAGATAAGACAAAACGAAAACCGCATCCCTACCCGGTGAATACTATTCTTTCACAGCTCGGAATTAAACCGGAAGAAGCTCTGATCGTCGACGATTTAAAACCCGGCGCACAAATGGGTAAGGCCACAGGAGTAGACGTGGCAGCTGCCGGATGGGGCCATAGAATTCCTCAAATTCAGCAGGATATGGCAGACAGCTGCGATTTCTATTTCAGCTCAGTAGCTGAATTTGCAGAATTTCTTTTCAACTGAGTAAAGGAAATTTCAGCCAAACTGCAGGCCGCATTCCGGACAGGTTGCAATCAGCGGGCTGAATCGGCAGCTGCAAGCAGGACAGGTTACCTTTTCCGCCTGTTGATCGAATACCTCGTCAACCGAAGCAGATGAAAAATTGTGTTTATCCATCGCTGTCTGTTTTCTGTAATCCTGGCCAAGAACATATCCGGCGATTTCGAGATCTTTCTTCTTCACC
>QKIH01000143.1 GCA_003249645.1 Desulfobulbaceae bacterium | reverse complement strand
AGATAATAACCACCAGCAACGCTGCAATATAAGGCCTTGATTTTTCCACGTTTCGTTGTTTCCCTCTGCAAATAACAATAACAATTCCGGCTGGCAGATTTACCACGTCTTAAAAAGGAAAACATCACTATTTGAGTATCAGGGGAAAAAGGAGATGAACAGGCAGAAATTACATCAGCCGAGAGCCCGTCTGACAGCATTGAGAAAATCGAGTCGTGAAAAAGGTTTCTGCAGGAAATTCATATCTGTCTCCATGACCCCCTGCTCGGCGCCCGACATGAAGAGATAACGTATGCCGGGGACAGTTTGACGAATACGGTCACGCAGCTCACGGCCGTTCATTCCAGGCATAATAACATCTGTCAGTAAAAGATGAATATCACCATCATGGCTCTCAGCCACAGTCAACGCATCAAAAGGGGTTGGTGCAGCAAGCACCTTGTAGCCCTGCTTCTCCAGCATGAGTCTTGCCATGATCAGAATCGCATCTTCATCTTCCACCAGCAGAATCGTCTCATTGCCATCCTGCTTTTCACTTACTTCAATATCTGTCTCGCTCTTCTTTTCTCCGTCCGCCAGCTGTCTTGGAATATATATGGTAAAGGTCGATCCGACCCCCTTTTCACTGTAGACGTTGATAAAGCTGTTGTTCTGTTTGATGATGCCATAGACCGTTGCAAGCCCCAAACCCGTTCCGACGCCGGTCTCCTTTGTGGTATAAAACGGTTCGAAGATATAATGAATATTCTTTTCATCAATCCCCTCGCCTGTATCGCTTACCGTGATCTGGACAAATTCTCCAGGAACAAACCCCGCATGAAACTTGCAATACTCTTCATCAATAACCGTATTTGCCGTTTCAATGATAATTTTCCCTGCTGCCCGCATGGCATCACGGGCATTGACGCAGAGATTGGTCATTACCTGGTCAAGCTGGGCCGGGTCAAACTTGATGTTCCAGACGTCATGGCCGGGTTTCCACAGCAGTTCAATTCTTTCGCCAAGAAGACGTTTTAATATGGAGAGCAGCTTGACGATGGTCTCATTGATATCGATAAGTCGAGGCGCCACCGTCTGCTTTCTTGCAAAAGCCAGCAGTTGACGGGTAAGATCCGCCGAATGATTGGCAGCCTGTTCAATCTGCAGCAGGTCATGGTGTACCGACTGCTCGCCGCTTACTTCTTCAAGGGCCATTTCAACATGGCCTTTAATCACACTCAGCATATTATTGAAATCGTGGGCCACACCTCCGGCCAGCCGTCCCACCGACTCCATTTTCTTGGCCTGATTGAGCTGATTTTCCAGGCGTTCACGTTCTTCTTCAAATTTTTTGCGCTTGTCAATGTCACTATGCGTCCCCAGAATACGCATGGCCTTGCCGTTTTCATCCCGGTCAATCACCTTTCCACGGCTTCGGACCCATTTCCAGTTGCCGTCAAAGGTGTGCATGCGAAACTCGATATCGAAAGAATCGTTGAGACCGTCTATAATCTGCCTGTTCATTTCATAGGCTTTTTTGACATCTTCAGGATGCATCAGTTTGAGCCAGGTGCCAATGTCAAGGACATCATCCCGATGCGGGAAGCCCAGCATTGTCCAATATCTGGGGCTGTAAAACACCTCGTTTTTCACAACATTCCAATCCCACAGGCCTTCATTAGCCGCATCCATTGACATCCTGAACCGCTCTTCGCTCATCACCAGGGCATCTTTGACGCGCTGGTGTTCAATGGCAACTGCCACATGATCTGCAACCCTTGACATGATTGCTAGATCAGTTTTGTCATACATATCACTGCTTTCGTAACTCTGAACGACCATAGCGCCTATTACGGTGTCATCAATTTTCAGCGGCACCCCCATCCAGACTTCACAAATTGTGCATTGCGGAATCTCCAGTCCCGTTTGATCATGAAAATCCCTGATACCGTCCCGGTCAATCAGTATCGGTTGACCGCTGTAGATGATTTTGCCGGTTAAGGTTGCTTTGGTAGAAAGTGATGTGAGAGAGGAATAGCGCTGGTCGACAAGATCTACTGCATAAGGGAAATCCAAGCTGTCATCCTGTTCGTTGTAGAGCGCTATATAAAAATTGGTCGTATCAACAATTCTGGACAGTGCCTGGTGGATATGTCTGTATAATTCCTGAAGATCTGTTGAAAAAGTGGCCTGATTGGCAATGTCGAGCAGCGTCCTGATAATGAGCTCGTTCTGTCTGAACTCATCAATTTGAAGTTCCAGCTCTACAACTCTCTGCGCAAGCTGTTCGTATGAAGGCTTTTCGACCATTCTCAGCTCTATTGTATCGGATTGAAAAAGAGATCTCAGCCTGTAGTCTATCACACTTATGAAGCAGCTTACAAGCGCCTGCCTCTATTTTAAAATTCCCCGCTTTTTCATGGAGTTAACATAAAAGAGATAATCTGTGACAACTATTTTCCGATTTTATGATATATTTTCTTTAAAAATCACAGACAACAACAGAAACTGCCGTATTATTTGAGGGTACAACAAACGCTGTTTGGGCTTTTATATTGACTAAACATGCTATACTGGGTTATATATTCAAGTTTTTCCTTCCTCTATATTCGGCATGAGGGAAGAACAGAATCAAACATAAGTGAAATAATCACCGTGTTCGATCGTCCCATGCCCGACATAACTCTGCAGACTGACAAGCTAAACTAAAAGGATCACATAGCATGAAAGCACTTATCGCCCTGGAAGACGGAACAATCTTTGAGGGAAAATCGTTTACAGGTCCCGGAGAAGCTGTAGGAGAGATCGTTTTCAACACCTCCATGAGCGGCTATCAGGAAGTTCTCACCGACCCTTCATACACTGGCCAGATTGTCACAATGACATATCCGCTGATAGGAAACTACGGTATAAATACCGAAGACATGGAATCTACCAAGGTTCATCCTAAAGCTTTTCTTGTCAAAGAATACTGTGATGCACCATCCAATTACCGTTCCTCCAAAACTCTGGCAGCATTTCTTCAGGAAAATGATGTTTTGGGTGTTGAAGGCTTTGATACCCGTGCGCTGGTCAAACATATCCGTAACAAAGGCGCAATGAAAGGTATTGTCTCTACCAAAGACCTCGATCCTCAATCACTTGTTAAACGGGCTGGCGAATGGTGCGGGCTGGTCGGCCAGGACATGGTAAAAGACGTTACTCCTGCTGAACCGTACGGCTGGTCAAACAACAAAGCTGTTAACGGCACCAATTTTGAAACTGCAGAACAGGGAATGCAAGAGCCGCTGAAGGTCATCGCCTTTGACTTCGGCTTGAAATACAACCAGGCAAGAATACTGACTGAGAAAGGCTGTCAGGTGCAGATTGTTCCGGCAAAAACCGATGCCAAAACCATTCTGGCAATGAATCCGGATGGAATTTTTCTTTCAAACGGCCCCGGTGACCCCGACGGCGTTGAAGGTGTTGTTGAAACCGTTCGTGATCTGCTCGGCAAAAAGCCGATCTTCGGCATCTGCCTCGGACACCAGATGCTCGGACTTGCCTACGGCGGAAAAAGCTACAAACTGAAATTCGGTCATCGCGGCGGCAACCAGCCGGTAAAGGATCTCACCACCGGCAAGGTCGAAATCACCTCTCAGAACCACGGGTTCTGCATTGATGTGGACAGCCTGAACAAGGATGACATCGAGATAACCCATATCAACCTCAATGACGGAAGCCTTGAGGGAATGCGCCACAAAAAATACCCCGCATTTTCTGTACAGTATCACCCGGAGCATGCGCCCGGTCCGCACGATGCAATGTACCTCTTTGATCGCTTCATCGATATGATGCGCGAATCCAAATAAGAGCCGGTTAACAGAAGAACTACGATCCGATCACCTTTGAAAAAACAGAAATCATGCCAAAAAGATCAGACATAAAAAAGATACTTATCATCGGTTCAGGCCCAATCATCATCAGCCAGGCTTGCGAATTCGACTACTCCGGCGCACAGGCGGTCAAAGCACTGAAAGAGGAAGGGTACGAAGTTGTGCTCATCAACTCCAACCCGGCCACCATCATGACCGATCCGGAACTTGCCGACGCAACATACATCGAGCCGATCACACCGGAAATGGTGATTAAGGTCATCGAAAAAGAGCGCCCGGACGCACTGCTGCCAACCCTTGGTGGCCAGACTGCACTGAACACCGCAATCAAGGTTTCTGAAGCCGGTGCATTGGAAAAATACAATGTTGAGCTCTTGGCTGCCAATATCAGCGTTATTAAAAAAGCTGAAGGCCGTGAGGAATTCAGAGATGCGATGCGCGCCATCGGTCTCAAGATCCCTGAGTCATATATCGTCCATACCCTCGAAGCTGCAATGAAAGCCGGTGACGACATCGGTTTTCCGGTCATCGTGCGGCCAAGCTTCACCCTCGGCGGAACCGGCGGCGGTGTTGCCTACAATCGTCAGGAACTTGAAGACCTTGCCACCTCGGGACTCGACCTTTCCATGACCACTGAGATCATGGTAGAGAAAAGCCTGCTCGGCTGGAAGGAATACGAGCTTGAGGTCATGCGCGATAAAAACGACAACGTCGTTATTATCTGCTCCATCGAAAACATTGACGCCATGGGTGTTCACACCGGCGACTCGATCACCGTTGCCCCTGCCCAGACCCTTACCGATCGGGAATACCAGGATATGCGTGATGCAGCCATCGCCATTATCCGTGAGATCGGTGTTGAAACCGGCGGATCAAACGTGCAGTTTGCGGTGAATCCGGAAGACGGCGAAATGGTTGTTATCGAGATGAACCCAAGGGTTTCCAGAAGTTCTGCTCTTGCCTCCAAGGCCACCGGTTTCCCGATTGCCAAGATTGCAGCAAAACTTGCTGTCGGCTACACCCTTGATGAGATCAAGAACGACATCACCAGAGAGACCTACGCCTCATTTGAGCCGACCATCGACTACTGTGTTGTCAAGATTCCACGCTGGACCTTCGAAAAATTTCCGGAAGCAGATGACATCCTCACCACCGCAATGAAATCGGTCGGTGAGACCATGGCTATCGGCAGAACCTTTAAAGAGGCATTCCAGAAAGGTATGCGTTCTCTTGAAACCGGCCGTTCCGGTTTCGGCGGCGACGGCAAGCAGATGCTTGACCATGTTGATATTGAAGATCTTGAACATGGCCTTCGTGTCCCGAACTCAAAACGTTTTTCCTATATCTACGAAGCGCTGAAACGTGATATGTCAATTGAGGAAATTTACGGCCTCACTAAAATCGACCCGTGGTTTCTCACCCAGTTCAAACAGATTGTCGTCAAGGAAAGAGTTATTACTGAACGCGGCTTCCAGGGACTTGATGCCGATTTCCTGCGCAGCTGCAAAGAATACGGCTTTTCTGACTATCAGCTTTCCTATCTGACCGGCACATCCCAAAAAGATATCCGTGAACTGCGCACAAAACTCGGCGTACTGCCTGTTTTCAAACTGGTTGACACCTGTGCTGCAGAGTTTGAATCATACACCCCGTACTACTACTCAACCTACGAGCAGGAAAACGAGGCGGCAAACAGCGGCAGAAAAAAGATCGTCATCCTGGGCGGCGGACCGAACCGTATCGGTCAGGGTATCGAGTTTGACTACTGCTGCGTCCACGCTTCTTTTGCCCTGAAAGAGATCGGTGTTGAATCAATCATGGTTAACTCCAATCCTGAAACGGTTTCCACCGACTACGACACTTCAGACAAGCTCTATTTTGAGCCGCTCACCATCGAAGATGTGAGAAACATCATCGATCTTGAAAAACCAGATGGTGTTATCGTCCAGTTCGGCGGCCAGACCCCTCTGAACCTGGCAGTACCTCTTGAGGAAGCCGGAGTGCCGATCATCGGTACCCAGCCGGATGCCATCGACCGCGCGGAAGACCGCAAGCGTTTTCAGCAGTTCCTGCAGAAACTCGGCCTCAAGCAGCCTGATAACGACACCGTTTTCACCGAGACAGAAGCCCTTGAAGCGGCAAACCGCATCGGTTATCCGGTTGTAGTACGCCCATCCTATGTTCTTGGCGGACGCGACATGCGAATCGTTTACAACGATCAGGGTGTAAAGGATTTCATGAAGGCCATTGGCGGCACAGCTCTGGAACACCCTGTTCTCATTGACAAATTCCTTAAAGACGCCATTGAAGTCGATGTTGATGCCATCAGCGACGGCAAGACCACCATCATCGGCGGCATCATGGAGCATATTGAAGAAGCAGGTATTCACTCAGGTGATTCCTCCTGCGTTCTTCCTCCGCACACCCTTTCCGATAAACTTATCCAAGAGATCAAGGACGCCAGCAAGGCCATGGCCATGGAGCTCGGCGTTATCGGGCTGATGAATGTCCAGTACGCCATCAAGGATGAAACCCTCTATATTCTAGAGGTCAATCCAAGAGCATCACGTACCGTTCCTTTTGTCTCAAAAGCAACCGGCGTACCGCTTGCACGACTTGCCACAAAGGTTATGATGGGCATGACGCTTGAACAGCTCGGCCTTACTGCTGAGGTTGAAATTGACCACTGGGCGGTAAAAGAAGCGGTCTTCCCATTTGACCGTTTTGAAAAGGTTGACACCCTGCTTGGCCCTGAGATGAAATCTACCGGCGAGGTAATGGGAATCGATGACAACCTTGGCCTTGCTCTTGCAAAAGCCTATATCGCAGCAGGATCAAAACTGCCAAAAGTCGGCAATGTTTTCATCAGTGTGCGAGATGCTGACAAGAAAGCTATGGTTCCTGTGGCACGCGGCCTGGTCAATATGGGCTATACCATCCTGGCCACCGACGGAACCGCCGATTATCTCAAGGAAAACGATGTTGTTTGTGAACAGGTTAATAAAATTTCCCAGGGCCGTCCGCATATCCTTGATAAAATCCAGGACGGTCAGGTAAACTGGATTATCAACACCTCACACGGTAAACGCACCACAGAGGATTCTTACCTGATCAGACGTGCGGCTCTTGATTTCCATATCACCTACACGACGACTAAAACAGGTGCGGCAGCATTACTGAAAGGTCTTGAAGAAGCAGCGAAAAATGACATCGGTGTAAAACCGGTTCAGGATTTCACTAAATAAACTTTTTTATTGAAGAAGCCTCGACAATCAAGGGAGATGTTTTACTGTTAGAATCTAGTGTTTTGCAGGCATCTCCTCATGAAAATTTTTCGGTAACTCGAACAAGAGCCACTGGAGGACTCTTTGAATACTTTCTACAAAAATCTCAGTATGTGGCTGGTGATTGGTCTGACCATGATCCTGCTGTTCAACATGTTCAACAAGCC
This sequence comes from Desulfobulbaceae bacterium, assembly GCA_003249645.1. GTDB lineage: Bacteria > Desulfobacterota > Desulfobulbia > Desulfobulbales > Desulfocapsaceae > SZUA-575. The sequence continues at coordinate 1,938 of QKIH01000143.1, read as the reverse complement.
TCAGGGCAGCAGTACTTCTCTGACCTATTCCCAGTTCATGTCAAGTGTCCAGAGTAAGGCGATTACCCGTGTAACTATCAGTGATGACGTAATCAGCGGAACCCTGCCTGACGGAAAACCATTCCATACTATTTATCCGATCGTCGACAGAGACCTCATCCCTATATTGCGTGATGCAGGCGTTGATATCACTGTCAAAGAGGTCCAGAAAGAATCGTGGCTGATGCAGATTTTTATATCCTGGTTCCCTATGCTTCTCCTTATTGCTGTCTGGATTTTCTTCATGCGTCAGATGCAGGGCGGCGGCAAGGGAGGTGCTCTTTCCTTCGGAAAAACCAGAGCAAAACTCATGGAACAGGGTGACAACAAGGTTACCTTTGCTGATGTTGCAGGTATTGACGAGGCTGAACAGGAGCTTGAAGAGATTATCGATTTTCTCAAAGATCCTCAAAAATTCACCACTCTTGGCGGACGTATTCCGAAAGGTGTTTTGCTGGCCGGTTCACCTGGTACCGGTAAAACCCTTCTTGCAAGAGCTATTGCCGGTGAAGCGGATGTCCCCTTCTTCTCTATTTCCGGTTCCGACTTTGTAGAAATGTTTGTCGGTGTCGGTGCATCCCGTGTCCGTGATCTCTTTAATCAGGGCAAAAAACATGCACCTTGCATCATCTTCATTGATGAAATTGATGCCGTAGGCCGTCACCGTGGTGCCGGACTTGGCGGCGGACATGATGAAAGAGAGCAGACCCTCAACCAGCTGCTGGTGGAGATGGACGGTTTTGAGTCCAACGAAGGCGTCATCATCGTTGCTGCGACCAACCGGCCGGATGTACTTGACCCTGCCCTTCTTCGTCCCGGTCGTTTTGACCGTCAGGTAGTCGTACCTGTTCCGGATGTCGGCGGTCGGAAAAAGATACTCGAAATCTACGCCAAGAAGACTAAGATGGACCCGCAAGTCGATCTTGAGATTCTTGCCCGCGGTACTCCCGGTTTTTCAGGCGCCGATCTTGAGAACCTGATCAACGAGGCTGCCCTGCTCGCGGCAAGAGAGAATAAAAAAATCATTGATCTCGACCTGCTTGAACGAGCCAAAGACAAGATCATGATGGGCGCTGAGCGCAAATCGATGATCATCAACGATAAAGAAAAAGAGGTCACAGCCTATCATGAAGCAGGCCATGCCCTTGTTGCGCGGCTTCTTCCAGATACCGATCCGATTCACAAGGTGACCATCATCCCGCGCGGTCGTGCACTGGGTCTTACCATGCAGCTGCCGCTCGATGAAAAATACACCCACTCAAAGACCTTTCTTGAGCACACTATCTGTATTCTGTTTGGCGGCCGTATTGCTGAAAAGATCGTTTTTAACGAAATCACCACCGGCGCTGGCAATGACCTCGAACGTGCCACGGAGCTTGCCAGAAAGATGGTCTGCGAATGGGGTATGAGCGATGAGCTCGGGCCTCTCACCTATGGCAAGAAAGAAGAACAGATCTTTCTCGGTCGTGAAATTAATCAGCATCGTGATTTCAGTGATGAAACGGCCAAGAAGATCGATGGCGCCATTCGCGATATCATAACCACTGCTGTTAATCAGGTCACCGAACTGCTGACAAACTACCGTGATATCTTAAACAAGATGGCCGAAATGCTTCTTGAAAAAGAGACCATCAATCTTGAAGATATTGAAGGCATCATTCGGGAGCTTCGTCCTGAGCTTGCAGCTCCGGTAAAGAAGCAGGACAAACCTGCTGAAACAGCTGCAGCGGATCAGCCAATCAGCGAAGAACCAAATTTCACCATGCCAGAGGCAGACAAGCCTTCCGACAGCACGACCTCACCAGAGGCGTAAAATTCCATGGCCGCCGTTCAGATCATGGGCATCCTTAATGTGACGCCCGATTCCTTTTCTGATGGCGGCCGTTATACTTCCATAGA
>QKIH01000009.1 GCA_003249645.1 Desulfobulbaceae bacterium | reverse complement strand
CTTATCATGCAGGGCCGGCTCCACTATTATGAAGGCTACACCATGGAGCAGGTGGCCTTTCCCATACGCTGCCTGCTGCAATTAGGGATAAAAAACCTCATCGTCACCAACGCCTCCGGAAGTGTAGATACTAACCTCCAGCCAGGCGATCTGATGCTCATTAAGGATCACATTAAACTGGTCGGCGAAAGCCCCTTACGCGGCCCTAATTTTGCCGATTTCGGGCCTCGCTTTAATGACATGTCAGACCCGTATACCAAAGAAATTCGAGAACTTGCTTTACAATGCGCCGAAGATCTTGAAATAGAGCTGAAAGAAGGTGTCTATTTCTACATGACCGGACCGAGTTATGAAACAGCCAGTGAAGTAAGAGCCATCAATATCCTTGGTGGAAACGCTGTAGGGATGTCAACGGTGCCAGAAGTGATTGTCGCAGCCCATGGAGGCATGAAAATACTTGGTATCAGTTGTATTTCCAATCTCGGCACCGGGATCTCGACAAAATCGCTTTCACACCAGGAGGTGGTAGATGCAGGACTGAAGGTACAGAAAAAGTTCAGCAGACTGCTGAAACACATACTGGTCACCTGGGCCGGATAACTCTCCCGATCCCGGCAAGGCGCTGCAGTCTTCCGCCTTTCAAAAGCTAAACCTACGTTTAAAGCCCCGCTACTGGAGGTGACTACGCCATTCCGTTGGAGACTCCCCGGTTACTTCCTTGAAAAGTTTTGAAAAATGGGCAACAGAAGAATACCCCGTCATCTCGGCACCTTCCCCTATCTGTCTATCTTTATCAGCAAGAAGTTCCATAGCAAACTTTATTCGACGCAGCCTCTTGTATTCTCTCCAGCTGACGCCAATACTTTCCATCTCTCTTTGAAGAGAACGTTTAGACATTGCCATTTTAGCAGCTGCATCGTCTAAAGACATCTTTGCAACGACCTTGTTTTCTCCCAGTTTTTCTTCCAGTCGGTTTAAAAAGTCATTCTCTGCCTTTGGTGACAGCTGCACTTCATGATTGCTTGCACTATATGGTGTGTTAAAAATTGACTGCATCACATAGGCCAGCATTCTCTCACGATTCGCAAGCAGGGAATTGACCCGCAACTGCAACTCTTTGTTGTTGAAAGGTTTTCCAATAAAAGAGTCTGCCGACAGTCCTAGGCCGGTCAGCCTATTTTCTTCGGTTTCAAGAGCGGTTAAAATGATTATCGGAATATGGCAGGTGTGAGAATCTTCCTTCAGCTTTCTGGTCAGCTCAAACCCTGACTCACCCGGCAGCATAAGATCAGTTATAATAATATCGGGTTCATGCTGCGTTGCCATTACGATACCGCTTTCGGCATCTGCTGTTGTCAATTTCTTCCAGCTTTCGGGAAACAGCGTGGTGAGATGGGATCTGAGATCATCATCGTCTTCAATGATGAGCATGGTATATGTTTTCTCCAGTTGTAAAAACCGCGGCATTATCTCTTCTTCCCGGACATGACCTGCAAACTGTTTATCAAGAACTCGAAGATCATTTTCCGATACACTGGCAAGCGGCAAAGTGACCATAAATTTTGCCCCTTTTCTCCCTTGACGGATGAATGCGATGGTCCCTCCAACAGCTTCAACTTCATCCTTGATGAATGCCAGTCCGATGCCCCACCCTTCTTTTTCTCCGCCTTGCCCGGCCCGGACAAACCATTCGAAGATTGAATTTTCAGAGCCATCCGGGACACCGACACCATCATCTTCGACACAAATTGTTAATTGGGTTTTGTCACATGAGCATATTATATCAGTCCTGCCACCCTGCTCCGTATACTTGCAGGCATTGGAAAGAAGATTTGAGATGATCAGGATGAACACCTCACGACTCATATGGAGGCATTGCTGGTCAATATCAACTTGCTCCTGCAACAGCTTTTCATCCTGCAGAAACTGTACTCTAAATGGTGATATCGCCTCTTCAATTGCGGGCCTGATAAGAAACGGTTGTTTTTCCAGTTCCATTCCTCCGCTTCTATCAGCCAAATCGAGAAGATTATCAATGAGACCTTTCATCTTTTCAGCACGATTACAAATCAATCGTAATAACTGATTGGTGGTCTGGTCTTCCTCGATCAGAGATTCAACCGAAGATAGAATTACCGTCAGCGGCGTTCTGACTTCATGGGCCACGGCTCTAAACAATCTTTCACGGGATGTTAACAGCTGATCAAGCTGCAGATGCTGTTCTTTTAAGCGGTTATTCGAAGTTTCCAGCTCGACGGTTCTGTCTGCAACAAGCTTCTGCAGGTGAATTGATCGCTGACGAAGCCTTCTGTTATAAAGAAAAAAAACGGATGTTACAGCTGAACAG
>QKIH01000071.1 GCA_003249645.1 Desulfobulbaceae bacterium | reverse complement strand
CCGATGGAGAAACTGCTTTATGAACTGCCGGACGTTGAATATATTTACACCACAAGCATGTCCGGCCAAAGTCTGCTCATTGTCCGGTTTAAGGTTGGTGCTGATCTGGAAACATCTATTGTCCGCCTGAACCAGAAATTGATGACAAACTTCGACCGTATCCCGCCTACGGTTTCAAAGCCTCTTGTCAAACCTCACACCATCGATGATGTCCCGATTATGGCGCTGACCTTTCATGGTCAAGGCTATGATCATTATATGCTTCGCCGAATTGTTGATCAGGTTGATGAAAGCATCAAAAACATTCAGAACGTCTCTGAAACCAAGATAATAGGCGGCTCTACCAGGCAGGTAAGAGTTCTTTTTGACCCGGTAAAACTGGCATCACGGATGCTGACGATTTCTGATGTCATCCCGGCGGTACAACAGGCTGATATGCAGTCTTTATCTGGAAAGCTGATCGCCAACAATCAGGAATTGCTGGTTCAGACCGGGACCTTTCTCGATAACAAAGCTGATATCGGCCGCATCGTTGTTGGTGTACACCAGGATAAACCCGTTTATCTTGAAGAAGTGGCAGAAATTATAGACGGACCCGCAGAACCGGATAACTATGTCCTATTCGGGAAATCCGGCTCTACTGAAAAGCAGGCGGCAGTAACTCTTTCCATTGCCAAACGTCCCGGAGCCAATGCCGTTACAGTAGTAAAAAAAGTGATGGAGAAAATTGACAGTCTGCGTGGTGTTGTTCTGCCCGCAGATCTTCATGTGGATATCACCCGGGATTACGGAGATACCGCCGCTGAAAAATCAAATGAACTGCTTCTCCACATGGCAATTGCCGTTTTCGGTGTTGCCCTGCTCATCCTGCTTTTTCTGGGGTGGCGTGAGTCGATGGTTGTCATGCTTGCAATTCCGTCAACGCTTGCCCTCACCATGCTGGTTTTTTATCTCTATGGCTACACCCTCAACCGGATCACCCTGTTTGCACTGATTTTCTCCATCGGTATCCTGGTTGATGACGCCATTGTAGTTGTTGAAAATGTTGTTCGGCACCTTCGGCTTCCGAAGAATAAAAAAAGATCGATCATCGATATTTCGATTGAAGCAGTCGCAGAGGTCGGCAATCCGACCATCCTAGCAACCTGGGCTGTTATTGCAGCAATTCTTCCCATGGCATTTGTCGGTGGCCTCATGGGCCCTTATATGCGGCCGATCCCTATTGGATCTTCAGCAGCCATGCTGTTCAGCCTCCTCATTGCCTTCACGGTTACCCCGTGGGCAGCGGCAAGATTTCTCAGCAAAAAAAGTGCTGCAGAAGAAGGCCACGATGAGGAACAGGCACCGGATGACTTTTTTACCAGGCTCTACCATAAAATCATGGATCCGCTGCTTGCAAAAGTATCCGCACGGCTCTTTTTTCTCTTTGTTATTACTATCGCATTACTGGTTTCCTGTTCTCTGGTCTATTTCGGCATGGTCAAAGTAAAGATGCTGCCCTTTGACAATAAAAGTGAATTCCAGATTATTTTGAATATGCCGGAAGGGTCCACTCTGGAACAAACCACACAGGTTGCCCTTGAGATGTCTGATGTCATAGCCCAGGAACCGACAGTAACAAATTACCAGATCTACTCCGGAACAGCCTCGCCGTATAATTTTAACGGCCTGGTTCGTCATTACTTTCTCCGTGGCGGTTCAAACGTTGCCGATATTCAGGTCAACCTGCTGCCCAAAAATGAGCGCAGCCTTAAAAGTCATGATATAGCAAAATCTGTAAGACCTGCTCTTGCCGCGATTGCGACAAAATATGGTGCCAATGTTGCTGTCGCGGAAGTGCCTCCAGGGCCTCCGGTTTTACAAACGCTGGTCGCAGAGATATACGCTCCAACCGAAGAAGACCGGGTTAAACTTGCCAGTGATGTAAAAGATATCTTTTCATCCACCGAAGGTGTGGTTGACGTTGACTGGTTCCGTGAAGAAGATCGAACCAAGAAGGTCATCACTATCAATAAGGAAAAGGCTGCGTTAAACGGTATCTCGGAAGCCCAGATCGGACGCGCAATCGAAACGGGCTTGTCAGGGACCGTGATTGATCTCTTTCATCTGCCCAACGAAAAAGAAGAAGTGAATATCGTTCTTGAACTGCCAAGAGCATATCAGGCAAGACTCGATTCCCTGCTGAATATCAGCCTTCGATCGCAGTTAAACAGAGCTGCACCGCTTGTGCCACTGCGCGAACTGGTGGATGTATCTGAAAAACCGGTTTGCCAACCTCTTTATCGTAAAAACCTCAAGCCGCTTGTTTATGTCACAGGTGATGTTGCAGGAGTGGTAGAAAGCCCTGTTTAT
>QKIH01000007.1 GCA_003249645.1 Desulfobulbaceae bacterium | reverse complement strand
TCATGCTTTGTTCAGAAGTATTTGCATATGAAAGAATAGTCCTTTCTTCTTATACAATTTTCTCCTGATTTTTTATAGGGATAATACAATGTTTTACTCCAAGATAAATGAAAACCTTCCTCTTATCCCGACTGCAACATCATGATATAATATGGCCAAGTTTTTATTCACCAGTTTAAAAATTGCCACGACCTTGGTCAGATCATCTGCTGCGCAGGACCATAGCTACGCCTTAAGTTGTGAGGGGCGGCTGCGCTTTTGACATTCGATTAGACAACGTTGCTTGCTTCTTCACGTCCAGCCTCTTCTGCAAAGCGTCTGATTTTTATACCAAAATAGACTCGTCACTCTCATATAAAGAGCATTTTGGCACGAAAATGACAAATTTGATTCAATTTCCTAAAAGAAATTGAATGTAATTTTGCGCGAAGATAAAATCAATGATACAATAATTTCATTATTGATGAATAATGGCATGTATGCCATTAAAATTGCTAAATATCTGGTAAAAGTTGGACAGCCTGTGGGGAGACAGACATGTTCTTGACAAGAAGGAATATCGGCGGCAGGAAAACGTCTAAAATTCGACCCTTTATCTGAGAGTTGCAATGTATAAAACTTTTTATAATTTACGTATTGATCCTTTTAAGCCACAAACCGGGCTTGCCTCCTACTATCAACCTGAATCCCTTCGTCGTCTACTTGAAAATCTGGCAACAGCAATTGAAGAGAATCACGGTCTCTTTATGCTCACTGCAGAAGATGGCATCGGAAAAAGCAGCTTTGTTGACATGCTGCTTCATCGGCTGCAGAAAAATTGTGAATATAGCCTTGTCCAGTTGGATGGAAAAGAAACTAAGCTGCTGTTCAGCCGTATTCTTGCAGGCTTTTCTATCCCGGCAAAGTTCAATTCAAAAGTTGAATTTATGCTGCAATTGACCAATTTTTTAAAGAAAATACGTGAAGAAGGCAAACAAGCACTCTTGATAGTAGATAATGCTCAGCGTCTTACTGTTCCGCTGCTTGATGAGATTCGACAACTTATCAATCTGCAACAGGACGGGAGCGGACTCATTTCTGTTTTGCTTGTGGGCGAATCGAGAACAGTAAGCATTGTTGAGGCCTCGCTCAGCGCCTCGTTTAAAAAGAAGCTGATCAGCCAGGTTCATGTGGAACCGCTGACAGCACCACAGGTAGAAGAATACATTGAGCATAGGCTGAAAACTGCCGGATGTTCGTTAAAACTTTTTGATACGCCTACCACAGAGTACATCCATTCCATTACCGGGGGGAATGTAAAAAAAGTTAACTTGTTATGTGAAACGTCGCTTCTTCTTGGTCATCGTCGTGATAAAAAGAAGATTACCGAATCTTTGGTGCGGGAAGCTGCATTACAGCTTCGCATGATCACTTCGCAGCAAGCGGATATGAAAAAACAAAAAACAGCTCCTGCTGCAAAAGCTAGAAATTTGACTCCTTCCAAAAAAAATCGCAGTCCGAACAGAGCTATTCTCATTACCAGCTGTTTTCTGGCTCTTGCAGCTGTCCTGTATATAACGCAGCCTGAACTGCGGAATCAGGTAAAAGAGACAGCGCAGGATCTGCAAAGCAATTCTGTTAAACCAGATCAAAGACCTGACGAAGTGAAAACGGAGCCTGCACAGGTCACCGCGCCAGTTACAGTTGTTCCCCAGACGCAGACAAACACAGATACAAATGAAGAGGAGTTGTCTAACAGCCCTGTTGCGCAAAATATAACATCTGTTGAAAATTCAAGCGAAGTTGAACCGGAAGCTGATGCAGCAGAGGGAAGTCAGGAAGCAAACGTATCGATCAATATGGGACAACTCCAGATTATTGCAAGTGAAGAGCCTCAAACAGAGCCTGCTGTAACAGTACCAACAGATGATGAAACGAACATAGCCACTCCAGTGGTGCCGGACGAACAACTGGCTAAAGAAGAACCTGCCGGGCAGACAGATCTTGCTCAGGAAGCTCCGGCACTTGGTGACAGCACTAAAGAAGAATTGCCGTCAGTCCAACAGGCAATTGAAGAGAAAGTTGACGTAGCAGATGACGAACCTGTTGTTGAAACAATTCAGGAACCGATTGCCGGTGAAAATGCAACTGATGGAAGTACCACGGAAGAATTAACAGCCGGTACAGCAAAAGAAGTGCCGTCAGTCCAAGAGGTAAATGAGGAGAAAGTTGACGCTGCAGGTGACAAACCTGTTGTCGAAATAATTCAACAGCCGATAGCCGGTGAAAATGCAACTGATGGAAGTACCACGGAAGAATTAACAGCCGGTACAACCGAAGAAGCATCGTCAGTCCAACAGGTAACAGAAGAAAAAGTTGACTATGCAAGTGACAAACCTGTTGCTGAGGTGATTCAGCAGCCGATAGCCGGTGAAAATGCAACTGATGGAAGTACCACGGAAGAATTAACAGCCAGCACAACACAAGCCCCAGATACGACTACATCAGATCAGCCACAACAGGAACCTGATGGCATTCAGGATTCTGCCCAAACGGTTGTGCAGGAGAAGCCGGAAGAGCCTTCTGCTGTCGATAAAGAGAGATCCATGCAGCAAGAACTTTTGAGCAGTTCACCTCTTTTTACAAATGGGAAAATTATCCTTGAAACAAAACCCAACTCATCAGAAATCACCGATGGGGCTGCCAAGGTGCTTACACAATTTGCCAATGAGCTGAAAAAATATCCAAATGTGCGAATAAAAATAGAAGGCTATATCGCATCGCTTCAGAACAGCGATGAAAACATCAAACTCTCCGAAAAACGTGCAGCACTTGTCCAGGCACAACTGATAAAACTTGGCGTGGATGAGGCAAATATGGCGGTTGAGGGGATGGGCAATCAACATCCCATTGGAAACAATGAAACAGCGGACGGGCGTCGGAAAAACAGAAGGGTTGAGATCTCAGTTTTGAAAGAGGATGGCGACCAATAAAACTTATCTGAAGGGCAGATAATACGCCTCAACTTCATTATAGAATGGTGAAAAATACTGACCAACCACAGCAAGGGTTGGTCAGTTGTCCAATATTGTTTGAACGTTATTGGCTTGCACTCCCCCTCCTCTTGCTTAAAAACCTTTTTAATAAAGTCTTAAGCACCAATGATGTCATACGTATCCACCAACATCTTTTGCTGCCTGAACCATGGCAAAAACATTGAGAGGTGGAGCCAGTACAGGCATTTCGCAACCGGACATTACGATAAAACCGCCTGGAAGATCTTTCCCGGTCTCGATACATTGCACGGTATTGTTGTAAACTTCTTCATATGAACCGTAGGCAAGAAATGAAGTCGAAACATTACCTGCAATAACATGGCGATGCCCAAATGTCTCTGCTGCAAGCACTAGATCAGTTTCCGGGCCAAGACTGATCAGCATTCTTTTTGGCCATGGCAGGGCAGCCCATAGTTTTAGATTATGCTTATGGTTTCCGCATAAATGAATGGAGAATTTGTCTACGCCCATCTGCATGATTTCTCGATTTACGCGGGCCTGAACAGGAAAACAAAACTTATGAAATATATCAGCACTGATAAGATCATTGGTATCCATAGGAGCAGTAAAGCCAACTGAACAGTTAACTGCACCATACCTGTCGATGGTTGCCCTGGCCGCAGCAATTACAAAATCGGCAGCTTTATCATAAATAACCTTTACTGCAGACGGTTCACGGAGATACCAGCGCAGTAGTCTTGTTTTACCTAATATCCCGGCTGCCAATAGGCTGATTGAGCCTCCCTGGATAACAGCCTTTTCACCCATGGCAATTTTTTGCCGGTTATATTTGTCAATGAGCGGCAGCATACCTGCCGAAACCGGATCCGGAACCGGCAGACTGTCAACTTGCGAGACATGATTTATTACATTAGCACTGGTTCTTGGTGATGCCTCTTTACGGGTTTTAGGAAAGGCAATTTCGCCGCCGAACTCCCAGCCTCCCCAGTCCGCCCAACCATAATGTGTCCCGTCATCGTAACCGAAAAGGTCGCGGGCCTTTAATTGGAGTTCAATTGCCAGACCAGGGTTTGTGTAATATTCATAAAGTGGAATTCCTGCCAAGGTGGCAGCATACGCCCCTACAAAACTAAATACCGGTACCCGGTCAGGCTTTTTTCCATTGAATACCGCCTGCACTCTTGTTTCAGAGATCATTAATGCGTTCTCATTTTATAATGGTTAAACGTTCGTGAAAGATCCTTGTCATTTCACTCCCCAATGACCGAAGCCTCGATAGAGCTGTTTGTGCACCAAGAGAAGAAGGAGAACGGGAACGATGGCGGTAAGCAGCGCAGCAGCAGAAATTTCTCCCCAGTAGACTCCTCGGTCGCCGAGAAAAGCGGTTATTGCCACCGGCAGGGTTACAGCCTTTTTACTGGTAAATACCAGAGCAAATAAAAACTCATTCCAGGCTGCAACAATATTAAGAAGAGCCACCGCTGCCATGGCTGGCCAGAGGCTGGGGAGTACTATCTTGATAAGTACCTGGAAATGATTGTTGCCGTCGAGCAGTGCCGCTTCCTCAGATTCTTTCGGAATCTCCTGAATTGTAGTTGTTAGCATCCATATTGAAAATGGCAGCAGAAAAGCAGTGTAAACAATAATGAGGGTCGCAGGGGTATCCAGCATGTTTAATGCCTTGAACATGATAAACAATGGAACGACAAACCCGATCGGAGGAAGAAGTCTGATGGACAAAATCCATTGTAAAGCAAGGCGCCGTCCCCTGAAATTGAATCTGGCCAGGCCGTAAGCCGCCAGAACCCCAAAAAACAAAGAAAGAAAAGTGGCAACAAGGCCGATTATAAGAGAGTTGAGAAAATACGGCAGGAGATTTTTTCCTGATAAAACCGAGCAGAAATTATCCAGACTGGGGGAAAAAACAAACGGATTTCCCATTTGTAATGGACCGAGATTTGGACGCAAAGCAGTTATTGCGAGCCAGAACAGCGGGAAAAGAGACCAGACGAGGAAAACGGTCAGGATAAAAGCATATATGAGTTTAGTGGATAGACGCCGAGATCTATTCATATTGTTTATCCAGTCTGGAAATAAACGGTCCGATAATGATGAATGATATCGTCAGGACCAGAATCGACAGCGCCATGGCATATCCTATTTCAAAATCTGTAAAGCCGCGGTTTTGAACATATAGCGCAAGGGCTCTGGTCGCGATTCCTGGTCCACCGCCTGTTAAGGTATAAATTGTGTCAAATGCCTTAAGCGCATCACTAAATTTAAAAACAAGTACAATGAACAAGGTCCAGCGAAGATTGGGCAATGTTATTGTAAAAAATGTTCTCCACGGTCCTGCACCATCGATTGCTGCAGCTTCATAATATTGTTCAGGGATAGATGAAAGCCCCAGGCTGAACAATAGTATCGAAAAAGGCAGCCATGCCCATGTCTCCACAATTATGACCGTAATAAGGGCAAGATCCGGTCCCAGCCAGAGTTGAGGTGCAATTCCCAGCCACTGTATTATCCAATTTAAAACACCATAGGTGTCATTCAGTATCAATCGCCATATTATGCCGGTCACTACCGGAACGATCAGCATCGGCAGTAAGACCATAAAACGCAGCAGGCTTGTTTTTTTAAGGATCTGATGCAGAACAAGGGCAACCAAAAGACCAATAAACACCTGCAGGGCAACCGTCCCCATAGCGAATTTAAAGGTTACCCAAAGTGACTTCACCAGGTATTCATCAGAGAAAAAATCAGTAAAATTTTTCAACCCGACGAAAGTTTTGGGTATCCATGGACGTACCAGATTATAACGGGTCAGGGAAAGCTTGATTCCGTAGACCATGGGATACAGGGTCAAGGATCCCATTATAATCAGCGAAGGTCCTAGAAAAAAAAGATAGGACTTTCTATGAAAAGCCGCCCTTATTTGACTAATAGTATCCGCCATCAGTCATTAATCGATCCAGTTGTTTCTGCATGTTCTTGGCACTTTCTTCAACACTCAGTTCTCCTGAGAAAATTCGTGAGATTTCCTGGGCGCCAATCTGCCAGATTGAAGTAAATTCTCCTATTTGAGGCCAGCCTTTTCCGTAAGGAAGGCTAGCTTTGACAGCTGGAAGATAGCTGAATTTTTCCAACATAACAGGATCATCATATAATGCTTGGGTTGCCGTAGAAAATCCTGTTTCCTGGGCTCTGCTTAAAGCGATTTTTTCAGATGTAAGCCAATTCATAAATATAAAAGATGCTTCCGGCTTTTTTGCAGTTTTCGGAATAGCCACTGCCCACCCGCCAACTGTAGGGGCTTTCCCGGGGACTATGCTATATTTTATTTTTCCGGCAACTTTTGAAGCCTGCTTATCCTCTAGTGCGACCACAGCCCCGGGCCATATCTGCATCATGGCAATCCGGCCATTTTGAAAATCTGCGACTTCCTCACCCCATGAATAGGTTGCAGCTCCTTTTGGGGTTACCTTTTCTTTGTCAAAAAGATCGTAGTACAGCTGAATTCCGGCGATAGATTCTTTTGAGTCAATTACCGGGTGGTTATTTTTATCAAGCCAGTTTCCTCCCATGCCACGGATATAGGAAGTGATATCTCCCACCAGAGAAGGGAAATTTTTCCCCATGACAACCGTGCCAAACAAGTCGTTTTCACCATCTCCATTCAAATCACGGGTGAAGAACTTTGCCATGTCGATGAACTCCGGGTACGAAGCCGGGGGAGCCAGCTCATAGCCGTAAGATTTTTTAAATTCTGCCTTGTATTGATCGTTTTCAAAAAGATCTGCACGATAAGCAAGAATCTGGAGATCTGCCTGGTGGGGTAAACAGATAACAGGGCTTCCTTCTTTCTGCGGAAACTGGATCATATGATTATCAACGTAGACACTGGAATAGCTTTTGGTATCCACATGATATTTGGTCATGAACTGGTCAAGCTCATAAAGATTCCCTCCTCTGGCATATCCCTGAGCTGCAGCCCACATCATTTCTGTTACGTCATATGAGTTTCCGCCGGTTGCGAACTCGGTACCCAGTTTTGCGTATAAATCGGGCATGCTGACGGTAATGATATTGACCTTTATACCTGTTTTCTGCTCGAATTCGGGAAGACGTGTCTTTAATCCCACATCATGTCCGGCAATCATTAAAATCGTCAGTTCAGTGCCTGCGAAAGGTTTATCCTCCGCCCACACAGGGACAGTCGTCAAAAAACATATGACGCTAACCAAAAAGAGTTGCAATGCAGATTTCATTTATTTCCCCCGAAACTATATGGAATACATAAAAATATTTTCCTTCCTCCACCATGGATGAAGAAAATTCCTTAAGCGGTTTGGTAAATCTTTAGAAAGCCCTGTTACTAATTATGGAGCGGTCGAATGATCTGTTGATCACGGTTGTTAAAAAAGCGGAAGTCTGACCGAGGAATATACAAGTCAACTCTCGCACCTATTTCAAAGCGATTTTTCTCCTTGACCCTAACACGGAATTTTCCAACCTTGTTTTCAACCATGAGCTGGGTCTCAAAACCAAGTCGCTCTACCAAAAGAACCCGTGCGTGTATTTGAATATCGTCTGATCCGGTCGCTGTTAAACCGACTGCTTCAGGTCGAAAACCAACCGTTACACTCTCTTTCTCGGCAAAACGCAATTGTTCATCCAGATAGATTCCAACTGATTGAAGAGGAAGAACATTATCAGCAAATAACAGCACAGGATCATCAGCCTGATGAGATAATTGCGCTGTCAACAGGTTCATTCCTGGATTGCCGAGGAAGCCTGCCACAAACATGTTTTGTGGATTATTGTATAAGTCCTCAGTCTTTCCAAACGCCATTATTTTCCCATCATTGAGCACAACCAGTCTGTCCGCCATACTCATGGCCTCGACTTGATCATGGGTCACATATATTGATGTTGTTCCGAATTGTTGATGAAGTTGACTGATTTCTGCCCGCAACTCCATTCGCAGGGTGGCATCCAGATTACTGAGAGGCTCATCAAACAGATAAAGTTTTGGATCTCGCACCAGTGCCCGGCCAATTGCAACCCGCTGTTTCTCCCCTCCAGAAAGTTGATGCGGTTTTCTTTCTCTAAGCGTCTGAATTTGCAAGATATCAAGAACCGCATTTACCCGATTATAAATTTTATCTTTGGGTGTTTTACGGATCTTGAGGCCAAAGGCAAGGTTATCCCATACCGACATGTGCATGTATAAGGAGTAATTTTGGAAGACCATGGCCACGTCTCTGTCCCCGGGCGAAAGCTGATTGACGAGTCGGCCGTCTATCCAGATATCACCAGCAGTCTGTAAATCAAGACCGGATATCATACGGAGCAGTGTTGTTTTTCCGCAACCAGATGGACCAAGCAAAACGATGAACTCACCTTTTTTGACTTCAAGGCTGATCTTTTCAGCGACAACTTTTTGCCCTATAGTCTTATAAACATTACGGAGACTTAACACTGTTTCAAAATTCCCTGTTTTATGTTTGTAATGAACCGGCCCAATCATCACCGAATTACCCACAAATTGCGAAAATTATGAAAACTATTAGATGAAATGCAGTGAGATGTCTAATAGTTAAAAACAGCTTTTTAAATTAAAGATATAGGTAATTCCTATGTCTTTGCAGGCGGTTTATGGGTATAAGGAAGAAGAGATGGGACAAGTTTCAAGCTTGATGAATACGGAGACAAACGTGAAAAGATAATCAGTCATCAGAGCGCCAAATTAATGCGGCCAAAAAAATGCTCCTCTTTCCCGAAGAGCTGGCCGACTCTATACATGCCTCTTGTCAGACTAAGGCTATACAATATCATAAGAGCCATGCCCCCCCATCGATACATATTTTGCCGGTTCTGCTGAATGCTTTTCCTCCATTGCAACAAAGTATTAGCGGTCATGAGAGGCTAGAGCATCTCGAGATAGGCCTCAATTCTTACCTTGAGTTGTTCCGTGTCGCTTTCAGAATAATCTGTTTCAAGATGGAGTGAAGTGATGCCGAAGGTCTCCTGCAGCATCTGATCGACCAGATAGGCCTCGATGTTATAGGTGTGGCAGCCCTGCCAGGTGAGATCTATCACCCCGTCAATACTGAACTCTTCAACCATCTCTTTGAGCAGGGCAAAGCGTCCCTCATTCGGGCTCATAACCGAGCAGGGGGTGGCGAGATATTGTTCGGCAAGGGCCTCAATAGGGTCTTTGTCTTCATCAACGATAAAGGCCTGTTTATAGCCGGAACAGTTTTCAAAGGCGACTATATCCGAACCGAGCTGTTCAACGATGTGTATAATCTTATCGCTGCCGAGTCCGACAGGCACTCCGGTAAGCAGAATGCGTTTTGCACTTCTTTTTGGGGCCTCATCGTCGTGTAGGGTGCTGTTTAATGCAGCTGAGGTCAACTCCTCCATCAGCAATATCCCGTGCTCCTTTTCGGCCATGAAACCAACACGGAATAAAATTTCGAGTAATTCTGAGCCTTTCATCGGGGCAGGCTTAACTTTATTGACGTCCATCAGTGCTTTGCGGGCCTTACGCACACGGTTCATCAGTTTGATGGCTGCGCGGAGCTTGTCATCATCGATGTCTGTGCCGGTCGTTTCTTCAATGACAGATTTAAAATTTTCAATTTCTGCACGCCAGAAGTCTATAGCCATAGGATTATTCTGGCTCTGAGGGAGTTCGAGAATATGGGTAGGTTTGAAATGAGCCATGAGTTCAAACATTTTCTTTTTGCCATCACAAGTGGTATCCCCGATGATGATGTCGGAAGCTCTGAAGTAGGGGCAGGTGTCGCTGACACCATATCCATAACTGCTTTTTATCAGCGGACAGAGGTTGCGCGGCAGACTTTCTTCAGCAGTAGGGATAGGATCGTTACGGGTTCCACAGAGGGGGACCGGGATAGCATTGACAGCAACGGCCATTTCAATCGGTGAATAAAGACAATAAAAGCCAATGACGGATCGGCCTTGTTCTTTTGCCTGCTCAATATCGATAAGGTTCTGTTCACTGATTTGCTGAAGTCTGTTTACTGTTTCTTCTTTCATTTTCTATCTCTTTTTGACGACGTAAATTTATGAATTCTGTTTAGAAAAAAAATTGCTGCGTTCAGGGCTCCAACATTTTGCGGATGTATCCGGTGGCCAACATGTCTTGCACCTGGTCTTGCTTATGATATCAGAACTGGTCCGTCTGCAGTGAGCTGACAATCCGGCTGATATCTCCAACTACTGTTAACTCAAAAGGTTGATAAACTCTGTCGGTTATTGTGTAGTTCTTCATAAGTCAGCTCTTGCGCCTGTTGTATAACAGAGGGATGAGTCTAGGACTTATTTTTTGCGGCATATGTTGTCGTGTAAAGAATCATAGCTAACTGCTTAACACACGCATTTTTTTATCAGCCATCCGGTTCATTTTGAAAACTTTAATGATGCTTTATATCGGGCAAAAATTCCAATAAGCATTTCAGATAAACAACACTAAAAGCATCGTTATATCTTATGATTAATTGTGAGTTTATATGATGAGTTGTCGGGGCATTTGTAATGATAACTATCCATTTTAAGAGACTTCCTGCTAAAGTTGTTTTCACGGAACAGGAAGATGCTGAAAGGTAGATTGTTTTAGATGGATAGGGGATTTCTCGATCTTGAGCCAGCAATTATTGATAATTGAAGAGGTGAGATAAAAGACAAATTTGCTATGCAGAAATATAAAGGAAATCTAGGCGGAAGGATTCAATTTTTAAGCGGAGATAACATTGTCGAGGTGTTGTCTTACTGTATTTGCAAGATCAACTAAAGGTACTGGTTTCATAAGAATGGTCTGAACGCCGATTTTCTTCAACTGCTGCCTTTGTTTGGCATTGCTGAAACCACTGCAGAGAATGATTGGAACGTCTGGCCTGATTTCTTTAAGTGCCGCTGAAAACATTGTTCCCAGCATTTTCGGCATTGTCAGATCGCTGATTACAAGATCATATTTCTGTGGATTTGCTTTAAATGCCTGCAGACCATCAATCGGACTGTTTCTGGTTTCGATGGTATATCCTAGATCTTCCAGAAGCATTTTTTCGATATCGAGAATAAAGACTTCATCATCCACAAGCAGAATAGTTTCATTGCCTTTGGGGAGGTCTGTGGCTGATACATCAGGAAGATATTGATTATAATTATCATCCACAGGCAGATAAATATTGAAAGTTGAACCAATACCTTTCTCGCTGTAAACTTTTATTATTCCGCCATGCTCTTTTATAATTCCATGAACTGTCGACAGACCGAGACCGGTTCCTTCTTCCTGCAATTTGGTGGAAAAATACGGTGTGAAGATGTTTTCAAGAATGTCTTCATCCATACCTGTTCCATCATCGGCAATACTCAGTTTTATATATGATCCTGGGGTAAATTCCGAAAAAAGACCGATGTCTTTTTCTGTAATAGTCTGCTGGCAGATTTCCACTGTTATTGAACCTTTTTTGTTTTTCATAGCCTGATAGGCATTTGTACAGAGGTTCATAATAACTTGATGCATATGGGTTGAATCCGCCAGGATAACTCCAAGATCCGGCTCAATCTTTTCAGTTATTTCAATGGATTTCGGAATTGTAGCTCTGATCAAATCCAGGGCTTCCCTGGTAATCAGGGCCAGATCAGTGGGGATTTTTTCTGTATTTTGCTGACGGCTGAAAACAAGGATCTGTTTCACCAGATCCTTGGCTCTGTTTCCTGCCAAAATAATTGGTTCGATGAAGTTTCTTACCGCTTTATCATCATTTAGGGTACGTCTTGCCAGTTCAGAATACCCCAATATGGCAGATAGAATATTATTAAAATCATGAGCAATACCGCCAGCCAGTTTGCCGAGCGAATCAAGCCGCTGTAAATGCTGTGCACGGGCAGAAAGCTCCTGTCTTAATTTCTCTTCTTTTTTTTCTTTTGAGATATCTTGAACACAAGATATGGCATAGTATTTTCCATCGTTCTTCAAAAAATTTGCGATGACACGTACCGGAATAGTTGAGCCGTCTTTACGCATATGGATGCTTTCCAGTGTGAGGGTTCCTGCCTTTAAGGCTTCTTCCCAATCATGTTCATCATGATATGTTGTAGCATCTAGCGAGGAATCGATTTTTTCAAGCATCATGCCGCAGAGTTCATTTCTCGTGTAGCCGAGCATTTTGCAAGCCTCTTCATTTACATCAACAATCTTCCCTGCTGCGTCAAGTTTGTAAATCCCGACAGCAGCTTTCTCAAAAATAAAGTTTCTGAAGAGAGCCTGCTCCTCCTTTTTGCTTCGTTCTGTGTCGTCGTATACAAACAAGCTTGCCAGAGAGTCGTTGCTGCCCTCTATTAGTGATACTGTGGCCTGGTATGGAAACACAGTTCCATCACGCCGTGTGTTTTTCCCTGCCAGGTTCAGTGATTTTTGTTCACACAACCTTCTCCAGCCTTCCTCAAATTCGTCTCGTGGATAAAGTGGATCAAAGTCCAGAACGTTCTTTGCCGTAAACTCATCAAGGGAGTACCCGAGATTGCTGCAGGCAGCCTGATTGGCATAAAGAATTTCCCCTTTCTTATTGATGATGTAAATCATAACATCGGCAGATTCCACGAGCATCTCAGCATAGGTTTTTAAAACATCCGTGGCCTGTTTCATAATCTCGTCTTATTTCTAAGGGCAGTTACGCAATAAGTGGTCTAATGGGTTATTCTGACTACTGCATTGTAAAAAAGTATTCCATAAAGACTGTTTTAAAAAAGGAAATCGAAACAGTTCTTCATTTCATGTATCTCACCGGAAAATCATGCTTGTTATCTATATTATATTCCATCAGAGGTAATCGTCAAAAGAATAAACATTTTAACTATATTTCACGTCAATCAGCAGATTTTGAAGGAAAAAACAGCGGAAGACGTCAGTCGAGAATTTGCTCACACGAAATGTGAACAATCCAAAATCATCTGCAAATCAGCACTATTTCTCTGCAGATAAATAAAATGTTGGCACTTTGGTCGTTAAGTTCTGTGAATTGAGGGGACATTATATGTGTTTTGCAGCAGATATATAATGTTATCTGCAATCTGCTCAATAGCATAGCGGGAACTGTCAATTGTTACGTGATAGTTGCTACTGTCTCTCCACTCTTGCCCTGTATATTTGCTGCAGTAGTTTGAACGGTTTCTGTCTGCCTGTTCAAGGTCCTTGTCTGTAAAGGTTTCCTTTCCCTTGTATTTATCGATGATTCTTGATTTTCTGAATTCGTTGTTTGCATGAACGAACACATTGAAGCAAAGGGGATTGTCTTTAAGGATAAAGTTTGCACACCGGCCAACTATAACACATGATTCTTTGCTGCTTATGTCGCGGATGATCTTGCTTTGTATCAAAAAAAGAGTGTCTGAAGGCGGTAACTGGCCGTTAACATAGGCATAGTTTTGTGCGTAGAGTTCATGGAAAAGAGCGTTTTCAATCTTTTGCTCGTTTTCCAGAATATATTCTTTGGTGAATCCGCTTTTCTCAGCTGTAATGTTGATCAGTTCCTTGTCATAAAATGGTATGCCCAGTTTTTTAGCGATACATTGACCAATTTCATGTCCGCCGCTTCCATATTCACGGGAAATAGTGATGATGCGATGTTGATGGATACAAGAAGTTTCAGCTGTTTTTTCAACGGCATGTAATTTCGATAAGGTTCGTATTGCCTTTTCGTAAAATTGGATCAGGAGGCCGACAATGAGTGCGGCAATAACTGTTCCTTCTCTTATTCCGACCAATTTATGCAGGAAAATGAGTGAACTGCTGATGCCGATGACAACCATTGAACTGTCAAAGCATATTTTGACTTTTCCAAAGTCTTTTTTAAAAGTCTTTGTAATGACAACCAGTAAGCCGTCTCCCGGAATATATGTGATATTTGCTTTAACTAAAAGAAAGACACCAAGAGCGATTAAGGAGCAGCTGCTAAGTAGCGTGACAAGTTGTCCGAAATAGGTCGTTGGATTAATTCCGGAGATAAGAAAAAGGGTGAAGTCAATAAAATAACCCAGCAGGATCACGGCAATGAACTGTACCAGCTGTATATATTGGTAGTTTTTTCGTAAGATGGCGATCTGGAGCAGTATGAAAATACCATTCATGAAAATTGTCAGTTCTCCCAATGAAAAGGGGAGAACAAGGCTGTAGATGTAGGGCACGCATGAAATAGGCGAAACACCCAGATCGGCCTTCACCGACAGTGAAACGCCCAGTGCCATGAAAAACAGGCCTGAGATGAGCTGTAAACATTTTACTATCGGAACATGAGATAAGAATTTGATCGTGGTGCCGGTGTGAGAGGTATTCATTGTAAAACGTTACTTATTGCACATATTGAGGATCATACGATCGAGCATATTGAGGAAGGCTGTTTTCTCTTTTTCCGAGAATCCGTCGAATAGCTTATCCCTTTGTCCTTCGAGTATTTCGAGTATGCGATCTTTTATATCTTTGGTTTTGTCTGTTGAATACACGCACTTTTGACGACGATTGTATTTGTTCTCTGTCCGATTGACAAAGCCGCTTTGTTCAAGTTGTTGGAGAGCACGTGCGGTGGCGGCAGGATCAATAGAAAGTGCCTGTGTTATGTCCTGCTGGATAAGACCATCGCAGCAAAGTACTTCCATTAGGAAGGGCAGCGTTCCGCGTGCCAAGCCGATTTCAGCCATAGGTTGTGCCAGCTTGTTCAAATTGAGCCGATGCAGCCTCGATATTTTTTTTATAGGAGATTCCTGTTCGAATTTTGCAATCTCTGGCTGGTTCATTAGTCCTCTCATGTTAAGTTGACAAGTCAATTGTTGATAAATCAATAATAAAGAAAAAGACTCATGTCAATCTGCAATAAAAATAAAGGGGACATGCCACACTATGTCTTTCGAAAATGGAGTAAGTTATGAATGATTATTGACATACGCTTAAGTCCGTCTAAACGTACAAACATAGGATATTTAACTAATCGTTATACCCCATAAGGTACAATAGCAATGCGCATAGCATTTTTTCTTTTTCTCTCTTTATTTTTTGCTGGAACTGCACTTTCACAGGAATGTGTGGTTTTACTTCACGGCCTCGCAAGAACTTCTAGCTCAATGAATAAGCTGGAGAGAAGACTCGAAAAAGAGGGCTACGCTGTCATGAACATAGATTACCCTTCCCGGAAATATTCTATACAAACGCTGTCTGTATTAACAGTTGCAAAGGGTTTAAGTGAATGTGAGAAAAATAACTTGCATACGATAAATTTTGTGACCCATTCGCTCGGGGGAATTCTTGTTCGCTTTTATCTATCCGGGCATAAGGAAAACAATATTGGTCGTGTTGTGATGCTTGGACCTCCGAATCAGGGAAGCGAGGTAGTCGATAATTTAAAAAATATTCCAGGCTTCAAGTTCCTTAATGGCCCAGCGGGTATGCAGCTTGGAACAGATCCATATGGTATCCCGAAATCTCTTGGACCGGTAAATTTTGAACTGGGAATAATTGCCGGAACTCAGAGCATTAACCTTCTGCTGTCAACTTTTTTACCCAACCCAAATGATGGGAAGGTCTCTTTAGAGTCAACCAAGGTTGAAGGGATGAAGGATTTCATCGCATTGAAAACCACGCATCCCTTTATGATGAAAAACGAAGAAGTCATTGATGAAACGGTATATTTTCTCAAACACGGAAAATTTAAAAACAATAAATTATAAATCGTCGGTCAACCGTCTGCAAATTCTACAGCAAGAGAATTTCTTGGATGGCAAGGGCGTAAATGAAGATCTGAGCTTAGTGAGTATCTTCAGAAAAAATCAAGGGAAATGCATGTCATTTCCCTTGAATATACAGGTGGTTAACTGTTTTTTTTAGACGATAGTTTCAGTTTCGTTAATCGATCTTTCTGCAAAGTCTGCCGAAACCGCCCGGGATGGTTCCGGAAGACCAGAAGGCTCTTCCCTGTTTGAAATCAACAAACCAGTATCCGCCAGGTTTTCTTTGTGCCGAGACAAAGACAAATGCCTGCAGTTTAGTAAAACATGGGTGCAGATAAAGGGATTTGTTATTTTTTTCAGGTTCCAGAAGCGACATTGCCTCTTCCAAAGTTGGCAGGCGCCAGTCATTATAGCCTGCAAAACCTTCCTGGTTCAGCTCCTTGATCTCTTTCTGCATGGTCCTGATCGAAGAAATGTCCAGGCCGCTACGCTGCCACATCAGGCCGGTTTTCAAGTCGGTAACCGTTGCTTTGTCTCCATTGTCGACCAGGATGTTGTCAAATCTTCCTTCAGGGTTAAGATCGTTGTCAAAGAAGTTGTATCGTTTGATTACGCCTTCTATCTGGTCATCGTTAATGATTGCCTCTTCTGAAGGCAGAATTGTCCTTTCAATTTGTCCGGTTACAGCGCTTGCTTTTGGCAGTGCCGGTCCCATATCTTCAACTGCCTGCCGCTGATATTCCGGGATGATCAGAGAACTGTTGCCGCCGTCAAGAACGTTGCCGATCAGCCAGTCCCGAATTTCATCGTTGATGGCATAACTTCTTTCAAAAAGAGCAGCTTTTCCCTGGTGTTCAACGCAATCTTTAATCATAGACAGAGGGGCTTTTACCGTGGCAACAATTTTTGCATGTTTGACCCCGCGCTCCATCAGGCAGAGTTTCGGCGTATCTCCCCAGTTGTCGACAAAGAAATAATAAATCCGTTCGCTGTTATTACGTACGCGCTCTCTGCCTCCCCAGGACTCAAAAGTGCCAAAGGTGAGATCAGGACTCATCTCCCAATCAATGGGGCTGATTTGCTGATCGCCTACCTGAATGCTGTGAAACATACCCATAGTTCCTCCATAAATATTCTGTGATATCAAAGAGCCAGAACAACATCCTCTTTTTTTAACTGCTTTTGCTGTTTTTGTTTTTAAGCTCTTGCTATAATTGATAACGGATAAATAAATAACGATATGTGAATTATTCTTTAATTAAAATAATAATTATTCCTAATATGTCTATTGGCAAGGTTAAAAAATTTGCAAGCAGAGGCACTCCGTTGCCTCTTGGACCGTCTGTTCATGATAACGGGGTGAACTTTGCCCTGTTTTCCAGGCATGCTGAAAGTGTCAAGCTAGTTTTGCAAAGTGTAGAAAAAGCAAGTGCTGAACAGCCGATTGAGATCGAGCTTGATCCGGAAACGAATAAAACAGGTGATATCTGGCATATCTTTGTGCATCTTGATCCTGCTGACTTCGTGTACGGTTTCAGGCTGGCTGGTGAGCAGAAGGATGGAAGATATTATGATCAGAACATTATTCTGCTCGATCCTTTTTGTCCTCAACTGGTTCCTGCCAGCTGGGGCGAACCGAAGGCTTTTGGACAGTCTGCAGCCTGTCTGGCAGTTCATAGTGACTTTGACTGGCAGGGTGACCGTCCTTTAAAGACCCCGCTGACCAAAACGATCATCTATGAGCTGCATGTCAGAGGGTTTACTGTTGACAAGAGTTCCGGTGTCAAGGCAAATGGAACCTTTCTTGGTCTTACAGAGAAGATACCTTATCTGAAAGAGCTTGGCGTAACAGCGGTTGAGCTGATGCCGGTGACGGAATTTGATGAAAACGACACCGTCTTTTTTCACCCGGAATCAGGTGTGCGGCTGAAGAATTTCTGGGGTTATAATCCGGTCTCTTTTTTCTGTGTTAAATCTGGCTATGCTGCTGATAAAAAACAATACATAAACGAATTCAAACAGATGGTGCGGGCTTTTCACCAGGCCGGTATAGAGGTTATTCTTGATATTGTCTTTAACCATTCCGGTGAGGGTGGATACCATGGGGTAACCAGTAGTTTCAGAGGTATCGACAACACGGTCTATTACCTGCTCGATAAAGAGCAGTATGAATATCTCAACTTCTCGGGCTGCGGCAACACGTTAAACTGTAATCATCCTGTTGTTCGTGATCTCATTCGTGATGCCCTTCGTTACTGGGTAATGGAAATGCACGTTGATGGTTTCAGGTTTGATCTGGCTTCTATACTAGGCCGGGATCAGGAGGGCAATGTTCTGCCTAATCCGCCGATGATTGAGATGATTGCTGAAGACCCGGTCCTGCGCGATACAAAGATTATTGCAGAAGCATGGGATGCAGCCGGTCTCTATCAGGTAGGGTCCTTTTCCACCGACCGACGCTGGGCAGAGTGGAACGGGAAGTTTCGTGATGATGTGCGGGCATTTTTTGCAGGTTACTCAAACAGTGTAAGCAAGCTTGCAACCCGTATAGCGGGCAGTTCTGATCTTTACGGACCAAGCTGCCGCGGACCGCTTGCCTCAATTAATTTTATTACCAGTCATGATGGATTTACACTCAGCGATCTGGTCAGTTACGAGAACAAACACAATCTGGCAAATGGTGAAAACAACCGGGATGGCGATAATCATAATATCAGCTGGAACAGCGGGGATGAAGGGAAGAGCAGCAAGAGGAAGATAATCCGCCTGCGGATGCAAAGGATGAAGAATTTTGCAGCGGTGCTTTTGTTTTCACAGGGCGTGCCGATGATAACGGCGGGGGATGAGTTCGGCAGAACCCAGCAGGGGAATAATAACTCATGGAGCCAGGATAACCTGATAAGCTGGGTTGACTGGAGCTTTATCGAAAAACATGGCGAACTCTTGAGATTTTTTAAAGGATGTATACGATTAAGAAAGTCGCATCCGGTGTTCACAAGGGATGAATTCTTCAGGCCGCAGCTGGGAGAAATAACCTGGCAGGCGCTGACTGTCGGTTCTGAAGACTGGTCTGGAGACTGTCATCATCTTGGGTTTCTTCTGCATGGGGAGAATACGGGGGATGACGATTTTTTCGTTCTTCTGAACGGGCATCGTGACAATGTTGTTGAATTTGAGATTCCTGCCATTCCGCAAAACAGTAAAAGCAGGGTATGGCGGAAGGTGATTGATACATCGTTAACATCACCAAATGATATGGTTGATTATACAGAAGCAAAACCGGTCCGAACCATGGAAAAACTAGCGGTTGCAGCCCAGACAGTGATTGTTCTGCAGGCAGCTGCAGGGTCTATGCGATACGGCCAACATACAATAAGGAGTTAGATGAGAATTATGGGAGTAAGAAATTTTGCATGGCTGGCAGCATCTTCATTTTTGGCACTTTCTTTTATCGGAGCGTTGCCGCAGACACCGATTTCGACTTCCGATGCTTTTGCACAGGAGCAGAATGTCGGCACAGTGACTGGAAAAGTCACAGAAACAATGAATGCTGCCGGCTATACATATATGCTGATTGAGAACCAGATGGGTAAACAGTGGGTGGCTATTCCGGAAAGCGAAGTAGCTGTCGGGCAGGCTGTTACCTATGTCCAGGGCATGACCATGAGCAAATTTTATAGCAAGTCCATGGACAGAACCTTTGAAAGCATCATTTTTTCAGCCGGGCTTGCTGATCAGCTTCCCAAGATGAAAGCCGCTGAAACGAGTGCTGCCCCTCAAAGTGACTCTTCATTTGAGGCCGCTGTTAACCAGGAAAACAATGCTGGTGAAGGAGCAGCTCTTGCTGCAAATCCAAATGGCAGTGCGGGAGCCATTGCCCCGATGCTTACATCTGTCAAAGTTGATAAGGCTGCCGGGCAGAACGGTTATACTGTTGAAGAAATCTTTAGCCAGGGTAAAGAACTTGCCGGTAAGACTGTCCGGATTCATGGGCAGGTAGTAAAGGTAAATGAGGCTATTATGGCCAAAAACTGGGTGCATTTACAGGACGGTACTGGAAATCCGATGCAGAACACCCATGATCTTGTTGTCACTACGCTGGAAAATGTTGAAGAGGGAAAGCCTGTGACTCTGGAAGGGGTTGTCGCTTTCGAAAAGGATTTCGGCTATGGGTATAAATACACCGTCATCGTTGAGGATGCCAAGATTGTAACCGAGTAATCGTATGCATTACGTAGTGGTTGGCCCGGGATCCCTAGGTTGTCTGTTCACTTTCTATCTTGCCAGAGGACTTGGTGAGCAGGACAGCCTGCAGATGCTTGATTATAACAGGGATCGGTCTGAACAACTAAACGGGCAGGGGATTTACTGCACGCAGGATGAAACTGAGCGTCATGCCGTGGTTGAGGTGAGAAGCAGTTCTTCTGCGATACACCAGGCTGATGCTGTTCTGCTCTGTGTTAAATCCTATGATCTGGCAGATTGTATCGATTCCTGTCTGTCCTTTATCAGAGATGACACGCTGGTTATTTTCCTGCAAAACGGTCTCGGCCATCTGCGATATGAATCTGAACTGGAAAAGGGGATTCCGGTCTTTGGTACTACCTCTGAAGGGGCCAACCTGACAGCCCCGGGAAAAGTAATTCATGCAGGTGTCGGTGAAACTTTTTTCGGTTATCCCGCTGTTGATTCTGCTGCAGGAGACCGCCTGCAGTTGCTGGCTGAAAATCTTGAACGATCCGGTCTGCTTGTGCAGCAGGTTGATGATATCCTTGACCGACTGTGGGCAAAACTTATGGTCAATGTCGGGATTAACGGTCTTACCGCCATCAACGGGTGCCCCAATGGCGACTTGATACTTGATGAATCATTGCAGAAATTGATGGATGAAGCTGTGGAGGAGGCGACTCTGGTGGCCAAAGAAAACGGGGTGTTATTTGACATAGCCCCCCGGCAGTTTTGTCATGATATATGCCGTAGAACATCTGAAAATATATCTTCGATGCTGCAGGATGTGAGAAAAAAACGTCGGACTGAAATTGACAGTATCAATGGTGTGATTGTCTCTGAAGGTGTCCGTCTTGGAATCGGGACTCCGGTCAATTCAATGATCGTTGATAAGGTTAAAAAAATAGAAATGTCGTACGGTAAGTGATGTAATGCGCATTCCAATAGAGAAGATAGGTTTTGATTTTGATGGTGTTATTGCTGACACCGGAGAAAATTTTGTTCGTATGGCCTGTGAGGAATACGAATACTGTTCATTCAGGCTCGAAGATATCACCTCCTTTGATGTGGAAGGTTCTATCGAGATGCCGGTGACCATCATTCATAAAATTTTCAGTGATATCCTGCATGATTCGCTGGCAACCGGTTTGAAACCACTGCCCGGAGCAAAGCAGACCATCGAGGACATGGCCGCAGTTGGCAGAGTGAATGTGATTACTGCCAGGCCCTTGCTTGAACCCATGCAGGCATGGTTTGAACAATATTTCTCGGCTGAAGTCAACGGTCAGCTCAACCTTATTGCTGCCGGGCATCCGGATGAGAAAAGCCGGTATATCCACGATCTCGGCTTGAAATATTTTGTCGATGACCGGGCCGAGACCTGTCACCGGCTGGCCGAAGAAAACATAACCCCCTTTGTCTTCGAGCAGCCGTGGAATCGTGCAAGACACAATTTTACCAGTGTAAGAGACTGGGATCACATACGTGAACTATTGCTGCTGTAAGGATTGTTACTGTGAAATGTCCCAATTGTAATACTGAAATAAAGGTGTATAGAAATCCTGTTCCCACCGTTGATATTATCATTGATATCGATGAGAAAATTGTCCTGATTGAGAGAAAGAATCCGCCTTACGGCTGGGCTCTTCCCGGTGGTTTTGTCGATTATGGTGAGTCGCTTGAAAAAGCGGCTCTAAGAGAGGCAAAAGAAGAAACCGGACTTGATGTCAAAAATCTGCTGCAGTTCAGGTGTTACTCCGACCCGGCAAGGGATGCACGCCAGCATACTGTGACCACGGTGTTCACTGCAGCTGGTGAAGGTGTTCCGCTTGCTGGTGATGATGCAAAGGGTGCCGCTCTTTTTACGCTGGATCACTTGCCGAAGCTGGTCTTTGATCATGCCGAGATTCTGGCTGATTATATAAGGTATAAAGAGACGGGTGAGAGAAGGAGTTGAGCCTTCATCAGAAAAAGAGTGAACGCAATCCCCAGAAGATGAGAAGACCCATACCTATGGATCCATACGTCATCACTCAGGGGATGCAGTCTATCTGCAATTTTTTTACGCCAACTATGAAGATGGTGATGCCGACAAGAAATGAGACGGCCAATAAAACGATTTCTGCCAAGTTACCCTCCTGATTATGGTTACTCCTTGTTCATGCTTACCGGAAAAGAATAAGCATGAACAGCAGAAATGCATCAGCAGATTTTACCCCCTGACCCGTACGCCGGGACGTTTTCTCAGCCGGATAGATTCCGGTGTAACTTCTACCAGCTCGTCATCGTTGATATAGGCAATCTGTTCTTCAAGGCTCATGAGGATGGCCGGAGTAAGAATGACGGCATCGTCTGAGCCGGATGCGCGGACGTTGGTCAGTTTCTTGCCCTTACCCGGGTTGACAATCATGTCAGCTGTCCGGGCGTTTTCGCCGATGATCTGTCCCGCATAAAGAGGAACACCGGGTTCAATGAAGAGTTTGCCGCGTTCCTGAAGATTGAAAAGGGCATAGGCAACAGCGGTACATGGCTCTTTAACAACCAGTACACCGTTGGTCCGGTTGGTGATATCGCCGGCATATGGACCGTATTCAGAAAAGACATAGTTCATCAGGCCCATACCCTTGGTGTCGGTCATGAACTGTGAACGATAACCGAGCAGACCTCGGGTCGGAATGTTGAAGACCATTCTGGTCATCCCGTTTTCGTTGCCCATTTCTTCCATCTGGCCTTTGAGCATGCCGATTTTCTCAATGACAGCACCCTGATATTTTTCATCGACATCGATGGTGAGGCGTTCGTATGGTTCGAGGGTCTGTCCGTCTTCTTCTTTGAAGATAACCTGAGGACGGGTTACCTGAAACTCATACCCTTCACGACGCATCTTCTCAATGAGAATGGAGAGGTGAAGTTCGCCGCGACCTGATACTTTAAAACCGACAGCGTCAGTGAGATTCTCAAACTGCAGAGCAACGTCTGCGAGTATCTCGCGGCTGAGACGCTCTTCAATATGTCGGGATGTAACAAACTTGCCTTCTTTGCCGGCAAACGGACTGTCATTGGGCAAAAAGTTCATGGTGATGGTCGGCGGGTCGATGGTGATCAGCGGCAATGGGCGCGGATCTTTTTCATCGGTAAAGGTAACGCCGACAGTAACATCCTCCATACCAGCCACGGCAACAATCTCGCCGGTTGATGCAGATTCTACAGGCTCTTTGCCGTCAGCTCTGAAACGGAAGATCTTTGAAATCCGGATAGGCTTGATGGAACCATCCCTTCTTGCAACCACGATCGGCTGGTTGATTGACATGGTGCCGTTGACCACCTTGCCGATACCGAGTCTGCCAAGATAAGGGGAGTAGTCAATGGTGCCTACCTGCATCTGCAGAGGTTCGTCAACCGAGCCCTGCGGTGCAGGGATGTGATCGATGATTTTCTGTGAAATGACATGCATGTTCATATGCTGGGTTTTGTCGTCATCGGCATTTTCCATGGCATATCCTTCTTTGGCAGAAGCATAGACCACCTGGAAATCGAGGATATCGTCAGGAGCATTCAGTTTGACAAAAAGATCAAAAACCTGGTCAACTACCCAGTCGCAACGGGCCGCCGGTTTGTCGATTTTATTAATGACAACAATAACAGGCAGGTGATTTTCCAGTGCCTTTTTCAGAACAAAATAAGTCTGCGGCATTGGGCCTTCCTGGGCATCAACCAGTAGAAGGGCGCCGTCAGCCATACGAAGAACCCTCTCAACCTGTCCGCCGAAATCGGCGTGGCCGGGGGTATCGATGATGTTGATCCAGTAATCGTGGAACTGGTAGGAGCCGTTTTTCGCGGTAATGGTAATTCCGCGCTCTCTTTCAAGATCCATGGAGTCCATTAATCTTTCTGCGACTTCCTGGTTCTCCCGGAACATGCCGGAAGTTCTGAAGAGCTGGTCAACCAGTGTTGTTTTGCCGTGGTCAACGTGGGCAATAATTGCCACGTTGCGAATCTTGTTCTTTTCCATAATCGTATGTTGTACCTGAAATCAGGAATATTGTTTGAAGAAATAAAAAAAGCACCTCCTTTCGAGAAGTGCAGAAAAGCCGGACTGATAGTGGCCACCATTTAATTGGTGCTATTGAAAATTTACAAATATACACCTTATTTTCAGGTTTTGCAAACAGTAGATGTTTTTCTGTCTTACAGGTTGCTCAATACCTGGAGCCGGGTCTTTGCCGAACGCCTCAACGGCGGGATAGTATCGTCGACATAATCATAGACAACTGCCTGCTTGTTTTTGGCTGGGCGCATGATACGGCCTATGACCTGAAGCAGGCGTCCTTCAAAGGTGATGGGGGTGGTGAGAAAAAGAGAAGAAAGGCCGGGACAGTCAAATCCCTCACTGATCAGCTGCAGGGTTGCGATGAGGACCTGTACTTCTCCGTCCTGGACCCGTTTTACTATTTCACTGCGCTGATCGGGCGGTGTCTGGCCGGTGAGCAGCTCAACCTGCAGACCTCTTTTCTGCAGATGCTCTTGAAAAAGCTGACAGTGACTGAGCCGGTCCGAGACGACAAGGGCCGTGCCGTCGGCATCACGCTTCACCTGTGTTTCTATATCGTTGATGATTGCCAGATTACGTCCCTGATGTTTGGTCAGCGCCTTGATCAGTGCCTGATAATCCCCCCTGTAATTGTAATCGAACGATGTTGCCTTGCGGAGAACCTTGGGTTTTACCACTGCTCCGGTTTCTTTGAGTTCGGTCTGGTCAACCTGATGGATTCGATCACCCATGAAATAATAAATGAGTTTTGTCAGGCCGTCATCGTTGCGAAAGGCTGTGGCAGAAAGACCGAGCAGATAATGACAGTCAAAATGGGAGACCACATCGGTGAACAGTGCGGCCGGGACCCGGTGACATTCATCGATGACCAGATGACCGAAATGTTCTATGAGTTCATCCACTCTCTTTCTGGCTGTGTTGACAATACCGACGGTGATCGGCTTGATATCGAATTTTCCATCTCCGATAAGACCTGTTTCACAGCCGAGAAATTCTTCAGCCCTTTCCCGCCATTGGTAGAGAAGTTCCTTAGTGTGAACAACCACCAGAGTCGGTTGCGCCCTGCGGGCAATAATTGAAAGGGCCATAACGGTTTTGCCGCTTCCGGTTCCTGCTTCCAGAACCCCGAAAGATCTTGATGCAGCAGTATCCACGGCAAGCTGCTGATAGGGCCGGAGGGAACCTTGAAAATTAAAGCCTACAGGTTCAAGCAGGCGTCGGTTATCGATGATTTCAGGATCTATGCCCATATATTGTCTGCTGAGCAGAACAGACTGATTTGAAAAGCCGCGCGGGAAACGGATGCCGTGGGGAACAACTTCGTAATATTGGAGCTGCGGTTTGAGCTGTTTACCGATCCAGCGGCCGAATTTTTTTGCAGCAATATACTTCGGGTTATCGATGGTAAGCCTTGCTTTGATCGCTTCTTCGAGATCGCGGCTGATGCCGAGCAGTGTGCAGTCGGCGGCAACTGTTAAGGTAAGTGGTCTGGCCTGCATGATGGGCGTTTAGTTTAGGAATTCCTTTTTTTCAGTAGAGATTAACGGGGATGATGGTAAAATGGAACAGTTTTGTTTCAATATTACTGATTTTACGGACAAATTAATAGAGATACCTGTCTTGCCCAATACACTTTGTCATATTGCCCTGCAGGGACCGCTGACGCGATCGCTGGTGCCGAAGATTCCGTTTCAGTGGGTGGCGGTGGGCTGCATTATTCCCGATATCCCGTGGATAACATTCAGGCTGCTGAAAAAATTTTCTCTGTTCCCAATCCACGATCTCAAACTCTACTGCGCTGTTCAGGCATCTCTGTTTTTCTGTGTCATCTTATCGGCAGTTTTTGCCCTGACGATGAAGCAGCGGATGATGATTTTCTCCGTTCTTGCCGGAAATTCTCTTGCTCATCTGCTTTTGGATGCGACACAGATTAAATGGGGCAACGGTGTTCATCTTTTTGCACCATTTGACTGGAAGCTGATAAATTTCGGCTGGTTCTGGCCGGAACATCCTGTGTATCTTGGTTTGAGCTGTTTCGGGGGACTTTATTTTGTCTGGCGCTGGCAGCAGGAGTTTTCATCCTGTCCTGCCCGTTTTACATCGAAACCATTACGGATGATTATTGCAGCGATGCTTCTGGCGTGCTATTTTGCAGGGCCTCTGCTGTTTGTTAAACAGGCGGAGAAGGAAGATGTGCACTTTATTCATACCCTAAAAGATAAGGAGCACAGGACAGGGAAGAAACTGCTGATTGACCGTGATGATTATGATGTCAATACACAGAAAATCAGTTTGGGATCCGGTGAAAGTTTTACTGTAGAGGGCGCGGTCCCTCAGCAATCCGGTATTTATTCCATGGAAGGGTATTTTAGTGCTCCTGATGTTTTTCATGCAGTAACATACTACCATCACGGAACATTTAGAAACTGGGCATCGATAGTGGGCCTGCTGATGACAGCAATTTTCTGGCTGACTGGCATCTTGCACTGTCGTTCCCGTCAAAATCTCAAGGAACAGTTATGAGCAGATCATTTAAATACATGGCGAAAACTTTTTGTATCCTCTGTGTGGCAGCACTGATGCTGGTTGAAAATGGGGTAGCAGCAACACCGAAAACTCCGGAGCAGGAATATATGACGCTGAATATTCCCCGGGTGATTCTGGCTGATGTCATTCATCAGGCTCTGCCAATAAGAATTGATACCGATTCCGGAGCTCTTAACGGCGAGATTACTGTTGTTAACATTGATAAACTGCAGTTTGATGATCAGCGCATTTCCTGCAATATCGTTCTTGCCGGAAGAAATATGGAGCTTTCCACTGAACTTGCCGGACATCAGATCAGGTTGAAGGTTGGTAATATTGATCTTGATTTCTTTTGTACCGGTGTCGTTCGTTTTGATGCCGCCACTCAGACCCTCTATATCAGACCGACAGTAACCGATTTTCAACCTACTGACGGCAACCAGCAGACAGAACTCAGCAAAACTATTCTCACCCTGTTAAATGGCCGTGAATTCCCCATAACTCTTGATCGATTGAAACCGATCGTGGCTCAGGCAAGCAACAAAACAGTGGTGATAGACAATCAGCTTGCAGGAGTGAAATTGTCCAAGCATGGCCTAATGTTATCAATGCTGCCGCTGGTTACTACCCGCTGATGGAGCTGTTTTGAAAACTGACGCCAAACCATCTAAAAGACTTTTTCCGTGGTGGGCTTATGTTATCCTGGCCTTTACAGTTTATTATGGACTGAAGTATGGCCCAGACTGGTTCCTGAAAGGAGGCGATCAGGTATTTGCAGGTCTGCTCGGACAGTTTGCGCCGATCCTTGCAATACTGTTTCTATTAAAAGGAGCTATCGAGCTTTATCGCGGGGATGATGAGTCTGACCCCGAAGCTAATCCTGAAAAGTAATTGTCCAGCCATAGTTTTATGGTCGGCAGCACATTATTAAGAACTTGCCTATATCCCTCTTCATTCGGATGGATGGTGTCCGGCAGGGTCATTGCAGGTATGGCTGCAACGCCTTCAAGCATCGATGGAATGAGCGGGAGTTTATATTGCTCGGCAATTTCCCGGAAGAGTGTGTTGAAGTCATTGGCATACTTTCTGTCCCATGACCAGATGGTTTTGACTCCGATGAGAATGACCTCGACCTTTTCTGCTTTGGCGTGCTCGATAATCCTGGAGATGTTTGATCTGATGGTCTCTATGGGGATCTCATTCAGAGCATCGTTAATACCAATTTCAAGGATCAGAAGATCGGGCTTAGTCAGTAATATGGTGTGAAGCCTTATCAGTGTCTGACTGCTTACTTCTCCGCTGATCCCGTAATTCTGGACAATGCAGTCGTACTTTTCCTGTTTGAGTTCTTTCTCGAGAAGAGCCGGATAGGAGTTGCAGGAATTTACGCCGAAACCTTCGGTGAGACTGTCACCAACGGCAGCAATATATATGGGACCGTTTTTTATGTGTGGTGTCCCTGCCGAGAGCAGTGCGGTTGGAAGAAGCAGCAGGCAGGACAGGAAAAAACTCGACATCATGGAGACACCGGCAGAGTTGATGGTGAATGAAAGATAACAGCCTGATTAATCGACGCTTCTATATCTTATACCGTGGTCCCCGCTCTGTTTCGAGAATTTTTTTTGAGTCTTGTCTGGATGAGGTGCTTGAAAGCATAGCCGGAGGTGTTTACCATACGATTTTCACAACAATCAGAGAAGGTTCTTGATTGACCTGCACATGGTGATTGTGTAGTATCGTCCAATTAATATAACAAAAGAGTAAAATATGTCACGATCAGGTATAAGTGCCTGGAAGTGAAGGTATATAGCGTGTCGGGAGAGGAGAAGAATGACTGGCGGAACAAATGTTAGAATGACCCTGAACTACATTTTGGACTCAAGCCGGGAGAAGTACAGTGACTTGAAAGCCATAGGCATGGCCATGGAAGAGG
The DNA here is from genome assembly GCA_003249645.1 of Desulfobulbaceae bacterium. Classification (GTDB taxonomy): domain Bacteria; phylum Desulfobacterota; class Desulfobulbia; order Desulfobulbales; family Desulfocapsaceae; genus SZUA-575. The sequence goes on along the minus strand of QKIH01000007.1, from coordinate 64,810 downwards.
CTATTACCTATGAGGAACTGTATCTGCGTGTTCTTGCAATGGCTCACTATCTGAATCAGTATGAAAAACTCGAAAAAGGTGACCGGGTTGCCATACTGGCTGAAAACTCAGATCGCTGGGGTGTGGCCTATCTGGCTGCCGTACGTATGGGTGCTGTCGTTGTGCCGATTCTGCCTGATCTTCCGGAAGCGGATGTTCATCATATCCTTCATGAGATGAAAGCGAAGGCGATATTTACAACTCAGCGCCAGCTTGAAAAATTGTATGAATTCAGTGCGGAATTAAATATTCCGGTCATCACAATGGATGATTATGACGGTCAGACCGGTGTGATTAACGTCAGTCCCTATTCGGGATACCTTGAGCGGGCATTATCCACATGGGCAAAAGATATTAAATCAGATGATATCAGTTTCCCCGATGTGGGAGAAGATGACACAGCTGCTATTTTATACACCTCAGGAACTTCCGGTTACTCCAAGGCGGTGATGCTGAGTCATAAGAATCTTACTTCCAATGCTTATGCAGCATCAGGTTTGCTTGATGTTCCGGCAGGCGCTGTCTTTCTTTCTATTTTGCCGATTTCTCATACCTACGAATTTACCTGCGGTTTTGTTCTCCCGCTTCTTTTCGGAGCAAAAATAGCCTATGCGGGCAAAACGCCGACTCCGGCCATTCTGCAGAAGTTCTGTCAGCATGAAAAACCGTATGTGATTTTTGCTGTTCCGCTGGTGATGGAGAAAATTTATAAAAAGAGAGTTCTGCCGAAAATTGAGTCAAGTGCTGTACTGTCGTTTATTACAAAGGTTGGAATTGGGCGCAGGTTTATCTACAAAAAGAGCGGGCAGAAACTGAAAGAGTTTTTCGGCGGCAATCTCAAACTGATGGGTATTGGTGGGGCAGCACTGAATCCTGAAGTTGAAAAGTTTCTTCATGATGCTGAATTTCCCTACCTGGTAGGGTATGGTATGACCGAGTCTTCGCCTCTCTTGGCAGGAGGACCTGCCGGCGATAAATCTATAGTTGTGGGCTCAACCGGCAAGCCGCTGCCGGGTGTGCAGATTCGCATCGAATCGCAGGATCCTGAAACCGGGGTTGGTGAAATCTTTGCCTGCGGGCCGAATATTATGAGCGGATATCATGATGATGCCGAAGCAACTGCCGAGGCACTGACTGCCGATGGCTGGCTGGCAACCGGTGATCTGGGCATGCTCGATGAGAAGGGCAATCTGCACATCAAAGGACGTCTGAAGAATGTGATCGTCATGGCTAACGGTGAGAATGTGTATCCTGAGGCCATTGAACATAAACTCAACACCCAGACCTGGGTGGTTGAGAGTCTGGTTCTTGAAAACAACGGTCGGCTGGATGCCTGGATTTATCCTGACTATGAGGTGATTGATGAACTCACTGAGGGAAGAACCAGGACCGAACGTTGTCAGATTCTTGAAACAATGCTTGAAGATATGCGAAAGAGTCTCAATGAGCAGCTTTCAACAGCTTCAAGGATAAATAAAATATATGAAAGGCGGGAACCTTTCATTAAAACTGCTACTCACAAAATTAAGCGATACCTCTACGTAGGTCACGCAATGATCGGGTAGCCTAACCTGACGACCCTGACCGTCAATGGGAATAGCGGTTTCGGTCTTCAACTTCTGGTAATGCGTTGAGAGCGTATTACTTTATTTTCTGAGGGGAGAATAATGAAAAAAATTATTTCTGCTGCTGCACTGGCAGGCCTGTTTGTGGCCGGCACTGCTTACGGTTCCGGTTATCGTATTCCGGAGCAGTCCATTGATTCAACCGGTAAGGCCGGAGCGAACATCGCTTCTGCGACCAACGCCGATACCACCTATTTCAACCCTGCGAACATGTCATGGCTTGAGAATAAATGGATGGTAGAGGGCGATCTTACCTACATCCACCTTACAGCTGTGGATTATGAAGACAACCGTTCTCCGTATATGGACGGTACTTCTGAAAGTGAAAATTTTCTTCTTCCGACCATTTTTGCTGTATCGCCTGATTACAGTGGACTTCGCTTCGGTTTTTCCGTTACCACTCCTTACGGTCTTGCCAAGAGATGGCATGATGCTTTTCCGCAAAAGTTTGCCGAGAAGTTTGAGCTGGAGACCTTTGATATCAACCCTACCGTTTCATACAAGATCAGTGATATGGTCTCCGTTGCCGCGGGCGTCCGCATGCTTTACAGCAAGGCTGAAGCTGTTATGAATGCCGCGCCGGATGCCTATATCTCTCTTGATGCAGACTCGATCGACTGGGGATGGAATGCTGCTCTTTCCATCAAGCCAACCGAAGAGTCCAATATCTCGGTAACCTACAGATCGAATATTGATATCAGTCTGGATGGTGACGGGTACGTAATGGCAGGAAACGGTGCGGTGGCAATGAATACAGGAATGGAATCCGATTCGTTTCCTGCTCCTGCAGTTCTTGCTGTTTCCGGTGCATACACTTTCGACAAGTTGACTGTGGAACTTACCTGGGACAGAACCTTCTGGTCTGAATACGATTCGATGGACGTAAGCTTTGACCAGGCAGATGCATTCTGGGGCGGTGTTTTCAGCTTTCCGCGTCAGAAAAGCTGGGATGACTCCAATGCGTATCGTATCGGTTTGACTTACGCCATGAACGAGAAACTGGATCTGCTCTGCGGTTTTGCCTACGATGAGAATCCTATCTCGGACAGCTCTCTTGACTTTATTCTTCCTGACTCAGACGCATACCTCTTCTCAGTCGGTGCGCGGATGGAGGTTGCAGAGAATCTGGAAGTTGGTGTGAGTGCACTGTATGACTATAAGGAAGATCGTGACGTGAATAACGGCACCCTTAACGGTGAGTTTTCTAACTCTAGTGCATTTTTGCTGAGTGCAGGTGTACAGTATAGCTTCTAACCTACTGGTAATCGGTTGAATAAAAAAATCCCGCCACCTTTTCAGGTGACGGGATTTTTTTTTTGCTTTTTTGAGGATTCAATCAACCGAGCAGAAAGTATGTAATGGTTTTTATGATCGGCATGATGATTTTTGAAATGATACCGGTAAATAAGAGAATCAGGATAATAACAAAACTGTATCGTTCTAATTGAGCATACTGAGCAGCCATATTGTGAGGCAGCAGGCCCATCAGAATCCTGCTGCCGTCGAGCGGTGGAATAGGCAGGAAATTAAAAATACAGAGCAGAACGTTGATCCAGACGCTGTAGACCAGACAGATCTTGAACGGATAGACAATGGTTGTTACCAGATTGTGTGGTAGAGACGGTTCAATAAAGAGAATCAATTTTACCAGAATAGCGCAGATTATTGCCAGTGCGAGGTTTGTTGCCGGTCCGGCAAGGGCAACATAAAGCATATCCTGTCTGGGGTTGCGAAAATATCTCGGGTCAACCGGTACCGGTTTGGCCCATCCGAACTTGATGAAAATAAAGGCCAGCGTTCCAAGAGGGTCAAGGTGTTTCAGCGGGTTCATGGTGAGCCGACCGAGAGATTTTGCGGTCGGGTCACCGAGTCGGTAAGCTACATAGCCATGGGCGAATTCGTGAGCGGTGAGTGCCAGTAAAAGAACCGGGATTTGAATAACAAGATCTGCAATATTAAAATTCATTACGTTCCTTCAATATATAAAAAGTTCAAAATAATGGATAAAGAGTAACCACGGATTGGGAGAGTGCAATCTCAACTGCGGGGCAGCGGGTAGTGTTTTTTCAGAAGATCGAGTTCCTGATCAATGCTCTCTGTCAGGCCATCCATTCTTGCGAATTTCAGCATCTCCAGGATTTCCCTGAACTGTGGTCCGGGTTTGTAGCCCATCTCGATCAGCTCTTTTCCGCTTAAAAGTGGTTGCATGGATTTGAGCGTGGTAAAGTAGGAAGAAACGGACATGCGTACGTCCTGGCAGGTGGTAATGGCCATCAGGTAAAGCAGGCCTTCGGTTTCAATCTCTGAAAATAATGCATATTTCTTGCTATTTGTCAGTCGCATATCTTTTGAGAAGTAGGCGGCAATATGATCAACTTCTTTCTTGGAACCGAGCAGCGTGGTTGTCAGCTTTTCGGATACGGAGAAGCGAAGACAGAAATTCTTCAACTCGCTTAGTCCGGATCGGGACATGATCGTCAGCAGGTAGACCATCCAGTTTTCACAGTTTTCCTCAAGATAGGAAAGTTTGAACCAGTTGACTGCACTTAACGCCTGATTCAATGTTTCACTGAATCGGTCATCGACTTTAATCGAAGGTTTCAGATCAGGCCAGAGAAACTGGTACAGGTTAAATTCTGCCATACGCAGGATCGCTGGAATCGGATTTTCTTCAGAGAGAATGATCTGCAGTTCGGTAAAGAAACGTGGATTGTCCGATTTTCCGAATAGCTTTAAATCGACGGCGCTTCGAATCAGTTTCCTAGTATGACGTGAAATAAGAAAGCCCATGCGCTGTTCTAGGCGGATAGCCCTGAAAATTCTGGTCGGGTCTTCAACAAAACTGAGATTGTGCAGCACTTTTATGACCTTATGTTTCAGGTCATTCTGGCAGTTGAAAAAATCGATCAGGTTGCCGAACTGCTTGGGATTCAGATGGATTGCCATGGCGTTGATGGTAAAATCCCTCCGATAAAGGTCAAGCTTGATTGATGAAAGTTCAACGGTGGGAAGGGCTGCAGGATATTCATAATATTCAAGACGGGCAGTGGCGACATCAATTTTAAAGCCGTCTTTCAGGACCACCATAGCAGTTGAAAATCTTTCGTGGGTAACCACTTTGCCGCCCAGTTCTTTAGCGAGCACCTGGGCGAAACGGATTCCGTCACCCTCAACCACGATATCAAGGTCGAGGTTGCTCTTTTTCAGCAGCAGATCGCGTACTATGCCGCCAACCGCGTATGCATCATAGGAGAGTTTTGCGGCAACTTCCCCGGCTGTACGAAACAGGTCGATCAGGCTTCTGCTCAGAGACTCGGTGATCACGTTGGTGAGATTGCGGGTCTTTTCAAGCGACGGATAGTCGGCTTCATCAAGGTGCTCAGTGGGCAGGTGGGTCGGATCATTAATGAGCCTGTTGAGCAGGTCGGTTCTGGTGATAACGCCGGCGAGTCTGCCTTCATGAATGATCGGGATAAGTCTCTGATGATGTTCGATTATCAGCTCCTGAATGTCAGATAAGGTGGCATTCATAGAAAGAGTACTGATATCGGAGGTCATGTATTCACTCACCGGCAAATGACCAAGGTTATGGTGAATGGCTTTTTCAATTACCATTCTGGAGATGATTCCGCTGATGGCCTTTTCATGTTCGGCAGATTCATCACTGAATTCAGAGCCGGTTACCGGCATGGCCGTGACATTATAGCGGGTCAGCAGATCCTTTGCATGATCAATGGTTGCATGGGCCGGAATGGTGATGGCCGGGTGCGACATCATCTCTTTGGCGATCGGCTGCGGTTTAATATGCCGGTGGAGAGTCTGGATAAGCTTGTCTTCAGCCTCGATAATGGTCATATCCTGAATGGTTGCGCTGGCAGCCGTAGCATGCCCGCCGCCGCCAAGATCTCTTGCAATGATACCGACATTAACATCTGCAATCCGGCTGCGGGCGATCAGATAAACCCTGCCTGCCATGGAAACCAGGGCGAAGAGTGTATCGATATTCTCCATATTGATGAAGCGGTGAACGATGAGCGAAAAATCGTCGACATATTCCTGGAGCGTATGGGTGACGACAACCACCGGAATATCCTGTATCATATAGCGTTTGGCATTTTTCATCAGCTGATGAAGGATCTCAACCTGCAGGGTGGTAAGATCATGGGTGATAAACTGGGCGACTGTGTCCAGCTGGGCACCGCGTTCGAGAAGCCAGGCGGCAGCCATCAGATCCTGCGGCGTAGTTGACAGATGGGTAAGTGAGCCGGTGTCTTCATAAATGCCAAGAGCAAATATGGTTGCTTCTTCAGCGGTGATAGGGATGTTTTTTTCCTGCAGAAGTTCAACCAGGATGGTTGTTGTCGACCCGACATCTTCTATGTGTTCGACATCTGCTCTGAGGCTCTCATCAGTGCCGGGATGATGGTCATAAAGGTGAACTGCAATGTCAGGGTTTTCTAAGCATTCCGCAAAAGGGCCGAGACGGCTGCCCGTTGCAGTGTCGACGACTATGAGTGTTGATATCAGGCTGGTATCAATTGATTTGGCTTTCTGGAAGTCGTAGCGGTACAGCAGTCTCTGAGCGATGAATTCGCGCAGGTTTTTTTCCTGGGAGCCGGAGAAGACAAGCACGGCTTCAGGGTAAAGCTTATGAGCTGCTATCATTGATGCTAAACCATCAAAGTCAGCATGAATGTGGGTAGTGATGACCTGCATAATTCATATCCTGAAAAGGTGGTTCAATTTCAACGGATTGTACCATGTAATAGTGAATATTACATAGCAATTATCCACGTGGGTGAAATTTCTGGTGGATTGATTTGAGTCTCTGCTGGTCGACGTGGGTATAGATCTGGGTGGTTGCGATGTCGGCATGGCCAAGCATCATCTGTACGGTTCTCAGATCAGCCCCATGGGCAAGGAGATGGGTGGCAAACGAGTGGCGCAGCATGTGTGGTGAAATGGGTTTGTCTATCCCTGTTCCCCTGGCGGTTTCACTGATAATCTGCCAGAATCTCAGCCTTGTCATGCAGGTGCCGCGTGCGGTAACAAAAAGGTATTTGCTGGTGCGGCCGCGAAGAATTAGTGGTCTTACCCGTTTGAGGTAATCATCAAGTTTGTTTTTAGCTGGTATGCCGAACGGGATAAGCCTCTCTTTGCTGCCTTTGCCGATTACCCGGACAAAGTTTGAACTCAGATTGCAGGCAGCCAGAGGCAGGGTAACAAGTTCTGAAACTCGCATGCCGGTGGAGTAGAGTAAAAAGAGCATGGTGAAGTTTCTTTCTACCAGTTTGTTAGCTCCGGGCGGCAGAGTGAGGAGCCGGTTAACCTCTGCTTCGGTGAGGGCCTTTGGAATAGAGCGGTTTGATTTCGGCAGATCGACCAGGGCAAAGGGGTTGTTCTGGATATGTTTTTCTGCAGTCAGATAGGAGAAGAAACCTTTTAATGAGCTGACTCTTCGAGCATTACTGCGATTTGATATGTTTTTCTCTTTTTCGGTGCTGAGATAATTGTGAATATGTTTGAGTGAAACAGCTTCAAGTTCTTTAATATGTCGCGCCGTGAGATACTGTAAGAATGAAACAATATCAGACGAATAGGCAGAAACAGTGTTTTCTGCAAGACGTTTTTCAGTGATAAGGTACTGGAGATAGACGTCCAGCAGTGCTTGAAAACGAGGAGGAAGAATGACAGGTTTTCTGGCAAGAGGTGCCATTAAATTGTCAAAAAAGGGTTTAAAAGAAAGAGGAGCAGATTCTTAAAATAATCTGCTCCTCTTAAGAAACCTGTCTACTTAGAACGAAGCTTTTTTCAGGCGATTGAACTTGCGAAGCTTTCTGCGGGCTTCAGCCTGCTTGCGGCGTGCTTTCACGCTTGGCTTTTCGTAGTATTCACGACGCTTCAGTTCTCTTTTGATACCGTCGATCTGGAGTTTCTTTTTCAGTTGTCTGATGGCGTACTCAAGATCGCCACGTACTTCAACTTCTATCATTTGGGGCTCCCGTTAGAGAAAATTCTTAATGGACAATTTAATAAAATGGGCATAGCCCATCGATATTTCCGCAACGACAAATAGTCATATATATAAAGAGATGGCGATCATGTCAACATAATTTTCAAAAAACATGGTAGAACCGGTAATTAGAACAACGGTTGCATCCCTTGCTATTCGGCTGTTTGCGGGAAAATTTTGCCCGGATTTAGAATGTTGTTCGGATCAAACAGCTGTTTTAATGACTTCATCACTTTGATGGTGGTTTCATCAAGCTCAAAGGTGAGATATGGTGCCTTGCTGATGCCGATGCCATGCTCGCCTGATAAGGTGCCCTGCAATTTTACGGCATGCTTGAAGAGCAGGTCGACTGCTTTTTTTCCTGCCATAGCCTGCTTGATGTCTGATCTGTCGAGCATCATATTGACATGAATATTGCCGTCTCCAGCATGGCCGAAGGTCAGAATGATGAGCCCGTATTCTTTGGCAAGTTTCTCCGTGTACTCGACAAGCTCAGGGATTCTGGAACGAGGCACCGCCACATCTTCACTTATTTTATTCGGTCTGAGATTAAAGGTCGAAGGTGATATCGATCTTCTTGCCTGCCACATATCATTTACTTCTTCTTCTGTCTGCGCATGCTTGATGGTAAAGTCTTCAAGACCGGCAAATAGAGCCTTCATTCTTTCCGTCTGGGCAAGTACCGCCGTTTCTTCGCCGTCAAGTTCAATCAACAGCATCGCCTCCACTGTTTCAGGCGGCGGATTTGTAAGTTTGTCGCGAACGATGCTGATGGCTGTCTTGTCCATGTACTCGAGGGTACGGGGCGTGATGTTTGCGTTTAATATTTTGGCGACCATTTCAGTAGCAGCTTTTAACGATGTCGACTCAACCAGGAAAGTCTCCTTGTGCACCGGCAGCGGCAGGAGGCGGGCAAAAATTTTGGTGATAATACCGAGTGTCCCCTCAGAGCCGACAAAGAGACGGGTCAGATCGTATCCGGTAACACTTTTCTCTGTTCTTGCACCGGTATGAAGAATTTCACCCGACGGAAGTACTACCTCCAGACCGAGAATAAAATCTTTGGTTACCCCATATTTCACGGCAGAAGGGCCTCCGGCGCACTCTGCCGCGTTACCGCCAATGGTGCAGTATTTGAGACTGGCAGGATCAGGCGGATAACTTAATCCCACCTTTTTCACTTCTTTCTGCAGATCTCCGGTGACAACACCTGGCTCAACTACGGCTATCTGGTTATCAACATCTATTTCAAGAATCCGGTTGAGTTTCGACATGGCCATAACCAGACCGCCTTTGAGCGGAACGGCGCCACCGGTCATTCCGGAGCCAGCGCCTCTTGGAACGACTGCAAAATTGTACTCATTAGCAAGCTTCATGATGTTACTCACCTGTTCAGTATTTTGCGGGTAGGCGACAACCTCGGGCAGGTATGCTTTTCCCGTACCGTCAAATGAGTAGCAGTGCAGGTCTTCTTCGCGGGTGGTGAGGCTGTCTTTACCGACAATTTCCTCTAGTTTTTTAATGATATTCGAATCCATCATGGTAATAATAGTATTGCTATAGTTTGTGTCTTCAAAAAAGCATGTCGACAGTTGTTGGACTAGTTAACTGATTTTAAATCTCCTGCTTTCCAGGGTCGTCATGCTGCAGGATTGGCGTTAATCATACAAAAAAGTTCTCAAAAAGTCTGTCACAACCTGAAAAAAGTTATCGCAGATATATATAAGGCATTTTCATGAAACAACTGCATGTTGCGTTATTGGCTGGAGGAAAATCAGGGGAACGTGAGGTTTCCTTGAGCGGAGCAAAGCTTGTCGAAGAGTATCTTGATAAGGAAAAATATCGGATTACCCGGTATGACCCTGCCACCGATATGGCAAAAATTGCCCGGGATGCTGCCGATATCGATGTTGCTTTTCTGATGCTGCATGGGCCCTATGGTGAGGATGGCACGGTTCAGGGTTTTCTTGATCTGCTTGGAATCCCCTATCAGGGGGCCGGGGTACTTGGCAGTGCAATGGCAATGGATAAAAGTATTTCCAAGATACTTTACAGGCAGCATGGTTTACAGACCGCACCGTCCCGGCTTGTGACCCATTCCGACATAAAGAGTGAAGAGGTTATTGCCGAGCTCGGTCTGCCGCTGGTAGTCAAGCCTGTTCGGGTCGGATCGAGTATTGGTATGACCATTGTCAGGAAGCAGGAGCAATTGAAAGAGGCGATTGACAAGGCTCTTGTTCATGACAGTGAAGTGCTGCTTGAAACCTATCTGGTCGGTCGTGAAATAACAGTTGGTGTTTTGGGAAACGATGAACCGACTGCACTGCCGTTAATTGAGATTATCCCCGGCAAAGAATTTGAATTCTTTAATTATGAAGCAAAATATGTCCCGGGTGCTTCACAGGAAATATGTCCGGCCGATGTTTCCGCTGAAATAGCAAACAGGGCGTCGTCCTATGCTGTACAGGCTCATCGTGCGCTGAAACTGAAAAATTATTCCAGAACAGACATGATTCTCACAGCAGATGATGAATTGTACCTGCTGGAAACAAATACTATTCCCGGTATGACGATAAACAGCCTTTTACCGAAAGCAGCACGGCAATTTGGTCTGGAGTATCCTCAGTTGCTCGATACCCTGATTATGCTTGCTCTTGAGCAGAAAAATTAGTCGTCGAGGGCTTTTCTGATTAGTACGGAAAGATGTTTCTTTGAGAGCGGTTTAAGTGCAAACTCTTTGATGCCTATTTTCTTTGCCTCATTTTCAGAAACAATGGAACTGAATCCGGTGCAGAGAATAATAGGTATGTCTGGTCTGATGATCAGCAGCTTTTCTGCCAGCTCGACACCGGTCATATTGGGCATGGTCTGGTCTGTGATAACTAGATCAAACTCCCGGGGAATCTCGTTGAATAATTCTAGTGCGGCGAGACTACTTGTGACGATTGTTACGTTATAGCCCAGCCTGGTCAGCATGATCTTGCCCATATTGACCAGTATCTCTTCATCATCAACAAGCAGGATGCGTTCCGAACCTGTCGGATCGTCGCTAACCGGCTGTTCTTTTTCTTCATCATGCTGATCGATTATCGGCAGATAGAGATGAATACAGGTTCCTTTGCCGAGTTCGCTTTCAACCGTAAGAAATCCTTGGTAGCTGGTGACAAGACCGTGCACGATAGAAAGCCCCATTCCGGTCCCTTTGCCGGTTTCCTTGGTCGTGAAATAGGGTTCAAAAATCCTTTTCTGCACTATTGGATCAATACCTGAACCCGTGTCACTGATTGCCAGGTGGATAAAGTCCCTGCCGTCAATGTCCCTGGTGTCGAGGATGACGCCGAGTGTTCCGCCGTGTTCTTCCATGGCATGGTAGGCGTTGGTACAGAGATTGAGCACAATCTGGTTGATATGGGTCGGGTCGATAAGAATTGTTCCGGTATCAGAGTCGATGTACTGTTCTATCTTGATGGTGGCCGGAAGAGAAGGTCGCAGCATTTTCAGATTCTCTTTTATCAGGCTTGCCGGCTGAATGAGCACCTTTTCACTTTCTCCCTGTCTGCTGAAAGTGAGAATCTGCTGGACCAGTCCTTTAGCACGGTTGCTGGCCTCTAAAACCTCCCTTAGATCTTCGATCATTTCAGCATCAGGCGGGCAGGCCTGTAGAGAAAGTTCAGTGTAGCCTATAATTGCTGCCAGGATATTGTTGAAATCATGGGCTATTCCCCCTGCAAGTGTGCCGATAGCTTCCATCTTTTGTGCCTGCAGCAGGTCGCGTTCAAGCTTTTTCCGCTCTGTCAGGTCGGTGGCGATTGCAAGGACTTTGCTGCTGTCACCCATATTGAGAATTTCACCTGAGTAGAGGCATTCAAGCCTGGTTTTGTCCTTTTTTATCAGGGTGAGTTCACGGTTGTGAACCCGGCCTTCGCGGTTGTACAGTTCCTGCAGTTCTGCATATTCATCCTCGGGGATGAGGCCTATTTGCTGAACTGTTTTGCCGATCAGGTCCTTTGGTTCGTAACCGGTGGCTGTCAGGAATGCATCGTTTACTTCCAGCAGAGTACTGCTTTCTATTTCACTGATGGCCATGAGCACAGGAGCATTGTGGAAGGCGGAAGAAAACTTCTCCTCTGATTCCTGTAGTGCAGATTCTGCTTCCATGCGGTCTGTGATATTACGGATAAATGCTGAAATGCCGTATGTTTCTCCGCTCTGATTACTTTGTCGGTTCAGCGTAATTTCAACTGTTATTCTTTTCCCTTCCTGTGTCATATTTACGGTTCTGAATCCGAGATGGTCATTTTCGGAAAAGACCTTGTCAATGATCCCGTAATTTTCGTCGAGTTTGTCTAAAGGGATTAGCCTGGAAATATGACTGCCGACAATTTCAGTTTTATGATAACCGAACATGTCGGAAGCCCCTTGATTCCATGAGCGTATGATCCGGTCCGGATCGATTGAAATGACTGCATCGCTGGTCCCTTCAATAAGGGTCCTGTATTTATCTTCACTGGCTTTTAATTGCTGTTCAGTTTTTCTTTTGAGAAAGAGGACGTAAATGGAAAAAAACAGGGCAATGACGAGAATAGCAAAGACTGCCCCGATGAATATGCTGAGCTCTTTATGGTCGCGAAGAAATGAAGGCGGGCGATGTAATATTGTGCTGGGTTTCGGGAGGAGGTCAAAATCAATATGGTATTTTTTCAGAAGAGTATAATCAAATACATATTTATTGGGACTTTCATTGTTTACCTGAATCTGTGACGCAGGTGTCCCTCCAATTATTTTGATAACAATTTGAGCGGCAGTCCTGCCCTGCTCATATTGACTTATAACTTTGCCGCCTATCAGACCATCACCGAGTCCGTGATACCAAAGATGATAAACCGGGACCGCTGCATTTCTGACGATCATTTCAAGGCTTTCGTTGAAGCTTCGTACCTCTGAATTTTTATCACGGTATGCTGAAAGAAGAAGCAGCGCCTCATTTTCGCTGAGGTTTTTCAGCTGGTCTTTAAAGGTGTCCCAACTGAGGTCTTTCAGTGAGATTTGAGAGAAAGAAAGGAATGGAAAATTTTGTGCCGCCTGATAATAGGTTTTCAGGTCACTTTGCCCGCTCACAGTTGCATCGACAATTGCCTTTATTGTATCAACCTTCGGCTGCAGGGTATGAATCAACCGTATGGTATCAGTCATCGAGACAGCTTCTACAACTCCTGTGACCAGGGGATTTTCATTTTGCTGCAGGGCGAGCTCAATGTCATTGATGCCGAGAAAGACAATCGGGGTCTCATGAAATAATTCCTTCTGGTACTGCAATACAAATTTCAGCGCATTATCGTCAGCAGCCATAATGGCCTGATATGGCGGCAGACTGGGGAGTTTATCCTTGAGAAGGGAAAACATCCGCGGTGCGGTTTGCTCCAGTGTAAAGCGCTTGCTGTCAAGAAACTCGATATCGAGTTCAATGGAACGGGGTCTGAATGTATCCAGAATACCGTTTGCCTGGTCAAAAAATGTCGGGAATGAGGGATGGTATGAACTGATAAGCAACACCCTTTCAGGTGTTGCGTATGCTGGGGAAAAAAAGGATGCAACGGCTATACAGATGAATAAAATGCTCCGGCAATAACGGCTGATGGATGGATAGCGCGCGCGATGGATCAATTTTTCTGCCTTTTCATATGGATATATTCATCAGTATAAACCTGTTTATGCCCATTTTTTTTTTGAAGCAGTTGTCTCCTGGAGCAGATTTTAAATCAGCCTGATGTAAAAAAGCCTTATGCAGAAGGACTTCCACCAGCAGCCGTATCCTGTTCCGAGGCTGCAAGAGCTGCGGCTCCGGCGATCTGCAGGGCCTGCTGCATTTTTTCGTTGCCGTGGTCTTTCGCTGCATCAATGAGCTCGTGGGGCAGGTCAACGATAACCTTACGATGGGCGTAATGAATGCCTTTGGCTGCAAGAGCTTCTGTGATACGCTTATATGCTTCCCGTCGAATAACAAAATGTGACCCCGGCTGAGCAGTAAACTTGACCCTGATCGTCATCACGGAATTGGTGATTTCCCTGACACCGGCAGATTTCACCGGTTTGATGAAATCCTTACCGAACTCCTCATCTTCCATCATGGACTGACCCACCTTCTTGATCACTCTCCGGATCAGATCAATGTCGGCGTCATATGGAAAATCGAGGTTAAATTTGACAATGATGCCTCCCCGCATAAAGTTGGTAACGGCACCGAGCTCGCTGTGGGGGACAATCTGCAGCATACCGCGATGATGTCGCAGCATGACGTTTCGAAGGGTGATGTCTTCAACTGAGCCTGATATGCCGCCGGCTTCGATATATTCCCCAACTCTGAAAGCGTCATCAAGCAGGAAGAAAAAGCCGCTTAATACGTCGCTGACCAGCTTTTGCGCGCCAAAACCAACGGCGAGTCCGACAACACCGGCACCAGCCAGTAATGGACCGATATCAACGCCGAATGATGAGAGAATGGTGAGGGTGACCATAACAACGAGAATGGATCCGACAAATTTCTTCAACATCGGCAGCAGGGTATAGGCCCGGCCTTTTTTGGCTGTCGCCGCCCATTCGCTGTCTTCATCGGTAGCCTCTTCATCCTCTGAGGTGGATTCAAATATTTTACGTTCAATCCAGCTACTGAGGGTTTTCCAGAAAAACAGGGCAATAATAAGTATTAATAAGGTATCGAAGAAGACCCCTGTCAGCTCACTGATATACGGGATATAGAAATTCCATAGCTTGGCAAGCCATATACCGAGTACAACTGTGACGGCAATACGGGTAAAATTGCGTGCCTTCATAAAGACACGGTGCGATTCTTCAAGATGGAGCTGCTGTTCAGCAGAAAGCTGATCCATTTGCTGGTCTATTGTATCCAGTGAATAAATTCCGAGGGTGTTGAAGACATTACGAGTTACCCATTGTCCAAGTGCATTAATCAGCAGCCAGATGGGAATGATGAGGAAACTTATGATAAAGGCACCCTGGCCTGATCGATACCCGCTGCTGATGAAGTCATAGAGCAGCATGGACCAGAGAAAGAGAAAATAGAAACTGGTCAGCATGTGCCAGCTTTTGGCCAGGATCTCGGTTACCCACTGGCTGTTGCCGGTGTCTGTGCTGCTGCTGCGGATATAGTCAGCGACAGGTCGGCGATAGGTAAAGACAAACCCGATAGAGATAAGAGTGAAAAGGGTAGCTGCTATCTCCTTAACAGCATTGGCGACACCAAAACCCAAACTGTTGCCGCGAAAAAGCATGACTGTGTAAAAAGTCAGTATAAGAAAGACAGCAAAAACATTAATTGCCTTGAGTATGGTCGATGCTCCACGGTCACTGACTGGAATAATTCTGAAAGCAGCGAGTGATGGAGAGAGCAGCAGCTGTGCTGAAATTCTTATCAGAAAGAAGAGGCAGATAGCAAAAAGTGCCCCGTTAAAAAACAGATTCAGAGGTTGATGGTCGGCGCCGATGGAGAAAAAGTAAATAAGAAAACCGACTATGACAAAGATGAAAAGGGCGAGCAGGTTGGGAATGCATCTGATGAATCCGGAAATAAATTTTGCCGGTACACCAATTTCCGGCAGATTACTGGTATCAAGAGTAAAGTAATGTTTGGTCAGCCAATGGGCAAAAAGTCTGGCAACTATGAGACTGAAAAGAATAATCGCTGCCAGTGCAAGCCGTAAAACAACAGGTGAAGATGAAAAATCAGGTGGGATAATATTGTTGTTCACCTGAGCAAAGCTGGCGGGGAGCGCTTTAAACCCAGCGAGGAATTTTGTGAGCATATTGTGGTCATCTTCATCTTCAGTGCCAAAAGATTGAAGCCATTCGGTCATGACCCAGCCAATCTTGACCTCATTTGGATTGTGATTGGTCTGGCTGGCTGGTGCAGCACTTTTCTGCATTTCCTCTGCCAGGCGTTTGCGAACCTCGGTGTCACTCATGGTGGCAAGAGTTGCGTCTATTTCTGCTGAAACAGCGCTTTGATCCGGTGCTGGCGGCGCTTTGGAGAATACTAATTCAGGTAGAAGAAAAAAAATAGAGAAGAAAAGGAAGAGAAACGTAATACGGTGCAGCGGTTTTGATCTACCAAACGAGTACATATTGAATACCCCTTGACGGTTAACTGCATTGTGCTTTCAGGAAGGGTGACAGGAACCCTTCCTGTAATGATGATATTTCGTTAAAATCTGTTTTGAAAGTATGGTTGTAAAACTTCAGGGACTGCCACGCTGCCGTCTTCCTGCTGATAATTTTCAAAAATTGCCAGTAGTGTTCTGCCCACTGCCAGACCTGATCCATTAAGCGTGTGTACCAGTTTCGATTTCTTCTGGCCATCCGGTCGATATCGGATTGAACCGCGTCTTGCCTGAAAATCGAGGAAGTTTGAACAGGATGAAATTTCACGGTAGGTATTTGCACCGGGCAGCCAGACTTCGATGTCGTAGGTTTTGGTAGAAGAGAAGCCGAGATCTCCTGAGCAAAGTGTCACAACCCGGTAATGAAGGTTTAAAAGCTGAAGCACTTCTTCTGCTTCACTGAGCAGCTCTTCAAGCTCTGCCATTGAGGTTTCAGGGGTGGTGAATTTTACCAGTTCAACCTTGTCAAACTGGTGCTGCCTGATCAGCCCTCGGGTGTCTTTACCGTATGAACCGGCTTCTGATCTGAAACACGGGGTGTATGCAGTATATTTTATCGGCAGATCTTTTTCCTGCAGGGTCGCATCTCTGTGAATATTGGTTACGGGAACTTCGGCTGTAGGGATCAGGTAATAATCCCAGCCGTCAATTTTAAAAAGATCTTCAGCAAATTTAGGAAGCTGTCCGGTTGCCGTCATTGATGCGGTATTGACCATGAACGGCGGCAATATTTCGGTATAGCCGTGTTTCTGGGTGTGCAGATCAAGCATGAAATTGGTCAGGGCCCGCTCCATACGTGAGGCAAAACCCTTCATCACTGTAAAGCGGGCACCGGCTAGCTTTGCACCGCATTCAAAATCAAGGGTGTTCTGCTGTTCACCGATTTCCCAATGATTTTTCGGGGTGAAATTGAAGCTCGGCTTCTTACCCCATTTTTTTATTTCAATGTTATCGCAATCGTCTCTCCCTACAGGCACAGAGTCATCAAGCAGGTTCGGGATTGACATGACGATATCCTGAAGCTGCTGCTGAATATCATTTAGCTCATTGTCGAGTTCTTTTATTTTTGAACTGGTTTCACGCATTTCAAGAATGAGAGGCTCGGCTTTCTCCTTATCTTCATCTGAGCCCTTCTTCAGCTCGGCGATCTCTTTTGATGCATTATTTCTCTGATTTTTCAGGGTTTCAGAAACATTGAGAAGATCAAGCCGTTTCTGGTCGATGGTGAGAAATTCATCCAGTTTCTCGGTTGGGGTACCGCGTTTTGCAGTTTTTTCCTTAACGAGTTCAAAATTTTCGCGTATAAATCGAAGTTCAAGCATGGCATCTTCTCAAAAAATGTTTGTAATGTTAGTAAAGAATAGACAGAGATGTTTTTTTTCTGTTTATCATGTGGACCGGCTGAAATCAACCCAATTGCTTTTGTTTCCCACTCATGCTACTCTCAAATGTTTGATACATAGCAGATTTAAACAGACAGACCTCTTCTTATCACCAGATGGAAATACATAATACTCTGATTACAGTCATAAATGAATTACGCAGGACCATTAAGATTTTTGTAACACTCCTGGTGATTACTACCTTGACGGTATTTTTTCTTACTCCTGAGCTTCTTCAGGTGGTCCAGCACCATTTGGCAGAAAAACTCTATTTTTTTTCCGTGGCCGGGCCCTTCCTCGCCCATGTTAAACTGGCGCTGTTCGGGGCTGTTTACGCCTTGATGCCATGGTTGATGACAATCATCTGGAAAGCACTTGGCAAGCCGTTTAAAGTGAGCGGCGGGAAACTCTTCTTTTTCATCTTTTTTACAACTGTTCTGTTTTATGCCGGTACACTGTTCTGCTATTTCGTCACCTTGCCTCTTGGCATTAATTTCCTGCTCGGATTCGGTTCGGAAGAACTCAAGCCGGTTATCTCGATCAGTCGATTTGTCAATTTTGTCACCCTGTTTATTCTTGCGTTCGGCCTGATCTTTGAATTACCGGTCTTTATGGTGTTTTTGGCCCAGGTAGGAATCTGCACAAGAAAGTTTTTTGAGCGATCAAGACGCTATGCGATTTTATTTATAGCAATCATTGCAGCCATGCTTACGCCAACTCCGGATGTGGTCAATATGGCAATGATGGGCGGACCGCTCTATTTACTTTACGAGGCCGGTATAGTAATTCTCATGGTTATGAGGATCAGATAAAATTTTAGGGTAATCTGCCTCGATGACCGTTATGCTGTTTTTCATCAGCAGGGCGGCTGTAACACCGGGTAAACCGCTGACGGCGCAGGATGGGCTTCTGGCCTTCAGCAATGCTGACTGACAATTGAACATCTTGGCAATTTTGAGCACCTGTTCGGCCCCTTTAATGAACTCGTTGGTGAAATCATCACCTTCGCGGCTGAGCACCTTTGCTTTGCCCTGTAAGACATCATGGCCGTCACCGCCAACTATATCAGCTGCCGGTCTTGGTGTCGGAAGACCGCCGAGCTGTTCAGGGCAGACGGGGATGAGATGATATCCTTCAGTCAGAGAAAAATCAAACGTGTCCGGTCTGGTTTTTCCATCATAACGGGTGCATAAACCTAAGAGACAGGCACTGATCAGGCAGTTTTGCTGTAGTGATAACATAGGCGTCGGTAAACAGGTTATGGAAAAGAAAAAAAGAAAACCAAAAACAGCGTTGAGCCCGAATCAGGAGAACTGGTATGTAAAACTGCTTCTTACCCTGATAATTATTGCTTTTCTCTGGCTGATGTTTGCACCGCACACAGGTTTTCTCGCTCTTCTGCGTCAACGGGCTGAGCTTAAATCACTTGAGCAGGAAACTCAAGGACTGGTTAAGGAGAATGAAGAACTCCGCCAGGAAGTTGATCGGGTTAAAAACGATGATTCTTATCTGGAGGAAATTTCACGCCGGGATTACGACATGGTAAAGGAAAACGAGATCCTCTTTGAGTTTTCCTCCAAGAAAGAGAAGAAAGATAAGCAGGAAGAAAAGTGAGCCGGACCGGCCAACCAGTCTTTATGCTCAGCTGAAACCGCCTCTGCTGGTACATCCTGAGAGGGCTCCGGCAGGGATCGAAGTCCCCTTGTTGAGGCGATAACTTGATGAACTGATAATTTTGCCGGTATTCGGGCTGTTGCATTTTGTACATCTTACCGGTTCTTTCTGCTGTTCTGCTGAAGTTGTTATGATTTCAAACTGCGTATTGCATTCTCTGCATTTATATTCATAGATGGGCATGCATTTCTCCTTCAAATGGCAACTTGTTCTCTTACCGAAACCTATTTAGTCAGTTTCTTAAATATAGAACATTTTTTACAAGTTTCCAGTTTGTTTTTTGCCGTTGCATCATTGGTGCACTCGCAGAGAGTGCCGCAGAGAAACCAGCAGAGATGCCCGCTTTGGAACTCCCATGCCGGGCAGTCATCTTTTACGCCGCAGTTTTTTACTTCCCAGCATGGCAGGAGGTCTTTGGTGTCACTTCGCTGATGGATGACCAGGAAATACAACTGTCTTTCAATGTAGGCCGGAACAGCACGCCAACCCTGCTCATAACTGTGAATAGTCTTGAGGCTTATGCCCAACAGGCCTGCCAGATGTTTTTGTGTTTTGCCAAGTTTTTTACGAATTTCAGTGAATTCTTGTTTGGTCATAACTGATCCTGAGAATAAGATTAACGAAACGAGCCTGTGTCCATTACCCAAAATGTAGGACTATATTTTGTGGTACTACATTTATACCAGAAATAGAGAAATTGTGCTTTTTTTTCTCGAATGAGAGGAAAATAGTTTTCAAGCAGTACCCTATAGGCTATTCATTTATCGTAACTTCAATAAGAAAATTAACTCTTCGTAATGCATGAAATGAAGCAGGATATTCTTCAATCACTTCGGGAAACACTGAAATATCATCATGGGATAGGGATTCCAGGCTATCGCAGTGATGGGATTATTTCACAGTTTCTTGCCAGAGAGGGCAAGCCTGATTCGATTGTTGATTTACCGAAAAAAACGCTTGTCTTGCGTGACGCCTCTTTCACCACGGAAAAGAAAAAGGTCATAACCAAACCGGTTGTCAGCGGCGCGACAATTGCAGATATTCATGATGATGTACTTGTCTGTACCGGTTGTTCATTGCGTCAGCAACGCGTTTTTGCGGCAGCCGGCAGTTCAGCAAGACCGGCAGTTCGACTGCTCATTGTCGGCGACTGGTGTCGTGTTGATCACGAAGAAGAGTCAGATACCCTGTTAATGGGTACAGAAGAAGATGTGATGCTTGCAAGGATGATGAAGGCGATAACACTTGATGATGACAAGTACTTTGTCACCTCCGTTATTAAATGTGCCCTTAAAAAAGGGCAGCAGCCAAAGGCAGAGCACGTGACGTCGTGTCTGAGCTTTCTTCACCGCCAGATTCATGTGTTGAAACCGGAGGTGATCCTTGCCATGGGAATGATAAGTACCAGGGCGCTGTTAAATAAAAGTGAGCCCTTATCACGCCTGCGTGGACGATTCCATCCATTTGCTCAAAAAGAAGGAAAGCCGATCCCTCTCATGCCGACCTATCACCCGAATTATCTTCTTCAAAATCCGGAAATGAAACAGGCGACTTGGTCTGATCTGCAGGTGCTTGCCAGGCATCTCGGTTTGTTATCCTGAAGATATAAAAGGTAAAGAAATATCTTGTGTTTAGCGGTTGTTTGAATACAATTGTCGATAGTGTTTGTTCGTTGGTCCAATTCCAGGAGGAGGAAAGCATGACCGTGAAGTGTCCCCACTGTGGTTTAGAGGGAAAAGCAGAGGAAGCAATCCTGAACAAGAAAATTCGCTGTCCGAAATGTAGGCAAATCTTTATCGCAGTGGATGCAGCCGCTGAATTTACTGCTGCAGAAGTTGTGCCTCAGGAAAGTGAAAAAAATGGCTTGGCCGAAGATATTTCGGTTGAACAGGCTGTTGCAGCGGAAGAGAATTTGTCTCGTACTGAACTTGGTGAAACCATTACCGATGATGATATAGCCTTGTTTGAGGACGAGGCGGCAACAGCCGCTGCGGAAGTCCTTCCCGAAGGTGTTTTTCGCTGTATTTGTTGCGGGTTTGTATTCAGTAATCGTTACAAACAGGAATCTTCCAAAGGAGTTTGCTGTGTTGCCTGCAATGTAACTGAAGATCTTCAGCCGGAAGCTGCCTGAGAGCTCGCAGCTTTTTTAAAGGGGCTTTTCAAGTGAGATCAATCCTCTTTTTCCCAATTCCCTGAAAAATGCAGTAACGGACTGTTCTGCCTCATGCAGGGATACCGAATGGTATGAGGCAAAAGTTTTTATAATTGTTTTAGTGTCCCGTTTGCCATCGATAAGCTGCCATACCTGACTTCCCATTGTGTCAAGCTGCAATTTTTTTGTCGGATTTACAACCGGTCTTTTATTGAAACGTTGAAGTATGCTTTTAAACAACGGTTTCAGCGGCAGGGGGTATTCGATCAGAACGATGTTGTTCTCTTTAAGCTGCCAGCTTGCAATCTCGTTGCGTACGGGAATATATTGCAAGGCTTCTGATTTGGCATGGCCGGGATCGGGCTTAACGGATTGTCGCTTCATGGCTGTTGTAAATCTGTTCAATCATTGGCAGTGATGGCGGTTTAATGTCCTCTATGGTGAAACCGAGCAGTTTGTCAGAGGCTTTGTGAAGCCATAGTCTGCCATAAACAAACGGTTTCTTGCGTTTCATTCGCAATCGCAGTTGCGAAACAATTGATGGGCAATTCTGCAGTTCAACAAATTCCTCACAGTGATTGAGCTGAAGCGATGATTCGCTGCATCCGGTTAATTTTCTGAGCAGACTGGTAATAGAGTCGTTTTGTAAATGAGCAGAAGCAGGGAGCATACGACAAAGATGGATGCTGCTGTTATGCTGTTTAAATGAAATTCTTGTGAACCCCATGGAGAAGCTGTAGGAGTCGAGCAGCCAGGAGGTTGGCAGTGAGAAACTGAAATCCTGTACTGCCCATCTGGTTGTTTGATCCATGCCGTGACAGTGGAGAGACGCCGAGATTTCCTGGATGTCCGTGGAAAGGACGTATGGGCGTACAAGTATGCTGGCGTGACAAACAGGACAAAACAGAAGGAAGACCGAGAAGCTGCTTTCTCTCCATGAGAACTGAAGTGTCTGGTATTGTTTGTTATTTTTGTTAATGTTATTGATTGAATCAGGCTGGCCGAATTCCCGGCTGAGTTGTTTTATGACCCTGTCATGGGCTTGCTCAAGGGTTGGAGCATGGCGTTTATTCCATTTGAGTTCGAGAACCGGCTCAAGGTCATCTTCAAAAAGCAGCTGACGTTTGCCTGTAACAACAGCCTCCCATGTTATAGGGACTGTATATTCCAACCCGTTCCAGGCAATGGTTTTTGATGGGGGTGTGGGACGTTCCATTACTGCGGGATGAGCATGTCCCAATCAAATTTACTGTTTTCTTCCTGTCTTTTTCTATGTTCATCGTTTTCCGGCAATTCACAGCTTTGAATGAAACAGCTGCGTTCACGTTCTTCCTGTTCCGGGAGATAGAGTTTCACCTGGTTGCCGATGTTGTTGTTCGGGTCTTGACTGTTATGCTGTAGAACCAGATTGATATCCCTGCCTTTATCATCGGTAAACTTCCATTTCCACTTCTGCAGTACACCGAAGCTGTCTCCTTCCCAGACAGTAGGTTCTCCGAATCGCTCTTTGAAAGTAGCGAACAGCTTTTTATAAAATCGTTCACTGCTGTCTTCGTATTTCATCTGCAGTTTGACAATTGTACCGGGTTTATCACAGACGCCGTAGGATATGAGCCCTTTTCTGAAGCCATGCCAATTGGTGACGACGACTTCTTTCAAGTAATTAGAGTATTCAATATCAGGGTAATCGGTAACCGGTGACCCAAGAATGAACCCGGCCAGTTCGGTGGGAACAGTTTTCTTTTTTTCTGCAATGGCCGTGGTGCAGGTAAAACCTATGAAAAACAGGCAGAAAACAAGCGCTGAAAGCTTGCGAAGAGGGATTGATGAAGGGCGGTGTGCTTTCATAATGTCGATATAAATTCGGTTCAGGCAATGATAGGGGAGGAGAGATTGAACTTATCCAATTGGTCTTGAGGAATCAGGTTCAGCATATATTCTGTCTGTTCAGAGAGGCGTGCTACCCTGAGCTGAATAATTTTGTCGGTTAATATGCGCTGTTTTTCCGGATGCTTTTCAAGAACCTTGGTGAACGACTCGCGATCAACAGTCAGCACTTCGCATTCGGTTTCCGCTTTTGCACTGAAAAACCATTTGAAGTCGGCCAGCAATGCGAGTTCTCCAAAAAAACTGCCTTCATGCAGGTGCTGAATAACGGTATCCTTTTCCTTGTGCAAGGTTGATAGAGCAACGCTGCCATGCAGCAAAAGAAAGGCCCGGTCGGCATCTTTCCCCTGTCTGATCAGCGTATCTCCTGGATAATAGATTTTGTGTTTTGCAAAATAGGCAAAGAGTTTTACGATGTCAGGACTGACATTTCTGAATACTGGAGAGTTGATAAGTATCTGAAAATCATTAGCGATCCTGCATTTACATGCTGCCTGTTCAGTTGTTGATAAGCTCATATAATATTCCCTTTTCTTCTATCAGGGTGTCGTAGTCTCCAGACTCTACAAGTTTTCCACCTTTCATCACTACAATATGATCATATTCAGAAATCATGTCAAGCCTATGTACAACCGCTACAACAGTGGTGTTGCCGCGTAGGTTATTGGTGAGATATTGCTGAATCCTCGTCTGGGAAGCGTTGTCCAGACTTGCCGTAGCCTCGTCGAGAATAAGAATAGGGGTCTGTCGCAAAAGTGCTCTGGCTATGGCGATTTTCTGTTTCTGGCCGCCTGAGAGGTTATCTCCTTTTGAGCCGACGTGAAAATCAAGCCCGATACCGATGATCTCCTCGGCAAGGCCCTCTTTGTCGAATGCCTGCATGCCAATTGGGCCGACCTGGGACTGCAGATTTTCAAGATCAGTTACTGTGCCGAAGAGCACATTATCAGAAAGAGACCTGTTGTACAGGTATCTATCGAGATGAAACGGAGTGTAGTTCAACTCGCCGATGTTTTTGAAAAGATTCTCATACTGAGTATCCGGCTTGATCGATGGAAAATCATCGGGTGCCGCCATTGCAAGAAACTGCCTTCTTGCTGCAACGATCTTTTCTTTAAAGCTGTCTGAAAGCGTGTAAATCTTATGATCTGCAGGAATATAGCGTAGAGCCAGCAGCAGATATGCTTCCTGTTCACTTTTTCTCAGCTTATCCATCCCGCCTTTTTCGAGCTTTTTCCCAAGTGCCTGGTACTTATCAAACTCAGCTGGCTCCATGGGGCTGCCTTGAAAGAAGAACTCGTCTTCACGCATGTCTTGGAGAAAACTGATGGTGTTGGAACTGATGGCGATGCCAAGGTCTATAAGCTGGCGTTCAAGTTCACTGCTCCCTATAAATGAGCGAAACAGAGTGTTGCTAATCAGCTTTCCTCGGCCAGGTTCGCCGCTGAAGTAGCCGAAAATGATATTGGTGCCTAAAGAAACATGGTTGAGATATTTGTTGAGATCGTAAAATTCAACCACCCGGGAATAGTGTTCACGAAGCTCGCCCAGAATGATGTTTCTCATTTTGAGAAAACTTGTCTCAAGTCGCGTCGCTTTTCGTTTTGGTATGATCGAGGTAAAACCCCAGCGCACCACATCATCCAGTATTCCCACCGACTTAACGACTTCGATAATATGTGACTGATCGGGGAGCTGGGTTTCGTTCCCGTTGATAACTGAGGCTTGGCATGAATAGAGCAGGTTGTCTCTGACTGTTCCTGTGAAAATGAATGGGTGCTGGGCAACAAAGGAGATATTTCTGGCAATATCCATCTTGGATAGTTTTCGTACTTCAGTTCCGTCAATAGTGAGACTGCCGTTAGTGTAATTATGCAGCTGGGCAATGAGAAGACTCAAAGTCGACTTGCCGGAGCCGGAGAACCCGACCAGAGCCATATGTTTACCGGCATCGAGCTGAAAAGAGATTTGATCAAGCAGTTGTACTTCATCGCTGATGGCATAACTCAGGTTCTGGGCCCGGATGTTTCCTGCAAGGTTAAGGGTTGACGGTTCCGGTGACTCAAGCAGGTATTCTGGCTGGATGTCAAAGGCCTCCATGATCTGGCTGTATCTTACCTTGGCGTCCTGATAATTCTGATAATAGTCGATAATCTCTTTCCACGGGTCATATACTTTTTCATAGGCGGTAAGAAAAGCAACCAGGGCACCGATGGTAAAGTTACCGTGTATTGCCATGTAGCCGCCGATGAGAAACAGCAGGAAGGGGCCGATACTCTGGAAAAGATTATTGCTGAACTTGATGCCGTATTTCAGGATGAAAAGCCTTTTCATGATGACATACAGCCGGACGACCAGACGATCAAGTTTACCCTGTTCCAGCTTATTGCTGGCGTTGGACTGTACCTCCTGAATACCTGTTGCTGCCTCATTGATGATATTGGCCATCGCCCTGGTGGTTGTTACACGGGTCTGGTTGATTTTGTTGTACCTCCGCTGCATGATTGGGATAACGAGCAATTCAATCGGGTAAATAGCAATGGAGATAAGACCGAGCAGTGGGTTGAGGTTGATCATGAACCCAGCGAAAACCAGAAAGGTCAGCAGCGAGCTTGCAGGGACGGCCATGGCATCACTGAGGAAGGTTCCGATAGCATTGAGCTCGGATGTCATTGCAGAAATAATCGTTCCTGACTGGGTGCGATAAAAGAATTGCAGGGGTAGCTGCAGCACATGTTCATAGAGTTCTTTGCGCATGCCGATCAGAATCTTTTGGCCGAGTGATGCCTGAAAGGTATTGATAAAAAATTTCATCAGACCGGCAATCAGCACCGCACCCATATAGAGCCCGCAGTAGAGGTACAGCTTGTCAATCATCCTCAGGTTGATTGCAATGTTGATAATGTTCTTCTGCATCTCAAGGGGGTAAACCTTGAAAAAAAGACTGGCAATAATAACCAGCAGCAGAAACAGTTGAGCGCCTCTGTATTGTGTCAAGACCCAGTAGAAGAGCGGGCGTTTGGTCAGCTCAATATGTGTTTTTGGTCTCAGAAAGCTCATTAAGGTTGTTAATACGCCATATGGCTCAGTGATTTCATAATAAGGGCAAATCCCATTGCAAACATGCCGGTCAACCCCATTCCGCAACTGAATCCGGCCAGCAGTACAGGTGCATACTGACGCCACATGGGGCCGAAACGTTTAAGGAAAAAATATCGTCCCATGAGAGCGCCGGCAACTTCTAAAATAAGGCCGTGGGGAGTTGATTGCCCAAGACCACGGACTACGCCGTAAATAAGCAGTACCGGCAGGCCGAAGAGGCTTAAAATAATATACATCAAAAGCCCGAAGCCCAGACCGGAAAAGATGGTCATGCCGTCAAGCGCCTGATAGAACATCGAATTTCCTTCGAGGGTGGAGGTCTGCATCAGTAAGGTATTTAAGGCCTGCAGGTGCCACAATTCCTGAGCATATGGATAACTTGCCGATGGAATAGGCGCCAGCCGCCAGATAAACTGAGAAAAAAGAAGACTCGCGATCATCACCACCGGAAAAACAATCAATTCTGCCTTGATAATGCCCCGGATCGAGGTTCCGGTAAGCTCTATCTGGCGAAACTGTACAGTTGCTTCACCATAGTTATGGATCGGGATCGGAGCGTACCAGATTTCAATGCCCTGATACCCGAAGAAACGGGCCCCTGCAATAAAACTTGCCTCCCTGACCAGCGGCAGGCTGACAAACTGACCGGCGATACCTTCCATCCTGGCCGTGATGTAGGAAATTATCGGTGTATAAATAAAGCCGTAGGCAAGAAAAAATATCCAGGGGAATGAGGGCACCAGCCAGGCGCAGAGCAGGACATAACTCAGCGTTGAGAAGAAATAAATACCGATTGATATCCAGAAATTAAAGTCGCCCCGGCCAGGAGGCGGATTAAACAGCGCATGGAATGTTCCCCGGGCGGAAGAAGAGTTTCTAAACGAGTGGACCACCGACCAGATGCCGATTACACCTATAGCAAGTCCAAGACCGATGCCGAAGCTCATGTAAAAATCGAAATTATTGGCGAAAACCGTCTCAACGGTACGCATGCCGGGATGCCATCTCTCAAGTATTCCATGATGGTAAAGGATAGGGTTGAGTATGATGGTGATAATAAGGCCGATCAGTCCACCGATAACGGCCCAGAACGGCAGAACCATACCAACGAAGACGAGACCGAGATCGAGCTGGATTCCTGTCGCCACAGCCGGCAGGATTTCTTCCGTATGGTTGGTCAGTTCAACCCAGGGGATGGGGATGAGTCTGATCTGTTCGGTAAAAATCAAGCCTGAGACAATTGGCAGCAGCACGTAGACGGAGCCGAAAATCAAGCCTATCACCCCTCCGATGGAAAAGACACGCCATTTCCAACTCTGTTTCTTCTCTTCTGCTGATTCTGCAAGTGCCATGGTGCCCAGTGCCGCAACAGGAGCCATCGGAAAAGGCAGTTTCTCAACATCTGAGGTTATTCGATAGAGTGCGTAGCCAAGGCCGAAGTGATCGATTCGCTGAATGATTTGCGAGCCGACCAGCAGCAGAATGGGAATCAACCAGTCACGATGAAAGAACGTTCGTTCAATAATGGAAGCTGAGTCGGGACCAGGAGCTACCCAGGTTGGTATAAATTCTGTCACGCCAAGCATTCTGGCCGCATCGGACTGCACCAGATACTGGTTCCACAACAGGCCGGAAAAAGGCGATGCCAGCGCTGCTCCGGCCATATAATAGAGCAGGAAGATTTCCTGCTGTTTTAGATCTGAATGGGCACGTTTGGCGATCTCGGCAAAGAGAATGATCGTCACCCAGCGGGCTGCAGGGCCAATTCCCTGCCCGATGACCAACTGCAGGTACATGGAACCGGGCATCATCAGAAAGCCGATGAAGACTGCGCCGATGATGGTCTTCCAGTCAAAACCTTCTTCAAAATGCGTAGGAGGTGGAAGAAGATCCCGATATTCTTTCAGTTCCTTGTCGTCATACATTGGTTTTCTATCCTTTAATCCGGCAAGACCTGATAACTGGTATCAGTAAACATGCCGGCAACTGCAAAACAGCCGCCCATCAGAAAATCACCGATGATCAGGCCAATGAAAAAAAGTTGGAATTTCTTAAATAAGACCACGCCGCCATAACGCATGCAAAGGGTATTACAGGCCCAGCCTATGAAAAAACTGACCCAGAGAATCCGCATCGCCGAGCTGTATGCAGTCAGATAGCCGATGGGATGAATCGGCCACCAGTAAAACTTGTGATAGCAGAAGACCAGTACAAGCATGAATAGAGCCCCGCCGATGGTGAAAATCGTAACCCAGTCACCGGATTCTACCGGTGAGAAGGTAAGCCGGAATACGTTTTCAAAAACACTGATGGTCGTCCGTGTGGCCCATTCGAGTTCAAGCTCACGAATGCCGAACTTGTAACAGAGCATCATCATCGCGGCGAGAGAAACTAGAGTTGAGACAAGTACAGTCAGCGTGAGACCGAAAAACAACAGGCCTGTCGGTGATTTGCCATGGTGGATTTTTCTGCCGTGCACGATGGACGGCATCAGAGACTCTCTCAGGTCAACAAAAAGGACTTTTTGGGCCATACCGGCCAACAGTCCCGAGGTGCCGGAAAACATTTTGGTGCCGAACAGCGTCAATAAGCCGTCTATCGGGGCGGCTGTCAGGGTAAAGTAAGGAAGCCCTCCCTGACAGATGATCCTGGTTGCAACCATCATGATCATGAAAAAGGAAAGTACAAGCAGGCTTGCTGTTAACGGTTTCATGCCAAGAGCGATGAACCAGTAGATAATTGCGGCAAAGCCGATAATGACACCCCAGAACGAAATTCTTACGTCGAACCATTCCGTTCTGGTTTGGCTCCTGGGGACGAGGAACAGGGCTTCTTTTGTTACTGCCAAGAGATGGTAGCGGGCCAGCCATGTCAGAAAGAGAAAAAAGACGCCGTAGGCTCCGATCATCTGCATCTCTTCCGGGCGGGTCAGGGTCGGGCCGAAAGACGTGCCGAGTTCGGCTGCGGGGATGGAGTATCCGGCAACACTGAGCAGACCGTAAAAAAGCCCGCCAAAGAGAAAAAAGAACCAGAAAGAAAATGAGATCTGGCGTGATGCAAGAAAAGCAAAGCCGATAAAGGCCGGATAAAAGTAAAGCTTGAGTTTATGAAAACCGGAGAATATGCCATAATCCGGAAAATATGGGCCTGCCAAAACCAGTGTTTGTATATGGGGGATAGTCGGGTAGTAAAAACTG
This sequence comes from Desulfobulbaceae bacterium, assembly GCA_003249645.1. Lineage (GTDB taxonomy): Bacteria > Desulfobacterota > Desulfobulbia > Desulfobulbales > Desulfocapsaceae > SZUA-575. The sequence goes on along the minus strand of QKIH01000007.1, from coordinate 35,565 downwards.
AGCCCGTTGAGCAGGTGGAGGCATACCGGAATCAGCAGCCCGGCGAGAAAAAACTTGTTGGTCAGAAAGCTGAAAAAACCGTTTTCGTCGATGCTCTGACCAATTGTTTCCGGTACCTTCAATAAAGGGAAATTGAGGCGCTCATTGTGAATCCATTGCCTGGAAATCAGGTTTATCAGCAGTATGATTAGCAGGTAGCAGAGTAAAATGAATCCCCCCCACAAAAGAAGCGGTTGTATCCAGGCCTGCCACGGTATGGCGAAAAAAACATCAAACCAGCCCATTTCCCGTCCGGTGGGTAAACCATTATAGAGCAGTTCAACGGCTTCTTTGCTGGTTGGCGTGAGAGCTGCAGGGATAAGGGGATGAAGCATCTCTTCCCACCTGTTTCCAGTGGATGCGAAATGAATAGGAGCGGTGAGATTAATGAGAAATGTTCTTGCCAGCCCTGTGTATGCAATGCCTGAACCGATGACCATCTGGATCCAGATAACCAGCAGTTCCGTCCCGTGCAAGAGGGTGCGCGGACGGAAAATTCTGTTGATAATGGCAGTAAGAATCGCAAGCAGAAAGAAAATAAAGAACGGTGCCAGCGGGAAATGGCCGCCGCCAAGCGGCGTTGCCTGATGATAGATATTGTTGATCGGCGTTCCGGCACAGATGACAACAGCCAGGATGATGCCCATTATGACTGAGCGAAGACGTATCGGGTAGTTTCTTTTGCTCATGCTTTATCTCCGGCGGTACTGTTGCCATTATCAAGCCTTTCCCTGAATTCAATGGAAAGCTGGCGATGTGTTTCATCATCAATTGAGCGCCAGACCAGCAATTGTTTTCTCAATGCGTGGAGGAAGGTGTTGTTAAGACGGTGCCAGATGCCTGCTTCGCCTGCCTGACGGCTAATGGTGGCTTTTATCTCAAGGTAGTTTTTCATGCCGGGTGCCGGACAGAATTGAATGTCAACCTGCTGCATTATGCCGAAATCAAAAGGAGCAAGCCACATTTTTGTAGTAATATGCTGACAGCATTGCGGCTCTTTTCCTTCAACCAGAATCGAGACTTCCTCCACTGTTTCACAGGCAAAAACGACCTCAAGCTCCCCGGTTGAAAAAATGCCGTGTGAAACATCCTGGTGGCTTAAAAAATAGTTATAGATAAAACCGCCGATACTCTCATGTTCGTCGTATTTCATGAAGAACGGGAGAATGACCTGAATCCTGTCGTCGACCGCTTTTGGCAGTGCAAAGGTTCTGTTCACGTCGGGGATGGCGATGTTGGCTGCAACTCTGGATGGATAGATGACAGAGAGAAGGACGACACCTATCACCAGGATCATTGCCGCAACCCCGGCAAGCGAAGAATAATTTACCGTTATACCGGCCCAATATGGTGTTGATGAGAACAGTGCTGCTGACACCTGGGCGAAAAGATAGCCCAGAACAACAGATATGACAGCAAGGGAAACCGCTTCGGCCACAAAAAGAAATGAGACATGACTTGGTGCCAGGCCCACAGAGGTATAGACGCCGATTTCAGATTTTCTTTCATAGACCGAACTGATCATCGTGTTCAGGACGATGAGCGTGGAGATGAGCAGGGGGATAATAATGTTGGGAACGCCGGAATAGAGCAGGGTGTCACTCAGGTTGTAGAGCCACACTCCATCTGTGTCACCGGCGAAAATGGCCAGGCTGAACCGGTCAGTCAGCTGGTCAGCCAGGGCGCTGATGTTTTGCCCTTCATCGGGTCGAATGGCAATGTTTTTCAAGTTGCCGCCCATTGCCATGAGGGTGGATGCAGGGATAATCGCTGTCTCCAGGGCAGGGATGTGCTGATAGCGGCTCTGAAAAGTTCTGACGTCATCGCCTGATTCCATGGCTTCCTGTTCAACTTCTGAAATCTCTGTTCCTGCTTCATCCGGAAATATCACCGGGGTAAGAGGTTCTCCATCGAGATCGTGTACCTGGTCGAAGCGCTGGGCAGCGAATGTGCCGATTACAGTAAACGGTTCACCGAATAAGAGGACCTGATCATTTTGGCCGGCTTTGACGCCCAATTCTTGTGCGCTGTTTTCTTCAAGAATGATGACACGTTTTTCATCCCGCATCATCCACCTGCCTGAGGTGAGCAGTCGGTCTATTCCGGTAACTTCGTTTTCAGCAGCTGAGAGTCCTATCAGCCCGTGGATACGTATTTCAGCTTTATCAGTTCTCAGGGGAACCTGCACCGTTCTGGTCGGTTCAGAAGCTTCGAGCCATACTCTCGGGGCTGGTGTACTGACAGCCTGAAGATGTGAAAGGAGAATATCTGTGGCCTGGACCGGAAGGCTCTGCCAGTTCACCTTTTTCAGCATCAATCCTTTATAAGGGACATGGCTGTTGAAGAAGAGCCGGTTGTGTTTCTGGCTGCTTTTGATGGTTGTGAAACTCATGATCGTAAACGTCAGAATGATCAGCGTTACACAGGTCAAAACTGTTCGGAGCCTTCTTCGCCGCAGGTTGGAGACACCCAGAAAGAAAGCGGCAACAAATGCCTTCCAATGACTGATTTCGGCTGGCCTCTTATGTGTTGCCCGCCGCTGCAGCAGGAGCATTTCTTCTTCAAAACGAAAGAAGATAATCAGTGAAACCATGAATGAGAGCCCGATGATGAAAAAGGCGATGATTACAATCATCGGGCTGTAGGCGAGCTTGAAAGCAGGATGAACCTGATAGATAATAGCAATAAGGACAAGCAGGATACCGGTAAAGGCTGCAATGCGTTTATAGATGTTTGCGTAGCTGAATAAGAAACGCTCCATGGTGAAGGCAAAGGGTACAAAGAGGGCGATATAAAACAGTACGCCTATAAGAATGTCTTTTTGTGTTTTTTCTACCTGCTGATAAACTCTTGCCGCGAGAGCAAGTGATTCTGCCGCCTTTTCTTCAGAGAGCGAATACAGATGGCTTTCGAGGTTGCTTCGACTCACCTGCAGGGTTGCTGTGCCGCGGTTTTTCAGATCATTGATTTTCTGGTCAAAGATGCCGTGATCTTCAAGATTTTGTACCCTTGGCAGAATCAGAGACCAGGCGTCCTGGGCAGCATGAAAAACGGTGTTGCTGATCAGGGGGTGAGTGTCAACCGGGTAGCCGGTGCCCATGGGCTTGTCTTTACTGCCGTTGGAGAGGATGAATTTATTGGTCAGCACCGTATCCGACAGGGTTAATTTGAGCCTGGTGCCGGGGTCAGTGTAAATGGATGAAAAAGTCGATGTCCTTGTGTCAATTCTGGAGTACCAGAAATGCTGCGGCGGAGCATCACGTCTGCCGTCAAAGAGATTCAGCTTGGTCAGGTGATTGAGACTTCTTGGTTCCAGCAAGTTAAAAATGGTGGTCTCGCGTGCATGGAACATGATCAGATCGGTTTTCATATTGTTTCTGATCATCTTCAGGCGGTAATTGTCTTTCCCTGTACTCTTTTTATCAATCGCCCAGAGAACCTTGCCGCTGTCTTTATCAAATCGGTAGCCTTCGATAATGAACTTGTCCAGCACATTCTTTTTGTCAGCAAGACCTTTAAAGATAAATTCGCCGTTGCCGTCTACGGTGGTGTGGAAAAGTCCGTTACCCTGATATGCAAGCAAGGTGGTTCCCTGGGCAGGGTAGTTGGCAAAAAGCTCTCCGTGAAGCAGCAGGTTGGCTCTGCCTCTGACTGTCGAGAAGCCGTCGCGGGGAAGATTGCCGTTCTGCAGTTTCGCAGCGGAACAGACACCGTTAATGAGAGCATTGACAAGGTTTGCCTGATCGGTTACCCACTGCCAGTTTAGCCGGTCAGGAGTGTCCCATGGTGTTCCCCAGTTGGCTCTGCCGTCGCCGGTGGTTGCCAGGGTCAGGCCGAGATGTCCCGCCATGGAGCTTACCTCGCCGCCCATAAAGGGTTTGTCAAGAAACCAGGAATCCCAATTTCGCAGACGGCTAGGACGGAGTGAGTTGATGTATCTTGCCTTCCCGAATTGTCCTGAACTCACAGATTGTTCGAAAACATCACTGATTACGCTGTATATCCCGGTTCGGTTGATGGCAGGTTTTAGGTTATAGAGCCAACCCTGATGAAAACCGCCGACACCACTGCCGTGTCCGGAAAGATGCAATGAAATTATCGCCTGAAGTTCGTATTCCCGAACAAGCTGTCGAAACTGCAGGGCTTTTTTCATGGTGGATAGTTGCGCCCTGTTGGAGTCTTCCTGGCGTTTCAACTCTTTTATAGCCATGGGAATAAGGCTTTTAAGAAGAGCTGCATCATCGGCCGGAAGATTGTGGTAGTTTTCTGCCCAGCTGAGTTGTTTCAGATCAAAACGCTTTTTTGCAAGCGTCTTGATCTGCTCTGCGGTTTCTGTGCTGCTTGTCTGCAGCCGCAGATTCATCAGTCGCCTTGAAAGAGCATCTATTTCAAGGCTGAGACTGTTTGAAGTTGCCTTTTTTATCAGTCTGTCACGCTCTTTATCGGCAGACAGTGGAAATGAAAGACTTTTCAGAATTTTTATCTGGGATTTGATGTTCTTGATCGCATTCATCAAATCTCTCTGATCGGTTCTCATCTCCTTGCTGTTTGCATTGATTGACCAGATGAGGTCGCGCATTCCGGCAAGAGTCTGGTCGTGTCCGCTGGTTGCTGCGAGAATAACTGTTCTGGCCGGAGGGGTATTCTTGAACTTTTCTGCAATATCAAGCAGGGTGGCAATGGAAATTGATTCATCGGCACCGGGTGCGTGGTCAGGGATAAATGCCTTGTTATCGTAAAATGCTTCCAGGATGACAAGTTCATGCTTCAGGGAATCATCAGTTCCCGGGACAAGAGCAAAAATGTTGTCAGAGCTTGTCTGTTGCCATTGTACCTCAGCAGTCACGGAAATGCGTTCGCGCAGTTTTTTCCGGAAGTTTTCATGCAGGGGGCCGAACAGCTGCAGCGCTTTGCTTCTGCTCATCCAGAAACAGGGCAATTGGATGGGGGTGAGTTCCTGTTTCTCTTCAAAAAAGTAGTTCGGATCGGGAATATCATCGTGTAGATAGATAATAGCCTTTGCACCCAGGGAGGCAATGTTTGCCCAGTTTATGCCCGAATGAAAATCAAGCAGAATGACAGCACCTTCTATCTGTTTGTGATCAAGTTCTTTCAGACTTCCGGTGCCCACATAATAGAGAGGACCGTCAATATCACCAACAGTCGCTTCTGGTGTGATAACGTTGTATTCAAACGGGGTGAGCGGATAATCGGCATCATCCATGCGTAAGGTCGCTTTACCGAATTTCTTCACTGTAACAAGAAAAGGGTAGCGGTCTGTTGCAAAACCGAGTTCCTGAAAACGGTCTTCGATGTAGTCCGCACTTTGTGCAGCTCCTGGGGTTCCTGTGTGCCTGCTACTGAAACTGCTCAGGGTTTCTATGTCGCTGCGAAGATTTTCTGCAGAGCAGACCTGTGCTATTCCTGCCAGCAAGGACAGAAAAAGAAAGAACAGCAATTGAGAAAGTCTGCAGAGCATATTGCGTCGCCTTGTATATTTATTCTGCTTTGGCAAGTCCGCCGGTAGTAATATCAAGTTCTTCGCGGTTCTGTATCTTGTCTACCCGACCGTCCCTAATCCAGACAACCTGATCGGAGACATTGAGCATTTTATAGTCATGGGTGGCCGAGATGACGGTGACATCCCGCTCCTTGCTCATCTGCTTGAGCAATTCAATGACATCCTCACCGGTTTTCAAATCGAGGTTGCCGGTCGGTTCATCGGCAAGAATAATTGATGGATTATTGGCAAGGGCTCTGGCGACAGCAACCCGCTGCTGTTGACCGCCTGAAAGTTCACTGGGTTTGTGGCTGTGCCGCCCATCAAGGCCAACCAGCTTCAGCAGTTCCATGCCGCGATCGACTGCTGCATCGTTGGGTGTGCCGGCAAAAGTCATCGGCAGGGTGACATTCTCCAGCGCCGTCATGACCGGGATCAGGTTAAAGGTCTGGAAAATGTAGCCGATTTTACGGCAGCGCAGCCAGGCCAGCTCATAGGCATCAAGCTGGGCAATGTCGACCTCATCGATAAAAACCTTGCCGCTGGTTGGCTTGTCAAGCCCGCCGATCATATTGAACAGTGTTGACTTGCCGGACCCGGATGGCCCCATGATCGAAATGTACATTCCCGTTTCGATTTCCAGATCGATTCCTTTCAGGACATTGACGACGATTTTCCCGAGATCAAAATCCTTGGTTACACCCGATACTCGAACGATATTTTTTGCACACATAATCAACTCTTGGTTGTTGTGATCATTGATCAACCCGCATTGCTTCAACAGGCTGCATCCTGGCAGCCAGCAGGGCAGGATATAAAACACCCAGCAGACTTAGTCCGGTACCGATCAGAACAGCGAACAGAACTGTTGTAAATATATCCGTCCAGATCAACAGGGAGAAAGACCGGAGACCAAATCGAAACAGACCGCTCATAATGGCAACGAATGCTCCGAGAATTGCGCCGGATGCGGCTCCGGCCAGACCCTGAAATCCAGCTTCCAGAATGAATATCCGGACAATAAACCTATCAAGAGCACCCAGACATTTCATTGTACCGATCTCGCGAAAACGTTCTGTCACAGACATGAGCTGGGCGTTGATGATGCCGACAATGCAGACCAGGAGTGAGAGAAAAATAAGCCAGCGCTGTTTAGGTGAAGCAGTAAGACTGGTGTCGCCTACATTTACATCATAGCCGATGGCCTGTAATTGTTCGATGACCTGTTGTCCGCCGGAGAGCAGCATGGATTCAGCATAATTATTGCTGGTTTGTGTGTAGCAGAGAAAAGACACAGCCAATACAAGGCTTAACGTGGTTATCAGTGATCTGAAAAAACGGACCCTTATGCTCTTGTAGGCGATTTCAAGGGATTTACTAAAGGGCAAGGCAACCAGACGTTTCATGTTAACTATCCCCGTAAAATGGCAGGGTTAATAATATCTCTTCAATCTTAGTTTTGCCTACTCCGTTTGTCAACGATAGTTACCCGCACCAGTCATCTTATTTTCTGTTTTCCACTCCTGAGCTACGGGACCATATGGTCAAAATGAACACCGTTGAACTGTGATGAGCGTGCAATTTGCTTCAGCAGCGCTTCAAGAAAATCGAAGGCATGAGCATTCATCCGCTGATGATGAAGCATGATACCCAGCTGGCCAGCGGCACCAGCCTGCTGAAACTGGCGGGTCAGCGCACAAAAAGCTGATTCCTGATTGTGCTCTTTGCCGGTATGCAGATCGATGTTGATCGGGATGTTTTGTAACGGAGGTACAGGAGGAAATGGTGTGCCGCTGCTGCCGGAAACAACTTTGAAGTGAAGTTCGTTGAGACTTTCCAGAGCTTCGAGACTGCAGCGATTCCACGGTGGCGTAAAACAGGGGGAAAAATCTTCTTCAAGGAGATTTTGAAGACGATTTCGGCCAGCTTCCAGTGATGCCTTAATCTCACTTTTTTTTCTAGCCGGGCCGAATTCCTGTTTTTTGCCCTGCTTCTCATAGTTTCTGTGCAGCCAGCCATGCTGGTGCAGGCAGAAGAGCGGGTTTGATTTACCGATCAGGTTGCGCAGAGCAGTGAGCCGGTTCTTTGTCAGCCAGCTTGGAACAATTGCCAGGCAGAGCGGCAGTTCATAGGTCTGGAAGAGGCCTGTCATCCTGGAGAAGTTGCCGGAAGGAATGCCGATATCATCTGCCCTGAAAAAAAACTGTATAGGTCTGCCGGCTGCCTCCGCAGCTGTTTCAAGAAGATATGCCGTGTAGCCGTTGAGATCTTTAATGGAATCTGTGTAGAGCGTGGCCGGGGTGAGCATGGTTTTACTCCCAGTTAGTGACCAGGTGAAGCGTCGACGCTGCTCCGTCAAGATTGACAGAGGACTGAGGATATACAGCTGAAAGAGCAGCGTTTATCCGGGCAAGAAGAGCCTCCGGCTTCAGATCCTCTTTTTCAAGGAGCTGCAAAGCTGTACGGCTTTCAAATTTCTGCACTCTCAGGCGCTGTTCCTGATTCTGGTTGAACGGATACAGCAGGCCTATGGTTCCTGCACTCAGTACGTCCATGCAGCTGTTGTAGCCAGCCATGGAAAGGGATAAATCAGCATGGGCGAGCCAGTTCTTAAAGTCGCTGGAGAACCTTGAAACCTGTATACGTTCATTTTCGTAGCATTTGAGTGCCTCGTAAACTTTCTCATCACTATATAAGCCGGTGAAAATCTGAAGAAAAAGATTCCGGCTTGAGTCCAAATTGACTGCTTCTGCTGCTGCAAAGAGCAGCTCTTCGCCGACATTTCCCCCGCCTATGGAAGCAACTATGAGCTTGGTATTCTCTTTTTGGGGCGGCTGAAAAGCACTATGTGTTTTGTCCTGCCTGTTGATGAAACCGGTATACCTGTACGGGACCGGTATCGAATCAGCCTGGTGAAAGGTTTCTTCGATTCGAATAAAAGCAGGATCAGAATGGATGAGAATGCCGTTGTAAAACCGGGCCAGCTTTCGGATGACCCGGTTTTCAAATTTTTCGGTATCTTCTTTACGTTCAACCAGAATGTCGCGAAGGCTGCACAAGACCCTGCAAGGAGAGAGCGGACCGTCTTTTATTGCAGAAAGCAGTGGGTCCAGCTCAAATCTGAAGGCTTTTCTGCCGAAAGGGTAGAGCTCGGTTATAAATGTATCAAAATGTTCCTGCTCAAAAAGCTGCAGGAGCAGCGAAGCCCGACTCTTTTTCACTTCTTCAAGTGAGTTGGTCCTGTCGCATGGCTGCAGATTCTTGAAATCGTGATCCATCTCAAGGCCCGGCAGTTTGAAGACAGTGAAGCCATCGGCAATAAAACTGACTTCCGGTCCGCCAAGGATCATGGTAACGCGATGCTGCAGTGCCAGGGCGCGGCAGAGTTCCAGACTTCTGTGAAAGTGGCCGACACCAAGTACATGTTGACAATATACTGCAATCTTCATCTCAACTCCTGGTAATATTAATCCGGTGAGCGGCTAGAAGGCTGTCTTGCAGGGTCAATACATGGAGCCGGTTTTTGAGTAGTTTTTGCTTGGCGTCTGGAAGAAACGGACTGCCGAGAGCGGAATATATCAAACATTTTATGACGCTTTGGTGCGATATTATCAGGATGTTGTCGCCGGGCCAGGAATCGGCTGCTGTATCAAGCACTTCTTTGGCTCTGGCCAGTACCCGCCTGCGACTTTCGCCGTTTGGCGGAGTGAACTCCCAACCGGCTTCAATCTGTGTTTGCAGTTCTTTTGCCTGCCTGGTCTGAAGATCCTGAAGTGTTGCTCCTTCCCAGTCTCCCCAGTTCTGCTCCTGCAGACCGTCGGCAACTGTTACCGGGAGTTTAAGGGACGCGTTGAATATCTCTGCGGTTTGAACAGCGCGGAGCTGCGGGCTGACAAGAATCCGTTGCCAGCTTGACTCCTGCAATGCGGCGGCCCACAGCTGCAGTTGAGAAATACCATTGCGGGTCAAGGGGGAGTTCCCTCGGCCCTGAATACGTTTTTCGACATTCCATTCAGTCTCTCCGTGACGAAAGAGACCGAAAAGATTGACTGTGTTTGAGGTTGACATCGGCTTAGTCAAAAATCTCTTTTTGATATGTTTTGGCAAGTTCTGCTGTCCACCATACATTATCAAATCCTTCTTTGACAAGTTTCCGGCCGTTTTCGATACAGCGAGTCCTGAGTTCTGTATCCTGAAGTAGCCGTAGAATGTTGTCTGCCATGATTTCCGGATTTTCAGGCGGCACAACAAGTCCGGTCCGCTCATGGAAAAGAAGCTCTGGAATAGCGGAAACATCGGTGGCAAGAGCAGGCAGACCCATGGCAAGGCTTTCGATCAGCACGTTGGGAATACCATCTCTGTCTCCATTATGGGCTATCTGACAGCCAAGCAGAAAGAGATCGCTGTTTCGGTATTCTTCCAGCACCTGGGTATGGGTTCTGGTGCCAAGCAGCCTGCATTGTTCAGAGAGTTTCAGTTCTTTTATCAGCCCGGTTATCTTCTTTTTATCGTCACCATCACCGATAAGAGTATGGCTGAAGCTGATACCGCGATCGCGAAGAGTGGCGAGAGCTTTGTAGATGGTCGGCAATCCCTTCTTTTCCGTGATCCGGGCAACGGTCAGTAGTCTGTAGGGTTCATGAGGTTCATGAACGGTCTCGCAGTTGTCAAAAAGACGCGTATCAATCCCGTGATAAATGGTGTGAATAGATGCGGCATGTTTGCCTGCCAGTTGTTTCAAGTACTCGGCATTATGTTTTGTACAGGTTACTGCGAATTTAGCTGCTGCCACTTTTTCCCGTAAATGATCCGGTATGGAGGTGTAGATATCCTTGGCATGGGCAGTGAAACTGAACGAGAGCCCTGAAAGGATTGATCCGAACATGGCTACCGATGTTGGCGAGTGGGCAAAATGGCCGTGCAGATGAACTATCTCGGGATGTTTGGTCAGAATGGTTTGTGTCATATATCCTGCCTGCAGGAGGTGTTTTATTGTGGCAGGTTTTCCGTTTTGTCTGAACTTGGCTGCTGCATGCAGCAATGCCCGCTTATATCTTTCGGGTTGTTCTTTGGCCAATAAGATATTGGGAACCAGAAGTCTCGGCAGTTCCTGAAGCATTTCAGTCGGGAGATAATCGACCGGGGCCTTGATCTGTTTTACTGAGTCGTGGCAGAATGATTCTCTTGGATGCCGCATGGGAATCAGATGAATGTTGAATCCCATCTCTTCAAGCATCAGAATTTCATTGGAGATAAATGTTTCTGAAATCCTTGGGTATCCTTTGAGGATGTACGCTATTGCCGAAGTGCTGGCTGCAGTCATCTACTTATCCGTTTCCCTGCTGCAGATCGTCGTCCGTATCTTCCATGTATCTGAAACTGTCAAGACGGTTCAGCATGGTATCAAGGCCCGTTAATTGAAAATCCTTCATCGCTTTTTCGATCTCTTCATTTTCAAGCAGGGCAAATATCTTTTCACGCAGCAGCTGCGGGGTTACTTCGCTCCAGCGAAGATAATCAATGAGGCCGCGTTCTTTGAGCCGTTTTGCCCTTATAAGCTGCTCTTTTCTGGGCGTCTCCCGCGGGATAATGAGTGAGGGTGTCTGTTGGGTAAGGATTTCGCAGAGCGTGTTGTAACCGCCCATGGAAATGACAAGGTCGGCAGCCCTTATCAGTTCCTCCATTCTGGGGTGAAAGGGCAATGTTTTTATGCCGTGCTGTTTGGCGTGTTTCTTGATTTTTTCCCGTTCCTTTTTCGGCATGAACGGGCCGGTAATCAGCACCGACTTCAACGGCAGTGAAGTCGGGTAATAGTCGTGCATGGCAAGATATTGTTCGAGGACTTCCTTGCCGTCGCCGCCACCACCGGTGGTGACCAGAACAAAAATATCGTCATCAAGCAGTCTGAACTGATTTCTGATTTTACTCCGGGCGTTTTTTTTGATCTCGTTTCTCGGGATATAGCCGGTGAAATAGACCCTGTCATGAATGCAGGGAGGAATGTTATACTGTTCGACCGGGTTGTAGATATCTTTATTGCCATAGATCCAGATTTCATCGTAGAGGCACTCAAGATAGCGGTAAACATCTTTGTCCTGCCAGTCGTTGCGAATGACTTCTGAATCATCGAGAATGTCACGAAGACCTAAGATTGTCCGCGTCTTTTTGAGTTTGTTCTTTAACCAGATGAGTGTTGGCAAGACTTCTTTTTTTAAACCGAGCGGTTCCTTATCGACAATAAAAAGGTCAGGTTTAAATGTCTTGGCGGTGGCAAGAATTATATTCGTTCTTATGTTAAGTGCTTGTTCCTGATCAATTCGAATGGCCAGCGGTATGTATTCCTCGTTGGTCTGCTTGATCATTCCCGGGATGCGGACATAATCTATCTGTTCAGGGAAGTTGAATCGACCGGCTATTGGTGAACCTGTGAGAATGAGGATATTGGTGTTTTCATTCCGCAGATGGTTGGCTATGGCCATCGTCCGGCGAATGTGTCCAAGTCCGTAGGTATCATGGGAATACATTAATATGTTGTATGTCGGAGATGTCATGTTTCAGTATTGTTGGACTGTTGATGATTTCCACCGTGGGACTTTGAAGGTTCAGTGGCTTGAGTATTATAGTACTCTTTCTGCAAAGTCAAGCAGCTTGACAGAAAGAATAAGCCGTATTTAATCAAAATTTTATTACTCAAAGAAATTTCTATTTAAAGGTGCAGTCATGTTATTTTGTTCCCGGGGGAGAACAAATGTCCTATCGCTGTTGTTTCTTATTCTTCTGGTTTATACGCCTTTTTCAGAGGCTGAAGAGCTTTCTGTTCAGATAAAACAATTTACAGGAAGTCAGACAAGGCTTGTCTGGGTACAGGATCAGGCGGAAGGAGATGATACCCTGGCACAGAAAAATAATATGAAAATAATGGCATATGACTCCGAAGATGGAAAAGGAGTGAGGGCCATGTCAGACCGGATTGATAATTACTATAAACCTCTTTTTACTCCTGATGGAGAGACGATTCTTGTCTCTGTCAGAAATAAGCACACTATTTATACAATTAATTTCGATTCCGGCAGGATGAAAAAGTTTGCCAGCGGTGTGGCTGTAGCTGTCTGGCAGGATCCTGCATCGGGGAAAAATTGGGTGTACGCACTTGACGGCGATGGTGCAGAAGACCATAAGCTGAGTCATAAATCGCTGGTAAGATATCGTCTTGATAAACCAGGAAAAAAAGAACTTGTCTGGAACAAGACCCCTTTGTCCTGGTCGAATCTGGATGTTTCAGAGGACGGACAGATAATTGGCGGCCTGTTTCCCTGGCCGTTTGGTTCGACTCTCAATACTAAAACGGGTGAGCTGAAAAGAATAGGAAAAGGCTGTTGGACATCGCTTAGTCCGGGCAATGATAAAATTTTATGGATATTTGATGGAACCCATCGAAATCTCGGCTTCACCGATACGTTAAGCGGAGAAAGCTGGAAAACAAACATTAATGGAGCTCCCGGCATAGATGGGTATGAGGTGTATCATCCAAGATGGAGTAATCATTTCAATTTTTTCAGCTTGACCGGACCGTATAAAGAGGGTGAGGGCGGCAATAAGATCGGTGGTGGTGGAAAGGACGTAGAAATTTACCTCGGAAGATTTGATAATTCTTTAAAAAATGTTGTCGACTGGTTTCAACTGACGAAAAATAAGAAAGCCGATTTTTATCCGGATCTCTGGATAAGAGACGGTAAGACAAGTTACCAGAATTATAAAAAAGCTGATCCTGCTGAAGAAAATACGGCTGCGTTGCCAGACCTGAACTGGCCTTCGGGACTCAAGAAAGTACTTTTTTTCTGGCAGAATCTTTTTGAATCAAATCAACTTGGTGAGGATTCACTTGTCGGGTTCAGCCAAAATGCGGTAGAGCCATCAGGTAATTCGATTTTCAATCGTTTTGGTGAGATGGAACTGCGAAAAGGCAGCTTCGCAGCCGAATATAAAGAAAATGAAGCGTTAAAGATCATCCGCACTGAAAACTATTTCGGAATGGAGATGTTGTATTCCCCCTTTCAGTACGGTGCTGTTTCGGGGACGATTTTTTCTTATGGTGAAAAAGCTGATGGCCGGATTGCAATGAGGCAAGTGAATAATGGACTTGAGCTGCTTATTCCCGAGCATGTTCCTGTGAAACTTGATACAGTTTTTTCCAAAGAGAAGGCCAGTTACCACTTTTTTCTTGCTATAGATAATAGTGTATTACAGCTCTATATCGATGGAAAGCTGATTCATAAAGTAGATGGACTGGGGGCGTCGCTAGAAAAGATAAAATCAGGACATCTTGCTTTTGGCAGCAGTAATCTTGTCGGGGAAGGGCTTTCCGGGGCAATATCCCATGTTGTTCTATTCGGCAAGAAACCTGCAGACAAGGAACGGGCTGCTGATGTCGAAATCATCCGGAAACAAGTGGCAGAACGGCAGATAGTTGATCGAATTGAATTGTTAGGGGAGCTGACCGAAAAATCTGTCATCCCCTTACCCGACAGTCTTGGCGCGTATTCAAGGGCTCTGACTGTCAACCGATACCGTGTCATTGATGTGGTGGCCGGAAAATATGAAAGTGATCAGATTCTTGTTGCATCATGGGCGGTTCTTGACCGGGAACCGGTTGAAAGCGCCGTGTCGGCGGAAGAAGGCAGTCAAATTCGGCTCAGTGTTGAACCGTTTGATTCACATCCGGAGCTAGAAGGTGAGAGGCTGATGATGGATATGTTTGAACCTGATCTTGATCTCTATTATAGTGTGGAAAAGTAAAACTTAAGCCATTTCATTATCATATTAATCCAATGGTCTTTTCTTCACATATCTTTTTGTTCTATTTTCTTCCTGCCAGCCTGCTCCTGTATTATCTGATGCCGGGAAGGGGAAGAAATTTTCTGCTGACGCTTCTCTCCTATGTTTTCTACAGCTGGTCTAATCCGCTGTTTTGTCTTCTCATGTTCTTTTCTACAGTGGTTGATTACTGTTGTGGATGGGTTGCCGGTGTTGCAAGCTATTCGAAAAAGATGCGCAAAACGGCTGTTGCGGTTTCTGTTTTGACTAATCTCGGCCTGTTGTCGATCTTCAAATATATGGGCTTTGCGCTGGAAAATTACAACAGTCTGCTTCAGATTGTTGGTCTGAGCGCACACAGTTTTGAGGTGGAGCTCTCCTTTTTGCTTCCTCTCGGTATCAGCTTTTACACTTTTCAGTCGATGAGCTATACCATTGATGTGTATCGGGGGGATGCCCGGTTCAAGAAAAATTTCATTGATTTCAGCTGTTATGTTTCCTTGTTCCCGCAGCTGGTGGCAGGACCAATAATCCGTTTTAAGGAAGTTGCTGAACAATTGCAGTCAAGGATCCATACGGTTGAGAAGTTTGCCCGCGGTGTTGCTTTCTTTTCTATCGGTATGGCTAAAAAAGTGCTGCTTGCCAACGGCTGCGGAAAGATCGCTGACCTCGCTTTTGCCTCTTCTGCTCCAGGAGTTATCGATGCCTGGTATGGTGCTGTCGCCTACGCATTTCAGATCTATTTCGATTTCAGCGGATATTCCGACATGGCGATTGGGCTGGGTTTGATGTTCGGTTTTGTATTCCCGAAAAACTTCAGTTCCCCCTACAAATCCACTTCGATTACCGAGTTCTGGCGCAGATGGCATATATCGCTGTCAACCTGGCTTCGTGAATATCTTTATTTCCCGCTTGGCGGGAACAGGAAAGGGAGCGGCAGGACAGCAATAAATCTTGCCATAGTTATGCTGCTTGGCGGTTTATGGCATGGGGCATCGTGGAACTTTATTATATGGGGAGCTCTCCACGGCATAATGCTCGGTGCTGAGCGGCTTGCCGGCAAAGAAGCAATATATTTCAGGCTGCGAAGACCGGTGCGGGTTGGCCTGACCTTTCTGCTGGTTGTTATCGCCTGGGTCTTTTTCAGGGCCGAGACTCTGCCGCAGGCTATGAACTATCTTGGCAGTATGTTTGGGGGTGTTTCCGCCTCGCCAAACAGTGTTTTGCTTGCAGGCGTTTTTTATTCGCCTTATTCACTTTTTTGCATGGGCATTTCAGCGTTGGTGGTCTGGCTGGCCCCGCAAACCTGGGATTGGACAAGAGATCTCAATACAGTTAAAGCAGCGGCCATTTTCTTTCTGCTGGCGATTTCTGTCGGGCTTTTAACCATTCAGTCGTATAATCCTTTTATTTATTTCAATTTTTAGGTGACGGCTGATGAGCGATGAAAGGTATACACGGGAGGAATTGGCAGCACTCGAGGTCGGGCGGACAACCGTCTCGCCTCCTATGGCCCGGTTCATCGTTGCTGCTTTTCTTCTGCTGGTTTTCACTGTCCCAACCCTGCAGGAGCTGATCGGATTAAAGGGAAAAGTTCCTGATCCCGCATCGATATTTTACGATAATTTCAGCAATGCTTTCGGACCAACTCCATCTGATTCTCTGATAGACCGGATTGATATGGTTAATGATCGTCTTTTGCAGGCCGTCAAAACAACAGAAGAGGAGCTTGAGGATAAAACGCTGCTCCATGCTCTTTTCTGGCCGATGCAGAAAACTCTCTTGCTGCTTGGTAAAGGAAATGAAAAGGTGCTGCCGGGTAAGGATGGGTGGCTTTTCTACAGTAAAGATGTCGATCATCTTCTCAATGCTGAGTACATTGTGTCAAATACGCATCCTGGAAAAAGTGCGACGAATGATCCGGTATCCGCAATAGTCGATTTTCGGGATAAACTGCGGCAAAGAGGGGTAGAACTTGTTGTTGTCCCGACTCCCGTTAAACCAATGATTTACCCCGATAAAATTTCTCGTTTTCGTTCAGCTGAGTCTTTGCCGCTATATTCTTCTGGCTGGGGAAATATTCGGGCCAGACTGGAAGAAAACGGAATCCATTTAATCGATCCTGCCCCTTTGCTGACTTCTTACGTGCGGGAGCAGAAAAATCCTGCCTATCTTAGGACTGATACGCACTGGACGCCAGGTGCGATGGAAACTGTTGCAAGGTATATTGCTTCATATGTTTACTCTCAGCTACAGATGAGTTTTGAACAGATTAAATACAAAAGAGAAACAGAGTCAGTCGTGAATCAGGGTGATATTGCAGTCATGCTGAAATTGCCGACTGAAAAGATCCGGCTCGATGAAGAGGTTGAAATTCATCCGGTTCTAACTGGTGGAAGTGAATTGTGGCGCCAGTCATCGTCCGGCAATGTCTTGCTGCTTGGCGATTCGTTTTCCAATATCTATTCGGAAGAAACAATGGGGTGGGGCAATGGGGCTGGCTTTGGAGAGCAACTCAGTTTTTACCTTAAAAGTCCTATAGATACAATTCTCCAAAATGATCAGGGTGCGTATGTGACAAGAGAGCAGCTTGCTGCTGAGCTGGCAAGAGGGATTGACCGGCTGAAAAATACAAAACTTGTGATCTGGCAGTTCGCTGCGCGTGAGTTGACTCAGGGCGAGTGGAAAATTATTGAGCTTCCTGAGAGCAGACTGGGCGGATCCGATGACTTTTATCTGGTGCCGACAGGAGAAGAGAGACTTGTTCATGGCGAAATTCGTGACATATCAAGATCTCCACGGCCAGGTTCGGTGCCGTACAAGGACAATATTATTACCTTGCATCTTGTAAATGTTGAAGATGCTGTTAGTGGTGAGGTTCTTGGAGACTGTCTGGTATACACCTGGGGAATGAAAAATAATGAATTGACTAAAATAGCAACCGGGAAGATAGGAGAGACGATTACAATGAAATTGCAGGATTGGGCTGCTGTTGAAAGCGAATACGCAGCATTGAGACGGTCAGCCCTTGACGATGAGATGATTGAATATGAAATGCCGAATTGGGGGGAGCTTATACAATGGCAAAAGTAAAAAAAATTATACTTCTAATCTTGTTGATTAACTTTGTGACCGTGCCTTGCATTGGGCAGACATTAAAGGAACTTGTTTCTGCCGAACAGGGGGAGGTCATTGAAGGTAAAGATGGCTGGCTCTTTTTAAAAGAAGAGCTGGAGCACATGACTGCCGGGCCTTTCTGGGGTGAGCATGCTGCAAACGCATCGAAAACAGTCAAAAAGGAATTCGCCGATCCTCTGCCTGCTATAGTTGATTTCAATGATCAGCTTAAAAGTCTTGGTATAGAATTACTGTTGGTTCCGGTTCCGCCAAAGGGATTGATTTATTCTGAGAAATTGCCAGTTGATGCTTCTGCAGCTGTAGCCGAGCTTAATAAAAACTATGATTCATTTTATTCGTTACTTAAAGCAGATGGCGTTGATGTTATTGATTTACGTAAAGCATTTATAGAAAAACGGCATGAAAAAAATATTTATTGCAAGACAGATACACACTTTTCCGGAGATGGTATTGCTCGAATCGTTAGCGATCTTGGAAATATTATTGTGGACAAATCATGGTATATTCCATTGAAAAACGAATATGATATTAATAAACATGGTGTAGATATTGTCGGAGACCTGATTAAAATGTCGGGCAGACAGGGTAATGAGTGTATTGAGTTGCAGTTTATTGCAGATAAAACCACAGAAAAGGCGCCGGAAGAATCAGATGAAAGCCCTATCCTTCTTCTAGGTGACAGCCATACGCTTGTATTTAGTTCAGGTGGTGATCTGTTTGCCAGCGGGGCTGGCCTGTTTGAGAATCTGGCAGCCCGTCTTCAGATGAATCTTGACCGAATCGGTGTAAGAGGGTCAGGCGCGACGCCATCCAGAATCAAGCTCTATCAGAAATCGCGGAAAAACACAGATTATCTTGCAAAAAAAAAGCTGATCATCTGGTGTTTTGCGGCAAGAGAATTTACTGGTGTCGGGGGGTGGAGAAAAGTACCGTTTGTGAAAAAATGAAACTAGAAGCTTAACGTGAGCTGGTTGCTGATCATTATTACGGATTCTACATCACTGTAGGAATCGCGTCTCTGATAGACATCTCCGGTTTCCATATAACCGAAGTGGACTCCGTAACTGACATTATTAAAAAGATTGTATATAATGCCTAGGTTTGCTTCCCATGATGCCTGGTTTTCGCGACTGCCCGGATCCCAGTCAGAGGATGTAAGCCCAAAGGCACCGAGAAAGGAAAATTTACTGTTCGGGCTGTACTCTGCCGCTAAAGCAAATCCCCCTGTGGCACTGCTTTTTGCAGAAGTTAGGAGGGACTCGTTATCGTGATTCATATCGGCAAGAATATCAGACTGGAAACCTGTTATCAGCAATGGGAGGTTCTGGGAAATGCTTTCCATGCCTGAGCTGGACTGCCCATTGAGATAACCAAAATTATAGCTGGTAATTCTGTATACACTATGCCCTTTATCTTCTGCGGCATAACAAAGCTGTGTAAAAGCCAATAAAATCAAACAGCTAATAATGATTGGTCTAAAATTTATCATGTCGATAGTTTAAATTTTACCTCGGTACAATTTTTTTAACTTTAGATAATAATGAATCTTGATAGGGAAAATGTCAAGGGAAATAGAATCAAGAATTGGGCAGTAAAATAAACTTTTGAAGACTGAAAATAGTGAGTCGAATACAAAAAGTAACAACTGTTGCGGGTTGTAGCGATTTGCGATATAGAACCAAACATGGTGATCTTTTTTTTTAAACCATGTGAGCCGTTTAACCTCAAATTGTACAGAATGGAGAACTTATGGCCTTAAGGATTTTTCTATTGACCGCATTGTTGTTTTGCGGAGCTTTGAAACCGGCTTTGGCAGAGAAAATCAATCTGGCATTAATGCCTATTGATATGAGTGCTGCCGGCAAATACCAGTATCTAGGCGGGGCACTAAACAGCATGTTGGCCGGCAGGCTGACCAGTGACGGAAGCATTTCCGTTGTTGATAGTGCCATCAGTAAGAAAGATCTGAGTTTGCTTGAGGGGGCTGCAGACAACAAAGGCAGTATGTTTGAAAAGCTTGGGGTAGATTTTGTCGGGAGCGGCTTTTGTTATGAAACCGCAGACGGAATGAAGCTTCAGATGAGCTTTTTTTCACCTCGTCAGGGTACCGAACCGATAACGCTAACGATGACAACAGAAGGGGAAGCCGCAATATTGTCAGAAATCGATACATTTGCTGCCGAGATTAAGAGCAAGGTGTTCGGTTTTGAGCAGTACAACTTATCTAATGCTGTTTCTGGCGATGATGGTTTAGCCGCGTTTCAAACTTCTCATCCTGAAAAGGCATATAAAATGGGAGCTTATGCCGGAACCGTCAGCGGTGAAGAGGGTGATGCCAGTGTTATCACGATGGGTATCCATACGACAATCTCCCTGAGTGGTACCGCTGTGAGCATGGCAAGCGGTGATCTTGATGGTGACGGAACGCTTGAACATGTGCTGCTTTCCACGACAGGGCTTGTTGTTACCAAGGTGAAAGATGACCGTCTTCGAGTGGAAGGAGAATACGATTTTGCAGCCGGCTACAAAGCAAACAGAACATATGTTGCCGATATGAACGGTGATGGAAAATCAGAAATATATGTCAGTGGTGATCAGCGATTTTCGGCTTCATCGATGATTTTGTCATGGAATCAAACTGACGGTTTTGCGGTATCGGCTGATAATCTCAGCTGGTACATTCGCCCGCTGACCTTTAAAAATAAAAAACCGTTGCTAATTGGTCAGCGCTCAACAAAGAACCTCGAAACCGGGTTTCTTGGCCGGGGTATATATGAACTTGAACAGGATAGTAACACCGGCAGATATGCCGGTTGGAAAAGATTTGGTCTGCCTGATGGAATCAATATTTTTGATTTTGCCTTAGCGGATCTTGATGGCGATGGCACGCAGGAAACCGTTGCAGTCGACGGGAATGAAAAACTTCTTGTCTATTCTGCTGCCGGAGAATTATTGAGTGTCAGTGAGCAGACATACGGCGGCAGTCTTGTTCATTTCGGTCCAACAACTGCCGAGATACAGTCGCAGACCAATATCCTTTTTGGAAATATAAGCAAAGAAAAGGCAGAAGGGCGATCCCTTATATTTATCCCGGAAGCTATTCTGGTCAAGGATATAGATGGCGATGGAAAAGATGAAATAATTGTCGGCAAAAACCAGTTTGAGGGATACAGAGTGTTGGTGAACAGCAGAAGTTATTCCGGTGGATCGATAGTATGCCTGAAGTGGGATGGGGATGAGTTTAAGGAAGCGTGGAAAACGAAGAAGTACCCAAGCTATTTGTCGGCATATGATATTTGGTTAACCGGTGAAAAGGCCGCTTCAGAAGATGGAAAAATAGTTAAGAATGTTAGAATGATAGTAACTTATGCAGGAAAAAGCAGTTTCCTTGGAATTTCAATGGCTGACAAAACAAAAGTGGAAACTTTCAGTTTTGAAATTCAGCAATAGGTGAAAGTTGGTTAAGACCCTGATTTATTGTGCTAAAAAAGGGTATAAAATTTTATACTTCAGGGGTAAAAAAAACTTGACATGGATATATGTCAAGTTTACTATTGACGTGACATTCGCTTTTCTTCCCGCAAAGTGCTCCGTCGTGGGGTGCTGAATCGGCAAAAAATGTTGATGTGGGGTGAGATCCAGACCCTGTTTACAGGGTTGAACATTCTAAGGAGAAAAAAATGAAAAAGTTTATTGCTGCAGCTGCAGGACTCATGCTTGCTGGAACCATGGTTTCTACCGCATGTGCCGCCGTAGAAGTGAATGGCGATGCTCGTCTTCGTTACTACTACCAAGATAACTACATTAACCTTGCTGATAGCAACGACAATCATGCAAGCACCCGTGTTCGTACAGTATTCAAAGGAACCACCGAGAGTGGCGCCTATGCTAAAGCCCGTCTGAAGTTCAATGCAGACACCCTGAGCGGCGAAGAAAACAATGCTGTTAAAATGGATTACGGTTTCATCAGCGTACCTGTTGGTGCTATCACCATCCAGGCTGGTAACATTCCAACTCACCTCACCGCTATGATCAACAACGATACTGATCACGATGCAATCCAGGCTGTATATGCTGACGATATGAACAGCTTCGTATTCATGTACTCTTTCGACGGTGATGATTCTTCTGCTGATGATATGGACAGCTACTCCTACATCGGACGTTACGAACTCACCAACGACATGATCAATGTTGTTGCCGTAGTTGTTTACGAAGATCCTGCATACGGTGAAAGCGGTGGTACCTACTCTGTACGTATTGCCCAAGATCTTGGCGCTGTTAACTACAGCGTAGACTACGCATTCGTTGAGTCTGATATCACTGGTACCGATAGTGACGGACACATGGGTTATGCAACCGTAGGAATTCCTACCGGTGAAGCTGGATCCATCACCTTCGTAGCTGGTATGACCAAAGACGGCGCAGTTATGGATGTACCAGTTGGTTTCACCATGATCGCTGGTGATATGACCATCACCCCAGGCGCTACCTCTCAGGTAGGTGTTCTTCAGGGTGTAGTTGCTTCAACTGATGCAGACGGCGTTACCACCTACGGTGATATGCTTGTTGATACCTGGTTTGCTGGTATCATTGCTGGTTACACTGTAAGCGAGAAGTCTGATCTTCGTTTGACTGCAGCCTATGCAGACATGGATCAGCAAGATGGTGACTTCAGCAC
Source organism: Desulfobulbaceae bacterium (assembly GCA_003249645.1). Taxonomy (GTDB): domain Bacteria; phylum Desulfobacterota; class Desulfobulbia; order Desulfobulbales; family Desulfocapsaceae; genus SZUA-575. The sequence goes on along the minus strand of QKIH01000007.1, from coordinate 13,393 downwards.
TTCTGCATTTGAAGTTGGTACCACCTATACCTACACCATTGCTGAAGGTGTTTCCTGTTTCGTAGAACTTGGCTACATGGATGTTGATGAGCTTGATGACAGCCAGTTCGGTGCTGCTTTCGGTATGGACATCAAATTCTAATTTTGTCCTGAACCAAGTAGTATTGCTTCTTGAAAGGAGCATCGCTTAAATGCGATGCTCCTTTTTTTTTGAGGGGGGGGGATAAGGAGTTGGAGTGAGCTAGTCGCCGAAGGTGATTATTGCCTCCATGCCACCTTCCTGCCTGGATTTGAATGAAAACTGCGCGTTATGTACGCTTAATATCTGTTCAACTATGGTCAGTCCCATCCCTGTGCCGTATGTTTTGGTGGTAAAAAAAGCATCACTTGCCTTTTGCAGCAGCTGATTGTCAACACCCTGACCGGTATCGCTCAAAATTACCTGGCTTCTCCCATCGACTATTCTGGTTGTTGCTGAGAGAACGCCTCCGCCTTCCATCGCTTCCAGACTGTTTTTAATCAGATGGTGCAATACCTGTTTAATCTTTTCTACATCAACAGTGACTGATGGATTGAGCTCGCTGAGGTGAAACTGCCAATGAATGTTTAATTTCTGCATGGTGGCATAAAAGGCCATGACAGATTGCTGAACAAGAGTGTTAAGAGATGAAGCCTGCAGATGGAGTTTTTCATCATCAACATAGTTGAAAAGATCTTCCAGTGTATCTTCAACTTTTGAGGCTTCTTTCACAATAATATCGAGAAATTGGCGGGTTGATGGATCCTGATTTTTTTTTGCAAGTAATCTGGCCGTCCCGCCAAGGGCAGTAATTGGGTTGCGAATGGAGTGGACCAGTTGGGCAGACATGTGGCCGAGAGTTGAGAGCTTTTCAGCCTCAACCAGGAGATCCTTGCTTCTTTCCAGTTCCTCCGTTGCCTGCTGGAGTTCATCGATTTTACACTGCATTTCACGATAGAGTTTGCTGTGTTCTATGGCCAGACTTGCCTGAGAAGCAAAAATTTCAAGAGAGTGAATGTCCTCGGCTGTAATCTGTTTTCCGGTGACAAAGTTGTCAGCAATGATAACACCTAATGACCGGCTGGGAGAATAGAGCGGCATGATCACAAAACTTTGCTCATTAAGAAGTTCGAGCAGATCGTGCTGAACTATACAGGTTTCGGCTTGACCGTTTCTCACCTGGATTGCTTTTCTTGTGTTACAGGCATGAATAAGTATGTGATCGGTAGCGGTTGCAGGGATATCGAGTTTTTCAATAATCTCGTTAATCTCGACATCTCTGATTACACGCCCTTCTATGATTTCATCTATAATCTGCTGGAGGCCGATACATTTTGATTCGATCTCACGCCAAAGTCGATTTGCATCTTCACGTCTGGCTGGGCCAATAGCCATTCTGCCTTTAAGAGTCTGATGATTTTCGTCAAAAAGAGCGAGAAAGGCACGATTGAATTTGAGACCGTCTTCACTGGTTATGCCGACTAAGATCGCTTGAAGAACGCCGTTGAGTTCTACAGTGCTGAGATAGGCACTGTTCATTTTAAGGTTGAGGTGATGGAGAAATTGAGTCCTGAAATTTGTGGCTTCAAGTTCCTGTTGAAAAAGGCGGTTGTCAATCGCCATTTTCCGTTTATGGAGAATTTCGTGGATTGTACGATTGAAGCGATGAATGCTTACTGGTTTGGTCAGGTAGTCATCGGCCCCTTCGCGAAGACATTCCAATGCAGTCTGGATATCTGTCGTTCCGGTAACCATGATGATGCCGAGATCAGGATATTTAGGGGCTATTTTCTTTAAAACTTCTGTGCCGTCTTCATCGGGCAGGCCGATGTCAAGAAGGACCAGCGCAACAGCTTTAGTCTCAAGCAGATTATAGAGTTCTGCGGCACAATTGGCCAGTTCAAATGGGAGCTCCTGCCGTTTGAGAAAAGATGAAAGAAGGAAGGCTATGTCTGGAGAATCATCAACAATAACGACGATTTCATTATCATTTATGAGTGCGTGCAGATCAGACAGCTCGCTGTCAATCTTTCTATTCAGTATCTCAACCATTCGTCCTGTACGAAGCTGGTGCACACTAATTACACGTGCATCTTGGAAAATCTACTGCAAAATATGGTTTTTCACGCTTTTTCCGCTGTTTTTATGTATATTGCCACAGCAATGTATACCTATAGTTTACAGTCTATGGTCTAAAAGTGGAATGAAAAAGCATTAACAGATAGCTTTATTTTATGAAAAGAAATTGCTTAAAGGCATAGCTGTATAATGGCCGAATCTACCATGGAGAAGTATTTTGGTGCAGGCGGTGTCCTTGCTGATTTCCTACAGGGGTTTGAACCCCGTTCAGGGCAGCAGCGAATGGCAGAAGCCGTGGAAAGAAATCTTGCAAATGGTTCATCTTTCTGTGAACTTGATGATCCTATAGCCTCTATACTGGTTGCCGAAGCTGAAACAGGAATCGGCAAAACACTTGCCTACCTCATCCCATCTCTTTTGTCCGGCAAGAAGGTTGTTGTCTCAACAGCGACGATTAATCTGCAGGACCAGATTCTGAAAAAAGAAATTCCATTGCTTGAAGAAGTGCTCGATGAAGAGTTTAATTGTCTTTGCGTTAAAGGCCGTCAGAATTATCTCTGTCATTACAGGTGGTATCAGCATCGAAGCAGTCCGCAGCAGTCGCTGGTCTCTGATGAGGAGGAAGAGAAAATTGAACAGTGGCTTAAAACAACTGAAACGGGAGACCGTGCGGAGCTCAGCTGGCTGCCTGATAATTCGCCACTGTGGAATAAGATCTCTTCACACTCAAGCCGTTGCCTTGGAAGTGACTGTCCTGAATCATCCTACTGTTTCGTAACCAGACTTCGTAAAAATGCAGCCAAGGCAAGACTGTTAATTGTGAATCATCATTTACTCTTTTCAGATATCGCTCTTCGTAAAAACGGACACGGTGAAGTACTTCCAAGATATGAAGCGGTTGTGTTTGATGAGGCTCATCATATTGAGAATGTTGCCACAGCCTTTTTTGGAAAAAGTTTCAGTCATTACCAGGTACTGGATTTGCTGACAGATATTGAACAGCAGGCCGAGAAAGATCTGACCGATGAGATGTTCGATAAATTTTCCTCTGAGCTTAGCGGTATCAGGCAGAGAATGGATGAATTTACCAAATTTTTCCCACCGCAAAAGGGCAGGTTCCCTTTGAGTGACCTGGTGGAAAAAAAACGGCAACAATGGCATGAGCAGGTAGAACTGCTCTCTTCTGCACTTTGTCGTATTGGTGAAAAAACAGAGAAAAACAGTACCCATAGTGAAATTTGGCGAAGTCTTTCATCACGGGCTTTTGATCTGGATAGACTGCTTCATGAAGTGGCTCTGACTGATGAAGAGCCGGTTCATTATGGTTATGTCCACTGGTATGAACGCCGTGAGAGAAGTGTTGTTATCTCGGTAACACCTGTTGATATTGCCGGTGATATTGAAAAGACTCTGTACCGAACACTGGATAGCTGCATTTTTACTTCAGCCACTCTGTCTGCGGGAGGGTCATTCACCTATTTGCGTCAACGGCTCGGACTGCCTGAAACTACAGAATATCTTCAGCTTGCCTCACCATTTGATTATGCTGGAAGGACAAGGCTCTATGTTCCTGAGAATTCGTTTCCGGAACCATCGTCATCTGATTTTTTACCGCAGGTCTGTGATCGTGTAAAGCAGTTGATTAACCTGGTCGGAGGCAGAACATTGGTGCTGTTTACCAGTTTTCGTGGTATGGATGCTGTGGCAGAATATCTTGAATCAACAGTCAATTATCCGGTCTTTGTTCAGGGAAGCCTGCCTCGTAAAACATTGCTTGAGAAGTTTGCTGAAGAGACTGATTCAGTTCTTCTGGCGGTGGCAAGTTTCTGGGAAGGTGTTGATGTGCAGGGCGAATCGTTGAGCTGTGTGATCATAGATAAACTGCCTTTTGAGGTTCCAAGCGACCCGGTGCTGATGGCCAGAGTTGACGAAATCCAGGCAAATGGCGGAAAGCCTTTTTTTGATTTTCAGATTCCCCGTGCCATTTTGAGCCTGAAACAGGGCGTCGGGCGCCTGATGCGTTCTTCAACAGATTGCGGAATCATTGCCATACTTGATGTGCGTTTGTTCAGTAAGGGGTATGGTAGAACGTTTCGTAAAAGTCTTCCACCTTCTCCAGTGGTAAGGACTCTGGATGGGATAGAAAACGTATTGCTGACAAATTAACAGGGACAGCATAATTATATAGAAAAATGGACAATATAAAAGAGCTTCTGGCTGGCGAAGTCGCCGCTGTTGATAAGACAATCGAAAACGATATAGCAGGATTGGCTGCTGAAATTGATCCTCTGCTGCAAGAGGTCTTGCAATATGCCGTTTTTAACGGAGGTAAGAGGATTCGGCCTCTTCTGGTTCTGTTGGCATCAAGGTTTTGCGGCAAAGACGATCACAAGCTGCCGATGCTGGCTGCAGCATTTGAGTATCTGCATGTGGCGACACTTCTTCATGATGACGTTATTGATCATGCTGATAAAAGGAGGGGCAAACCATCTGTTAATGTGCAGTATGGATTAACTCCTGCAATATTGACCGGCGATTTCCTGCTTGCCAGATCTATGACCATAGTTGGAGAGTTCACCGGACAGGACGGGCTCAATGCTTTCTGCAAGGCAACGCGGGCTATGGTTGATGGTGAATTTGTCCAGCTGAGAAATTCAGAAGATTATGAACTTTCGGTGGAGAGATATTTCGAAGCTATTCAGGGGAAAACAGCGCAGCTTATCTCCGCAGCCTGTGAAGTTGGTGCCGTTTATGGCGGGGCTGATCTGAAGACAAGGGAAAGTTTTGCTGTCTACGGTTCAAATCTAGGAGCTGCTTTTCAGATCATAGACGATCTGCTTGATTATCTTGGTGATGCAGGAAAAACCGGTAAAGCAATCGGCAACGATCTGGTAGAAGGAAAGGTGACGCTGCCGCTTATTTATGCTCTGCAGAATGCCGCTGATGAGGACAGAAAAGTCCTGCTTGATCTTCTTGATAATGAAACAAGAAGGGCTGAAAGTTTTGACCAGGTCGTGCAGCTGGTAGAGAAAAATAACGGTTTTTCCCAATCACTGGAAAAAGCGCAGCAGCTTATAGCAGATGCCGTAGCCCATATTGAAAGCCTCCATTGCCGGGATCAACATGCCAAAAAAATCCTCCTTGGTCTTGCTCAATATATATTGGTGAGAAAGAAGTAGGAGATAAAACCCATGGCAAGTCCGCAAAAAAGAAAACCGTCTGGGCGTGCTGCGGCCAGGAAGAAGAGAGCTGTTTCGACAGGTTTTCCGGTAAGATTTCTCTCCTGGATCCTGATGACTATATTCTTCTTCTTCAGTCTGGGTGTTCTTGGATATGTTGTCTTTTTTCAGACTGTACAGGCAGCTGATCTGCCAGATTCTCCGACAGAACTTTCCTCCGGAGTGATTTTTGAAGAACCGAATCCTCCGGAACATCATGAGCCGGTGCAGCCTGCTGTTGTTCCTGTCAGCAAAATTCCCCAAGTATCGATAATTATAGATGATATGGGATATCATCAAAAAGAGGGGGAGGCTCTGCTTGCAATCCCATATGCACTTACATTCTCGTTTCTGCCTTACGCGCCACATATGCAGGAAGCGATGGAGACTGCGTATCAAAACGGCAGGACCGTGCTTCTTCACCTGCCAATGCAGCCGAAAAGCGATAAATGGGATGCCGGTGAAGGGGCGCTGTTGATTGGGGAAAATCAGGCGGAACAGATGCAGCTGCTGGAAAAGAACCTGCAGAGAGTATATTATGCTACCGGGGTAAACAACCACATGGGTTCTCTCTTTACTGAGCAGATTGAGCCAATGCGGGGAGTTCTTAATTACCTCAAGGAAAACGGTCTGTTTTGGGTCGACAGTTTTACCACTTCGAAAAGTATTGGCTATTCACTTGCTCATGAGATGGGGGTTAAAGCCGCAAGAAGACACGTTTTTCTTGATAATCAACAGCAGGTTGACAAGATCTGTGCACAGCTTGATAAACTGATTGTTTACGCAGAAGAAAAAGGCAGCGGCATCGGTATCGGTCATCCTTATCCGCAAACTGTTCAAGCATTACAGAAATGTCTGCCGCTGTATGATAAACGTGTGACAATTGTCGGCGTGAACGAACTGGCGAACTGATTCTAGCCGGCAAAGAAACTCAGATAAATGGCATAACACCATAGCAGACCTGTCGGAATGAGGGTCAGGAGCACCGCTGCGCTGCCGAGATCTTTTGCCCGTTTTGCCAGGAGATGATACTCTGGAGAGGCTAAATCAACCACCGCCTCGACTGCTGAATTGAGTAGCTCTGTGATGAGAACAAGAAGATGGGCGAGCACAGTCATCCATTTTAGATATGATGGTATCGGCAGCCAGATGAGAATGGGGAGCATAAGAATCGATGCCAGCAGTTCCTGGCGGAAGGATGCTTCATGCTGAATGGCTGCTTTCAGGCCGGCAATGGAATAGAACGAGGCGTTGATAATCCGTTTCAGTCCACTGGCCGATTTCCCTTTTGGTGATGTTTTTTCCATGTTTTTGCTTGAATATGGATGTTACGTTTTGATTCAACAGTTTCATCTGTGATGTACAAAGAGTCGTTAAATTGGTCAAGCTTTCTTTCTAGAGAGGTTTCACTGCGTACCAGTGGGGCTTGACCGGAAATGTATCGATGTAATCATAATAACTTTCTTCATAACGGAGAATTTCTATGAATATACCACTGACAACTGTTGTTCTGGCAGCCGGTAAAGGAACCAGAATGAAGTCAGAAAAGGCTAAAGTACTCCATGAGGTCTTTAATCGACCTATGGTCCATTATGTAATTGAGTCTCTTCTTTATCTTAACCCGGCCCAGACTATTGTCGTAGTCGGTCATCAGGAAGAGAAGGTTCGGAGCTCTCTCAATGGATTTACGGTGGATTTTGCCGTGCAGCAGCAGCAGTTGGGAACCGGCCATGCCGTTATGGCCGCAGAGAGTGTTTGTGCAAACCGTGATGGTGTTGTGATGATTGTCTGCGGTGATACCCCATTGATACTTCCCGAGACCTTAAAGGCAATGTATGAACAGCATCTGGCTTCAGAAGCACCAATAACGCTGATGACAACAGTACTGGAAAACCCGTCCAACTACGGCAGAATAATAACCGATGAGAGCGGCTCTATTCTTAAAATTGTCGAAGAAAAAGACGCAGATCCTGAGCAGAAGAAGATTCGTGAGATAAATGCCGGGATTTACTGTGTTAATCTTCCATTTCTTTTTGCAACACTGAAGCAGGTCGGTACCGATAATGCACAAGGTGAAGTGTATCTAACTGACATTGTTTCGATTGCGGTCAACCAGGGCATGGAAGTCAAAAGCTTCGTTCACCCTCAGCCATTACACGTTCTTGGGGTTAATTCTCGGGTAGAACTGGCTCAGGCTCACCAGGTTCTTGTTATGCGACGCAATAGCGAACTTATGTTGCAGGGGGTGACAATGCAGTTCCCACAGACGATCTCTGTTTCAGCCAAGTCTGAAATAGGGCGTGACAGTCTGCTCATGCATGGGGTCGAGGTAAGGGGCAGATGCGTAATTGGAAAAGACTGCATCATAGAAAATGGAGCGGTTATTATTGACTCCGAGCTTGAAGACGGCGTCCAGATAGGACCAGGGGCCTATGTGAAGGGACAAAAGCTGGAAAGGGGACGAGCGGTTGCGCCTCATACCTGTCTTATTGGATGATACGAAACAAAGGCAGATAGCCGGCTATGCGTCTGAGTCTGAAAAGCTGGAAACACTCTGCATAAGGGCTAAAACGCTTGCCCGAAGCGAAAAAACTTTCTAGTATAGGCCCACGAATTGAGTGCCATGTCAAACAGAGTGCCCAAAGGCTATCATAAACAACTGCGGCTCTGTCGCTTTAGAAGAAAATAGGAATAAACGATGAGTGATATAAAAAAGATGTATTCGACCATTCTTGGTGACAGTTTTCCAATGGATATGACCATCAGTTTCGGTGATCAGAAGCTGGTGTATCGTAAACGCACCTGGAAGATAAAGCAGGAGGATGGATCTTTTGATGAGCGTGGAATCCGTTATGGTGAAAATCCTGATCAGGAAGCGGCACTCTATGAGCTGGTTAATGGGAATTTAACACTTGGTAACTGCAAGTTTATCGACCCTGGCAACGGCCTCGTTTCAGCAATCGATGTTGAAGATATGCTTCAGGTGGGCAAACATCCTGGTAAGATCAATCTTACCGACGTCGATAACGGATTGAATATTATCAAATATCTGATGGATAAACCAGCAGCGGTTATTCTTAAACATAACAATCCGTGCGGCGCTGCTTACGGTGAAAGTCTGGCCAATGCTTTTGACAGAGCAAACCGCTGTGACAGAATTGCTGCCTTTGGCGGAGCTGTAATCATGAACCGTCCCTGTGATATCGAGACAGCCAACCTGCTTGCAGAAAATTATCTGGAGGTTGTCTGTGCCCCTGATTACGAAGAAGGGAGCCTTGATATTATCAAGAAACGGAAAAACCTTCGGGTAATCAAAATGGCCGGAATTGACCGCTTGGCCGATTTTGAGAAATTCCGTTTTATAGATTTCAAATCGCTTATCGACGGAGGAATTATCGTACAGCAGTCAGCTGTGAATTCGATTCGTTCCGTCAATGATCTTAAACCTGCTACCGCTACCTGGAAGGGCGAGGAGTTTGCCTGCGAACGTCAGCCAAGTCAAAGAGAAATAGATGATATGTTGTTTGGCTGGGCCATTGAGCATGGTGTGACCTCAAACTCCGTGCTTTACGTAAAAGACGGCTGCACCGTTGGTATAGGTACCGGTGAACAGGACAGGGTTGGAGTTGCCGAGATTGCTGTTCACAAGGCATATATAAAATATGCAGATATTATCTGCTACGATGCCTACAACGTCCCTTATGCCGATCTTGCTCTGCAGGTCTCCAAGGGCGAAAAAGATCAAGAACTGCTGGAAGAGATTGATGCCAAAGTAAAAGCAGACAGAGCAAATCTTCCCGGCACTGTCATGATTTCTGATGCTTTCTTCCCGTTCAGAGACGGTGCGGATGTCGGAATAAAACAGGGCGTGACGGCAATTCTTCAGGCTGGCGGTTCAATGCGGGATTTTGAGACTATCCAGGCCTGTAATGAAGCTGACCCGCAGGTTGCGATGATGTATACTGGGCAGCGTTCTTTCAAACACTGATACGTTTCATTTGAAAAAAGAAAAGCCCCCGAACAGTTGTTCGGGGGCTTTTTTTTTGCTTAATCAACATATTGCCGCTGAAAATTGTCAGTTTTCCTGACAGCCAGTCCTGAAAAATGTCGTCGATTCCATGCACCAGAATCGGAAACCTTCGAGGACGGATATGATGCTGAGGCAGATGACAGACAGGGCAGAGCTTGGCTTTCAATCCATCTTTTTCAGACCTATCGGGTTGGGGGCCATTCGTGTATACCCTTTCTGCTGGGCAACAATATCAAGTGGAAGGCTTGCAATATCCGCCTGTTCCATGGTCATCTCCTTAAGAACAGAACTCTCAACCACTTTTACATAGGTATGGCATGCATCGCAGGTGGCAATCCTGAACCCTGGCTCATCATCAGAGATGATAGTGCTGAGGTCTGGCGTATCTGTCGATCCGCAATTCGGACAGCCGATAAATTTAAACTGGCCGGAGGTCCCGCAGTAGGTGCAATGCAGAATGCGTTGAGGGCCTTCAATTACTGAGGCCAGTGCTGCTTTTGCAGAACACAGAGGACAGCGTCCGTCTTCCCACTGGCGTCCGTCTAAAGGAAAACTTTGCCGCAGGGTCTGAAAATATGGTTTGCTCAACAGAAACATGATAGGGGCCAGCTCCTCTTCAGATAAGGGCAGGGAAAGCTGAGGGAACTCATCAAGCGGCAGGCGCATAAAATCTATATCACCTTGTTCCATCGCCTGGCCGAGAGGTTCAAGATCTTCTGCTGGCAGGTCAAAGATTGAGGTAAACAGCTGGAACGCAGATCTTGCCTTTTCACGTGGATAAGATTTGGCGTCTTCAGCGGATACTGATGGCCGTTGTTTCGGCAGTAGTTCAGCCAATTCACCGTTGAACTGCTGCCATTTTGCATACAGTTCCAGGGGATCCTTGAGATGCGGTTTCCTGTCTATCAGTTCCTGAATTTCTAAACTCATGATGCTCCTTACGGTATTTTTGGATAGGAAAATTCTATCGGGGCTCCGGCCAGTCCCTGTTCCAGAAATGTCCGAAGCTGTTGTTTTTCCTCGCCGGTAAGATGCAGCGGCTGCAAGGCACTGTTGCCCTCACCTCCGCCGGCGTTGAAAAATTCTATAACTTCATCGAGATTCGCATAGACTCCGTTATGCATGTACGGCCCGGTAATGGCAATGTCTCTGAGCGTTGGGGTCTTGAAAGCTTTCCAGTCTTCGGAAGACTTTGTCATGAGATATCTGCCGGGGTCTTCGGCAAGAGTCCGATACTCCGCATACCCGTTAATTTTGGCTACAAAACGTCTTGTTGCAGCAATTCGAGGGTCTGTAAGGTGTTCGGGATTCTCTTTCACCTGAAGAGCATGAAAGCTGTTGTCACTCAGGCCGACTCCATAATGACACTGTGTGCATCTTCCTTTGCCTGTAAACAGTGCATATCCTTTTTCGGCTTCAGGTGACAAGACATTCTTTTCCCCCTGAAGGACTCGATCAAGTTGGGTATCTCTTGAAACCAGGGTTCGCTCAAAGGCGGCAATGGCCATGCCGATACGCTGCCTGGTAATATCGCCGTCGCCAAAAACGACTGTAAATTCGTCAACATATTCGGGAACAGAACGAACCTCCTCTTCAACATAATCAAGATTCTGGTTCATCTCGAAGGCTGACATCATCGGTACAAGAGCCTGCTCCTCAAGAGTTGCCGACCGCCCGTCATGGAACAGGTGATTCACAAAGGCTACGTTGAGGATGGTCGGTGCATTTCGCCAGTTCCTGGTGGTTGGATAGTTCTGGGAGATATCCAGACCGTCGCCAAATCCCTGCTGAGGATCATGACAGGTAGCGCAGCTCATGGTGCCGTCACCTGAAAGCCTGCGATCAAAAAACAGTTTTTTACCAAGCTCTATCTTTGCAGGAGTGCCCGGATTGTCAGCAGGATGAGGAATTTCACCCATCGGATCAAGCTTTCCAGCCATCACCATCACGGGAAGAGAAAGGATAAAAGCAACGTTAAGAAATATTCTCCCCGCCATTTTTATCCGTGTCATAGGCCAAGTTCCTTATCAATGAGTGTTTTGAAGAAGTCAAAGGACCTCTCACCGATCACCTGAATCCCGTTGATATAGAAAGTAGGTGTATTATAGAGATCCATCGATTCGGCCAGCTTGAGATCACCGTTAATTTTGTCATCATGCTTCTTTGTGTCCAGGGCTTCAGTAAATTTTGCTACATCGAGTCCCAACTCCTGGGCATAGCTGATGAGATGCTGCCTGTCAAGATCAGGGGATCGAACAAGCAGGAGATCATGCATCTGCCAGTATTTGCCTTGATCCCCGGCGGCAAGTGTTGCCTCGGCTGCAAGTCTTGAAAAATCGCGATACTTATATGGATAGTTCTTGATCACCAGACGTATCTTGCCTGGGTAGGATTCGATAATCTGCTTGACGACCGGACCGGCCGCCACACAATGCGGTCATTGAAAATCGATAAACTCGATAATGGTCACCGGGGCATCATCCGGGCCAAACACAGGAGAATCACCAATCGGCACTTCTACCCGCGACTGATCGGCCAGTGCCACGTTGTACAAAAGCAGTAAAACAATACAGACCAGAAATTTTTTCATCACTGACCTCTTGAGTTCATTAAGACAAAAAAGGGGATACATTGATTGTATCCCCTTTCCTCTTCATTGTAGATTATAAACAACGGAGTTACATTTTGCCAATTGCCTTTATCCACTTTGGATGCTTTTTCTTGGCATCAGCAAGCGGCATCATGCCGTTGACCATGATCTGGAATGTTCCAGGATTTGCCAGGGTGCCCAGGTAGATATGTACCGGAGCAGCGAGCGCAAAGATTACAAAGGCTATGTTATGGATAAAGTGTGAAAGAAGCATTACCTGAGCATTATCCTTCATCAGCCACATGCCAAAGCCGGAAATGCCAATGGCGATACCAGCACCGAGCACAGCAAGATAATAGAGCTTCTGACCGGGATTGTACTTACCCATCGGTGGAACTTTGACCTTGTGAGACAAATAACCGCCTGCCACCATGAACCACCTCACGTCGTCACCATCATACTCAAATGCATCTTTGAGATAATGAACCATGGACAGCGCCAGAGAGAGGAGAAATACGACTCCCAGGTAGTTGTGAATGTTTTTCATTGACTCGAAACCACCGAATATCGCTCCGACCGGTTCCAGATGGAACAGGAAGGCAAAACCGGACAGCATCAGCAACATGCAGCTGCCGGCAAGTATCCAGTGATTGATGACTTCAACGACACTTGATTTTCTGATCATCTCAGCCATGTTACACCTCCTTGTCATCCTTGTGGGGGCCGATGGCCAGATAATGAATAGCGGCCGCGGCAACCACACCGCCAAGACCGATTGCAGACAGCGGTTTCAGATACGTATGCCAGAAAACAACAGTTGAAGGAATACGCGGATCTTCCAGCATTCCGTACAGTTTCGGCTCTTCTTTAAAGGCATAGACCGTACCCAGACCACCGAGATCTTTTTCTCCATAGATGGTTTTAAAACCGTCTTTCTGGGCGGAAGCAATCAGGTCATTACGTTCACCGAACTGAAGTGCCCCGGTCGGACAGGTTTTATTGCCAATCCTGTCATAGCAGAGATGGCACTTGCTCATCTTGCCGTCATCGCCGTAACGCGGTACGTCGAATGGACAGGCCTGAACACAGAGTTTACATCCGATGCACTTGCTGCTGTCAGTTGCCACGGCGCCTTCCGGTGTACGGTAAATCGCACCGGGAGTAGGGCAGATGGTCATACAGCCAGCATCTTCACAGTGCATGCACCGCCTGCTGACAAAAAGCCAGCGGACAGGATTTTCCTTCGACGGCACTTCATTGTACCGAATGATGTTGAATGCAGCACTTGCCAGATCTGGCGGATTCTGATAGGTGCCGTGATTTTTAGTCTTAATTCCTGGCAACTGGTTCCATGATTTACATGCAACCTGACATGCCCTGCAGCCAATACAGAGTTCCGGAGTGACCAGGATCGATTTGCGATTTTTCATTTTATCATCAGCCATGGTTCACCCCCT
>QKIH01000119.1 GCA_003249645.1 Desulfobulbaceae bacterium | reverse complement strand
TTTTACGATAACGTTAAGTTAAATAGCGGCGATCACCGTCCGAGTGAAGCTTCGGTCGAAAGTTTTAACGCTTTGGTTATAACTTCTATCTTATTGTTTTTTATGTGGTTGCTTTTAAGCCGTTAAGCTTTATTTCTGTAATGTCCTTATTCCTGCTACTATTATCTAAATGAAGATTTCAATTCAGCTTCACGCATGTCAAGATTACGTTCAATGCACGCCTCTGCTTTTTCAATATTGAGACCCCATTTCTTATAGCAGAGTTCCCTTATCTCTTCCGGGAATTTATTTGAGACCATAAGCGGATCGGGATCGATGTATTCTGTTGCTGTGGCATTCATCTGGTTAATTATGATGTTGTCCAGGGTCTCAGGGATGGTGATATCGGTCAGTTTCCATGTAAAACCGCTCAATTTTAGGATGAGCGAGGTTTCTGCATCGTCTTTGGTCGAGGCTTTTATGGTGACAGGCGTATCCAGAGAATAATGAATATCTCTGATGTAATGAATGAAGCTTGGCGGGATATCTTTTCCGGATGTAACGATCATCGCGATTATGGAATCTGTGTTGAGCAGGGTATCGATGAGTTTTTCTGTAAAAACTGAGAATAGTGAATCGCTGAAATTGGAAAAAATATTTGCTTGTGAGTTATCCTCAGATGCGACTTCTCTTCTTGCGAGCATATGGTCTGTGAGGTTTTGACGCAGGGTGTCAAAATCGATTTTCTGGTTCAGGGTTGCAGTATCATCATTATATGCCGCGTCTGCAATTGATTTGAGTGTAAGAGGGGGACCGGCAGCAATAAAAAGCATGCAAAGAAAAGCTGTGATCCACAGGAAATTGAATTTGAGACTTGAGCTTTTCTTTGTGGGCTCGGAGATATCAAAGTTGTAGCTGCTGGATTTGTTGGTTTTTGGATTACTTCTGGCTAATTGTCTCTGGGCTTTGTTTTTAAGCTTCTGAACTTGGTCTTTCTGCCGTAGCTTATGATTCCTGATTTCTGCTCCATCTATTCCCATATCAACTCCCCAATTGTGCATGTTACGGAATAAATCATATCTATACTGCGGGTCGTTCAGCTATCTACTTGAAATTCTGACTGTAATGAAATTAGCTATCGCAAAGGTTAAGTTTTTTAACAGTATAATGCAGCAGACAATTTCACCATGATATGGTGAAATTGCCTGCTGCTGAAAAGCTTTCCTGCAGTGACTCTACTGTTCTGATTTTGGTACAAGACTCTGGGTGAGATGGTTCAGATCATCTCCTTTAAGGCCGATATCAGCGAGAAGGGAGTCGATGAGCGGCGCCTGGCCTCGGTATTTCAATGCGCTGCTTACCAGCTGGTCGCTGAGACTGCTTCCCGCACCTTCTTTTCCTTCATCACTTCCCTTTGAAGAGGAGCCGTTGAGTCCGTCAACCTGGATGATCTTAATACCGTCGATCTGTTCCATTGGCTTGACGCTCTCCTTGATGATTTCTGGAAGTCTCTTCATCAACTCAAGCCTGATCTGCATTGCAATCTGCTCATTGGAAAGAAGATTTTTCGCTTCATTTATCATTCTCCGGCCTTCGGCGTCGACTTTGTATCGTATTGCTGCAGCATCGGCGATGACCTTTTCTGCATCTGCCTCACCGCTGGCTTCGATACGCTTTTTGTTTGCATCGGCATTGGCAAGAGTGGTAACCGCTTCAGCCTTATCGATGGCGGCAAGTTTTTCTGCTTCTGCAGAGACCTTGATAGAGATGGCATCTCTCTCGGCAAGTTTTTTTGCCTCTACCAGTTCTACGGCTTTGATCCTCTCTGCTTTCTCTGTCTCCTGAACAGTGATGACTTTCTCTGCCTCGCGGATAGCTAGTGCCTTGGCTTTATCAGCCTCGGCTTCTGCCAGCGATTTTGCTTTCGATTTTTCCGCTATGGCGATGGCCTTATCCTGTTCGGCCAGATCAACCGCTTTCAGCTGTTCAATCTTTTGGGTTTCAACGGCCCTGTTCTTGGCGATATTTTTCTCAAGGACAATTCTGTCTTTTTCAATGTTGTCCGTTTCAATCAGCTGGTCGGCCGCAATTCTCGACTGCTGAACCTGCTTTGCAGACTCGATATCGGCCTGTTCAGCCTGTTGCCGCTTCAGGGCCTTTTCCTGTGCAATTTCAGTTGCCTGGCTGGCACGTCTTATTTCAAGCTCTCTTTGCTGCTGGAGCTCGGCGTATTCTTTTTCTTTTGCGATTTCAAGCTGCAGCCTTCTGGCTTCAAGGTTCTTGTTCTCAATGGCAACCTGTGTGTCCATCTCGATATCGTTTCGTATCTTCCTTCTTTCCTCGATTTCCTGGGTCAGTTTGGTGAGACCTTCAGCATCGAAGGCGTTATCCGGATTGAAATGTTCTTTGCTGGTCTGGTCCATTCCGGTGAGGGAGACTGACTCGAGTTCAAGACCGTTTTTCAAAAGATCTTCAGACACAGCCGCCTGAACCTTGGTAACAAACTCAACACGCTGCTCATGCAGCTCTTCCATGGCCATTTCTGCGGCAACGGCGCGAAGCGAGTCGACAAACTTGCCCTCTACCAGCTCTTTGAGTTCTGCAGGCCGCATTGTCTTTGTACCAAGTGTTTGGGCTGCGTTCGCAATGGCTTCCTCGGTCGGCTTGACGCGGACGTAGAATTCAGCGGCAACGTCAACACGCATCCTGTCTCTTGTGATCAGCGCCTGCTGGTTTTCTCTTTTTACTTCAAGACGCAGCGTGTTCATGTTAACAGGAATTATTTCATGCAGAACCGGCAACACAATGGCTCCGCCATTCAGAATAACCCGCTGTCCTCGAAAACCGGTTCTTACAAACGAAACTTCCTTGGATGATCTCTTATAGAGCCTTGCCAGAACAAAGCCGATAAAGATCAGCATAAAAAGTATTACAGCCGCATTAATCAAAATTATCATAAACTGGTCCATCTCCCTCTCCTCCTGGGATAGTAGTCGTGTCTCAATCTGTTAAGACAGTGCTCATATTCTTAATAACTCTGTAAATCGAACCGTTCTGGCTGACAACAATACACTTTTCCCCGGTGACAAATGTTTCATCATCTTTATCCGGTAAAACAAGTAGATAGTGAGTTTGGCCATGCTGGTCCTTTAACTTGGCCTCCGCCGGATTTCCCTGTCGGGCAGTCCCCATGGTGACAGTTGCAACCTGGCCGATAAAACTTTTTTCTGAAACCACATACGTTTCATCTTTCGGCATGTATTTTCCCAATATTCCGCCTAAAGAACGAACAATAGGCAGTGCCCCTAAAAATGCCGGGACTGCCGCAGCGAAAGCTGGAAGCGGACTGCCGAAAAACTGAACGATGGTAAATTGCAGCAGCATGCCAATGATGCCAAAACCCGTTAATAATATGATGAAAAGTATTATTACAGGGACTTCTCCGACACGAAACCACGCCAACAGTTTTATGAGCGAATTTGACCCTGCACCGGCATCTACCCCGTCTATGTCAGCATCTATATCGACATCTATATCTGCATCAATCTCCGGAATGACAGAATCCACCATTTCTGAGAGCCCCATTCCCAGAGTGGCAGAGATAATCTCAAGGATCGTCATCAGTATCATCAATGCCAGGGCAGTGGAAAAGGGGACGTTTTCAGGCAACAAGAAAAAAGCTATCATCGGCTGTTATTCCTTTCTTCCTTTAATTGCTGCTAAGCGCTCCTTTATCCTGTTTTCTCTGGTCATTTGTTCAAGCTCGTTCAGCTTGGCAGCATTTTTCTTATCTGCTGCGGCCGTCATTCCTACCCCTGTTGTATTGGAGAGAATTCTGTTGAAAGCGGATTCCGCTTTATCAACTTTTGATTCGACAGACTGTCCTCCTGCTGCCGTGTTTGCCGTTACCGTCTGGCTTTCCTGCTTACTGTTTTTATAGAGGGCCAGTTCCTCGCGCATTTCTCTTTTTTTGCCTTGCAGCGCTGCAATATATCCTTCGAGTTCTTTTTCGGTTGAGCTGAGATCGCTGACCTGTGTTTCAAGAATTGGTATCTGGGCCTCCAGGTCAAGCTGCTGGGCAATGGCAGCCTCGGCCAGATCATCTCTTTCCTGGGATACGGCAAACTCTATTTTTTCGCCAAGATCCTCAATCTTTCCGTTAATCTGCATAAGCCTTGTACTGGCCAGATGCTTATTGGCGATCGCTTTGCCAAGCTCCCCTCTGACTTCTTCTATGGCTCCGTCAACTTCCCGAATGGCTTGTTCCATTACCAATTCCGGGGCAGCATTTTCAACTGCATCAACTAATGCATTGAAGCTCCCGCTAATAATCCTTCCAACCCTGCCGGTAAGTTTCTCTTTCATTGGTTTTCCTCCCTTTTCACGGGTACGTGGTTTATTATTTCAATTAACCTGGCCAAAGGTTTTATGTGGTCCTGAAGTACTGTGTCTCCATAGCTTTGCTGCCGTGACGATAATTCTAGCTGAATGAGCGATTCAAATATTGAGAAAATTTTTGCTGTAACTACTTTCTCATATTCCGGAAGGCTCTTTTGATCATCGATTGGAAACGATGTCATCACGTATGCATAGAACTCCGGCATCCACTCAAGAATTCTCTCCAGTATCCCGGAGCGGACATTCTGTTCATGCTCAAACCTCTTCAGGTGCTCGATGATAGGGCTGAGCT
This sequence comes from Desulfobulbaceae bacterium, assembly GCA_003249645.1. Taxonomy (GTDB): domain Bacteria; phylum Desulfobacterota; class Desulfobulbia; order Desulfobulbales; family Desulfocapsaceae; genus SZUA-575. The sequence goes on along the minus strand of QKIH01000119.1, from coordinate 4,447 downwards.
CAGATTTCATTGTCCGAAATGATACTCCAAAATCCTGGGATGATTCAGCTTTTCTTCTTGCATCCTCAATTATTGCCCGAAGTTTGTCACTGGGGGTATTTGCGCCGTCAATCTGTAATTTGCTTATAAACTCCGCATCTTCATGAGATACCCGCACGCCTATCTGTACTTTTTTCATAATCTTCACCTCGCTTCATTTGTTAACCTTATGATAGACATTAATACCATGTGTTAACAAATGCAAACAAATGTTTTGAAAAAAATGGCCCTTATCCAGAACAGGTCATAATTACTATGACGGCAAAGCAAATCTGAAGTACCGCGTTTGTGCGTTAACCGGGAGTTTTCATTACACTCTGTGAAATGAGCTGATTCAAAATACGGGTTAATAACAATTGCAGGTAACTATAAAAGAAAATCCGATATGTAACATAAGATTTACAATAGACCAATCCTGCTGAATTTTCCACATAAGATTGACAGGAAAAGATGAAAAAATGCAATTATTTCTATTGGTTTTATGTTTTAGCAGGTGAGGTTGTCGAAGGATGATAGCTATAGTCAATTTTTGAAGGTGCACTTGAGTGGACGTACTGATCAGACGGCACTAACAGATTAAACAGGAATGACTCAGGCACGGGCATACCCCATGCCTGAGTCATTCTTGATCAGATCTTCGGCAGGTTGGCCATTGATTTGGCGATCTCTTCTTCGGGGTAGTCGTAGTTATGCAGTTCTCCTGCATAAAATTTGTCGTAACTGGCCATGTCGATGAGGCCGTGTCCCGAGAAGTTGAACAGAATAGTTTTGGGATCGTTGAGATCTTTGGTCGCTTCGATGATTGCTCCGCGAATAGCGTGGCAGGTTTCAGGGGCCGGAATGATTCCCTCGGTCTTGGCAAAGAGAACGCCTGCCTCAAAACACTCGAGCTGATGCACTTTGATCGGCTCGATGATATTTTCTCTTACCATGGCCGAAACGATCGGCGACATGCCGTGATAACGCAGGCCGCCGGCGTGGATGCCGGGAGGGATGAAGTCGTGGCCAAGGGTATACATGTAAAGAAGCGGGGTCGTCTGGGCCACATCTCCGAAGTCGTAGGCCAGTTTACCCATGGTGAGACTCGGACATGATGCCGGCTCGACACCGACGAATTTGATCTTCTTCCCTTCCAGATAGTCTGGTATCCACGGGCAGGCCATACCGGCAAAGTTTGATCCGCCGCCGCAGCAGCCGATGATTACGTCCGGGTATGCACCGGCTATTTCCATCTGTTTCTTTGATTCGAGGCCGATAATCGACTGGTGCAGCACAACATGATTAAGCACTGACCCCAGGGCGTATTTAGTGTCGTCTCTGGTGGCGGCATCTTCGAGAGCTTCTGAGATGGCAATGCCGAGAGAGCCGGGGGTGTCAGGATACTGGGCTAGAATTCTTCGGCCGGTGTTGGTGTCAGGGCTCGGGCTTGCGACGATTTCGGCGCCATAGGTATTCATCATCGATTTGCGATAAGGCTTTTGGTCGAAGGAAACACGCACCATATAGACCTTGCATTCGATGCCGAATTTGCTGGTGGCAAAAGAAAGCGCGCTACCCCACTGGCCTGCTCCCGTTTCGGTGGTCAACCTTTTGACCCCTTCACGTTTGTTATAATAGGCCTGGGCAACAGCGCTGTTGGCCTTGTGCGATCCGACGGGTGAGACTCCCTCATTTTTAAAGAATATTTTTGCTTTGGTTCCAAGAGCCTTTTCGAGATTGGTGGCGCGAACCAGAGGAGAAGGACGCCAGATCTTCAGAATTTCCTGAACTTCTTCGGGAATATCAATGAATCTTTCCGAGGACATTTCCTGCTCAAGCAACCCCATGGGGAATACTGCGCCAAGTTTCTCCGGGCCCATCGGCTGTTTAGTCTCGGGGTCAAGTGGAGGAAGAAGCCCATTTGGGATGTCAGGAGTAACGTTGTACCACTGCTTCGGCATCTCATCATCACGCAGAATAATCTTTTTGTTCATGATAACTCCTCTGTAGTAGGTTGTTGGCAAATGCTCTCTTCATTGAAGTTTTCCTACCATAAATTAACCGGTTACGGCAAGCATTCAGTAGTGTCTTCTCGTGTAAAAAGTGTTAGAAACTGCTGCCATTTGAAAGTCAGGAAAAAAGATGCTGCGATTTGAATTGTTTATTCTTTTTGTGATACTGTTTGGAGTGAACCGATGAAATCGACGGTCTTGGAAAATACAGGAGTAACCGCAAGGGGCTGAAAGAGGAGATGGCGACAGGGCAAGATCAGTATACGCAGTGGTTTTTAGATGCTGCTGATGGCATTTATGTCTATCGCGCTGACGGCACAATTGTTGCCGCAAACTCACTTGCTTGTAAGCAGCTTGGATATACTCAGGGCGAACTTCTGCAGTTGAATCTGTATGATATTGATGCTGCTGCGGTGATTTCCGGTATATTCGGTGTTAAAGACGGCGGCGACAAAATCGGCTGGCCCTATTCATCCCGTCGTCTGCTGGTGAGAAAAGACGGCTATTCCGAGCCGGTCGAAATTAAAATTAATCCGGTACAGAATGAGAAGGATACCTTTATAGCAGTGGTGAGAAGTGTAACCGAGGAAATCAGTTTGGAACGACAGCTGCAGCAGGCCCTTAAAATGGAGGCCATCGGTACTCTGGCAGGAGGAATTGCACATGATTTTAATAATATCCTGGCAGTGATTCTCGGCTATGGACAGATCGTCAAGGATCAGTTGCCGAAAGACTCTGCAACGGTCAAGGATGTTGATCAGATTATCAATGCCGGAATTCGGGCCGCTGATCTTATCAAACAGATACTTACCTTCTCCAGGCAGGGAAATGATGAATTCAAGCCGCTTCGGATCCAGTATCTTATTAAGGAAATATTGCGATTCTTGCGGGCTTCGCTTCCTTCAACCATCGAGCTGGAAAAGAATCTCGATCCGGATTGCAGCGTGGTCCTGGCCGATCCGAGCCAGATACACCAGGTGCTGATGAACCTGTGCACCAACGCAAAGCATGCAATCGGCGAAAACAGCGGCACTTTGTATATAGGCCTTCAAGATCAGGAGATTCCCGTACCTGAGGAGCTTCCTTGTCGTCCACTAATCAGCCCCGGCAGATATGTTGTTTTGACGGTAAAGGATGATGGACACGGGATGGACGATGAGACCATGGTACGGATTTTTGATCCGTTTTATACAACCAAGGGTAAAGAGACCGGAACCGGCCTCGGACTGGCCATAGTTTACGGGATCATCCGAAATCTTAAAGGAGATATTACTGTAAGCAGCAGACCCGGTCTTGGAACTGAATTTAATGTTTATCTCCCTGCTGTTGAGGGCGATTTTCAGGCTGTTGCTGTTCAGGAAAAGGTTGTTCTGCCAAGGGGTGATGAACGGATACTGGTGGTTGATGATGAGGCGACCATCTGTATTACGATTAAACGCATGCTTGAGAAAGAAGGGTATAATGTGACAACATGCAATTCAAGCCTGGAGGCGGCTACCATTTTCCGAAAACAACCGGAAAGTTTTGATCTGGTCATAACAGACTTGACCATGCCTGAGATGACAGGGCTTGAACTGGCACGGGAGATCGAGTCGTTTCAGGATGACCTGCCGATCATTCTTATGAGCGGATTTGATCATAATGTGAATAAAAAACGGGCAGCTGATGTCGGTATTCGTGATTACCTGACGAAGCCGTTTACCCAAAGAGAGCTTGCTGTAATGGTGAGAAAGGTTCTGGAAGATGTCTAAGATACTTATTGTTGACGATGATCATGTCCTTTGCAGAATGCTGGCGGATCAGTTGATAAAAGATAACCATCAGCCTCTTATTGCTAATACACTGTATGACGGTTTGAACCAGGTGAGGGACCTGGCTATTGATCTTGTGCTGCTCGATGTCCAGCTGCCGGATGGCAACGGGCTTGAGGTACTGACAGAATTCACCGGAGCCGGATCAAGGCCGGAAGTGATCATCATTACCGGACAGGGAGAACCGGACGGGGCTGAAAAAGCGATTATGAGCGGTGCCTGGGGATATATTGAAAAGCCTTATGTCATCAGGGATCTGCCGCTTCATATGTCGAGAGCTCTTGAGTATCGTAAAGAAAAGAAGAAAATCAAACGTATCCCTGTTGCCCTCAAAAGACAGAACATTATCGGCAACAGTCCGGCATTAAACAGCTGTCTTGATCAGCTCGCTTCAGCTGCAACATGTGATGTGAACGTCCTGATCACCGGTGAGACCGGTACCGGTAAAGAGCTTTTTGCCAAAGCAATTCACCAGAACAGCAAACGGGAAAAAAAGAACTTTGTCATTGTCGATTGCGCGGCCTTGCCGGAAACCCTTATAGAAAGCACACTGTTTGGCCATGTCAAAGGTGCTTTTACCGGAGCGGAACGGGCGCAGGACGGCCT
>QKIH01000144.1 GCA_003249645.1 Desulfobulbaceae bacterium | reverse complement strand
TTCACAGTTATCGGCGGATGACTATGTGGTGATAGTTACTCGAGGGCATCTGCATGACAACGAAGTGTTGAGCCAGGCCTTGAGGACAGATGCCGGCTATATCGGTATGATTGGCAGTGTGAGAAAGCGTGATATGGTTTTTGAGAATCTGCTGCAGGAAGGCTTTTCGAAAGAGGAGCTTGCCAGAGTCTATAGTCCGGTTGGTATGAGTATATGTGCTGACACTCCTAATGAAATAGCAGTAAGTATTGTTGGAGAACTTATTCATGTCCGATCAGGTGCAGGCGGCAGATAAAAGTTTTTCCAGTAAAACTGTGCAAAGTGTTTTGGTGTAAAGAAAGAGAAGTAGCCGTGAATGAGATACAATTTTATCAATTAAAGGACCTGGATGCGGAAAAACGCAGTGCACTTTTGCGTCGGACAGAGGCGGATCTTGTCTCTTATATAAAAGATGTTCTGCCTATTATTGAAAAGGTTGAAGATGAGGGCGATAAGGCTCTTTCGTATTACGCTGAAAAATTTGACGGTTGTGTGCTTGAATCAGACCGCATACGTGTGAGTGAGGAGGAGTTTGAAGCGGCTTTCGATATGGTCTCTCTTGATGTGGTGGAGTCTATTCGGTATGCAGCGCAAAATATAACGACCTTTCATCAGGGGCAGCTGCCTGAAGAGTCTTGGTTTAAAGAGGTTCGGCCCGGCGTATTTGCAGGGGAAAAATACTCTCCAATTCCGTCCGTTGCCTGTTATGTGCCGCGTGGTAAAGGTTCTTTTCCCAGTGTGGTGCTGATGAATGTTATTCCGGCAGTTGTTGCCGGTGTGAAGAAGATTGTTGTTTTAACTCCTCCTGGTGAAGATGGTACGGTAGATCCGGCCTCGCTTGTAGCTGCTCAGATTGCCGGTGTCAAGGAAGTGTATAAATGTGGTGGTGCCCAGGCAATTGCCGCAGTTGCATATGGGACTGAGTCTGTGCCGAGATGCTGTAAGGTGGTCGGGCCGGGGAGTCCGTGGGTATCTGCTGCTAAACGGCTGCTTGTCGACGAAATTCATCCAGGCATACCTGCCGGTCCAAGTGAAACTATCGTCTTTGCAGATAATACTGCTTCTGCTGATATTGCCGCGCTTGACCTGTTGATTGAGGCTGAGCACGGCAGCGATTCAAGCGCTTTTTTGGTGACAACCTCGTCAGAGCTTGCTGAAAGAGTAATGGAGCTTCTGCCGAAATATCTTGGTGAAATGGATGAACAACGGGCCTCCTATGCAGCAAGTGTGCTTGGTAGTGAGCGCGGCGGTGTTATCTTGGTGGAAACCGTTGAAGATGCCTATGGCTTTATTAATGATTATGCACCGGAACACCTCCAGATTTTAAGTAAGGATCCATGGTCTCATTTTGGCAATATTACCAATGCCAGTGAGATCCTTTTTGGTGAGTATACTCCTGGTACGATTGCGAATTATGTTTTGGGGATTAATGCTGTCCTGCCAACTTCCCAGGCGGCGATGTATACTTCGCCTCTCAATGTTCGTGATTTTCTGAAAAGTTATGGGCTTGGATATGTAACGCAGGCAGGATATGGAGAGGCTGCGGAACATGCTCGTAGGCTAGCTAGTTATGAGGGGTTTGATGGTCATGCTCGGGCGGTATCTGGTATCCGCGATCAGCTTCTTGGAATAAAAGGTTGTTAAGACGGGAAAAACAGGAAATTTTTTTCTGATCGAGGAGGCTTATCATGCGACCGGTAACCGTCGCATGATAAGCTTTTCTTGTTTTTGGGGGTTAACCAAGGACAGTTGCAATGGCGCTCACTATTGTGTCGATAATGGTGTCGATGTCTGATTTGGTGGCGACCAGCGCCGGGCACAGGGTGATGGTGTTGTTCTGGTTTGGCAGGCTACGATTTGTCCGGCCGATAATCACGCCGTTGCTCAGGCATTTTCCGGCAATTGCTGCAAGGTTGTGCTCGGGCAGCGGAATTTTATCCTCTTTGTCCAGCACAAGTTCAATTCCAGCAAAAAGCCCGGCTCCCCGGATCTCTCCAATGTTCTTGTGGGGACTAAGCTTTGTGTTGAGTTGTTGGAGCAGGTAGTCTCCCATCAGTCTGCTGTTTTCAACCAGGTTGTCATCTTCAATGACTTTGATGTTGGCGACACCGGCAGCAGCAGCGCCTGCACACCCACCGTAAGTGCTGATGTCGCGGAAGTATCTGTCTATCTCTGCCGGTTCTCCGAGGAACTCATTGAAGACTTTTTCGGTGGTTACGGTCACTGCCAGCGGAGCATATGAGCTGGCGAGACCCTTTGCGGTTGTTATAATATCCGGGGTTACATCGTAATGTTGATAGCCAAACCACTTGCCTGTTCGGCCAAGTCCGCAGACAACCTCGTCGATGATC
>QKIH01000061.1 GCA_003249645.1 Desulfobulbaceae bacterium | reverse complement strand
TTGTTCTTTCTGCAACAACAAGAGAGAATGAACTCGTTAATGCAATAAACCAGTTTGCGCGACTTGGTATTGACCAGACTATCATGACAAAAATTGACGAATGTCAAAATCTTGGCGTATTATTAAATATCCAGATACAAAACCCCAACCCGCTCTCTTTCCTGACGAATGGACAACGGGTTCCGGAAGATATACTTGCAGCAGATCAGAACACTGTTGCAGACCTTATTATGTCCATTACTAAAGGATAACTCGATGACGACTATTTCTCAAACCACCGATCAGGCAGATACCCTGAGAAATCTGGCCCGGCAGCAACCGGTGGAAACATATGATGACAACCATTTTACCAAAGTTCTTGCGGTAACTAGTGGTAAAGGCGGCGTTGGAAAGACAGCCACGGTTGCCAACATTGCAGTTTCACTAGCCAGACGCAATCAGCGTGTACTCATATTGGATGCAGATCTCGGACTTGCCAACATCGATGTTGTTTTCGGTATTACTCCGACATATAACCTCAACCATTTTTTCTCCGGTGAGCAACGGCTTGAAGATATTCTGGTCGAAGGCCCTGCGGGTGTCAAGATACTTCCTGCCGGTTCCGGCATTCAGAATTTCACAAGGTTGACATCCCAACATAAAATGCGTCTCCTTGAGGGCCTTGACGGCATGCATAATGAATTTGATTACGTTATCATCGACACCGAAGCAGGCATCTCTGAAAACGTCACCTATTTTACAACGGCAGCACAAGACATCATTGTCGTCACCACCACCGAGCCGACAGCTATAACCGATGCATACGCGTTGATGAAGCTGCTCTCCACTCAATATCAGGAAAAGCATTTTAACCTGATAGTCAATCAGATCAGCAGTGAAGATGATGCGCTTGATGTTTTTCGTAAGCTTACCATGGTCTCAAATCGCTATCTCGACATTTCCATAGACTTTCTCGGTTCGATTCCTGGCGATAAAATGATGATTGAAGCGATTAAAAAACAGAAAGTAATCTGTGAACTATATCCGACCTCAAAAATAGCATTGTCATTTGCCCAGCTTGCTGAACGAATATGTACCGAACAATTACAGTGTGCCCCTAAAGGCAACCTCCAGTTTTTCTGGAAGAAATTGCTCAACCTTGGATCCAGAGGGTAAATATGCAATACCCACCAGTGGGAAAATATAATGATGATAAAACAAAACTGATAAAGGACCACCTTTATCTCGTCGACATCATGGTTGGCAGGATGGTGACCCAGGTGCCGTCATTCATGAATCGGGATGACATGCAAAGCGCTGGCATGCTTGGTCTTCTCGATGCCTCCAACAAATTTGACCCGTCTAAAAACATTCTTTTCAAAACCTTTGCAGAATATAGAATTCGCGGTTCAATTTTAGACGAGATGCGTAAACTTGACTGGTTTTCCCGTTCACTTCGTGACAAGCACAATCGCATCAGCCGGGCAATCTCTGATCTCGAAAATAAACTCGGGCGCGATCCTGAGGAGTATGAAATCGCTCACGAACTTGATATGTCCCTCGATGATTATCACAGAATGCTTAGCCAGGTAAGTCATCTCGGATGCGTCAGCCTCAACGAAACTCTCGATCAGTCCGATCAGGGCAGATCATTTCTCGACGCCCTTGAAGATCAAAGGGATTCTGCCAGCCCCGGCAGCAGGATGGAAAATGAGCAAATGACCAAAGTATTTGCCGAGATCCTTGATACTCTCAATGAAAAAGAGAAGATCGTTATTTCTCTCTACTATTATGAGGAGCTTACACAAAAAGAAATTTCTGACGTCATGAGTCTCTCTGAAGGCAGGGTATCACAGCTTCACAGCCAGGCCCTGATAAAATTAAAATCTAAACTTGCCAACCGTCTTAACTGAGACCAGGGAGTAGATCATGGTTCAGATAGCTTATAGTCAGATCCTGTTATTCATCATGGTTCCTCTATTTACTGCCGCTCTGATGTATTACGTTTCACTGAACAAGAGACACAAAGAACTCAACCGGAAATATGACGAACTAAGAAGAGAGTTTTATACGCTGGAAGGAAAGTACACAGAGTTAAATGATAAAGTTGCAATTTCCGCTTCATTTAGTGACTCACTAAAACAAGCAGAAGTGACAACCTCATTACAAGCCCCGAGAATACGGCATCACTCTTCCACAAAAACGGCTGACGACAAAAAACTGAGATATCAGCACCTGCAGTCTCTTTCAGCCAGCGGAATGGCTGCCGCAGAAATAGCATCGATTCTTTCCATCTCAAACCATGAGGCTGAACAGATGCTCAGCCTGGCAAAAATAGCGAATAAAAACTGAGAAATTTTCTTCCTTCTTTATTTAAGATTTTTCATAAAATACCGATAAATACACGAAGTTA
>QKIH01000162.1 GCA_003249645.1 Desulfobulbaceae bacterium | reverse complement strand
AACAAGAAGTCCATTGCGGTAGATGTTGTATCCCGCCAGGTCAGTTTCTGCATTCTCATTCCATGCTAAATGAAGAGTATTGTTGCCGGGATCAGCAATGGAGACCCCTGTCGGTGCAACCGGAGCAATACCATCATCGGGAATCCCCGTTATAGCATCGGAGAGCATACTTTGGTTGCCGAAGGAATCCACAGCGGCGATCATGTAGGTGTATTCTGTGCCGTTATCGAGGTTTGTGTCGGTGTAACTAGGATTGTCAAGGATCTGGGTATTTAGCTTTGTTACAGCAGGGCCGAAAGCTTTAACTTCAAGTATGTGAAAATATGCGTTCAGTGAACTATATGTTCCGATAACCTTGATATACCTGGCATATGAGAAAGGTATAATGTCTTCAACGTATCCTTTGCTAATAATGGAAGATCTATCGACTACCATATTGTAGTTCTGTCCATCCTCTGAAATGGAAACGTTATAGTGAAAAAATCTGGAGTCACCGTCATAGAGATGTAGCCCGATTTTTTGCAGCATTTTAACACTGCCAAGATCAATAATATGTTCAGCCGGTATCAGAAGTTTAGAAAAGTAACTAAGGTTGTTTTCTACCCCGTCTATGAGTGATAGTGGATTAGTCATTGGTGAGATAACTGTCGCACCATTGGCAGCCAGAGCGAGGTCGTCTTCTCCTGTCTCTTCGAGAAGATATACATTATATCCCTGGATGTCGGATTCCGTATTATGGTTCCAGTTGAGAGTGACAGTCTGGTTGTCACCTGTAGCGGAAAGTCCTGTAGGTTTAATGGGCCTTCCCGCGGTTGCGGCTAGACTTTCACTGATCTCACTTTCCTTTCCTGATTTGTCGACAGCAGTGACATAATAATTGTAATCCGTTCCCTGTGACAATTCATTGTCGGTATAGGAGTTTTCTGTAAGCAATTCTTGATTAACAAGAACAAGAAGTCCATTGCGGTAGATGTTGTATCCCGCCAGGTCAGTTTCTGCATTCTCATTCCATGCTAAATGAAGAGTATTGTTGCCGGGATCAGCAATGGAGACCCCTGTCGGTGCAACCGGAGCAATACCATCATCGGGAATAAAAGAGACTATTCTAATGTTATCAACCAGCCAGCCCATATAGTTATTGTAAAGATCGTCAAGCGTATCGAAATAGAACCGGACATAAATTGATTTTCCTGCATAGGGCGTCAGATCGATTTTGACTTCTTCAAAAAAGGTCGGCGAATAGGTGGACTGATAAACGGGAATGAAGCTGACATTATCCAGGGAGATCAGAACCCAGGCGGTATCCCAGGGGAATTGTCTTTCTGTCTTCAGGTAGTGATTGAATCGCAGTTCTGCTGTTTCTACTCCGGTAAGGTCAATTGGTTCGACCGTTGTAATATGGCCCCAGTTCCGCGAGCCGGTTTCGTATGTCTTTGTCGCTTCCAGGCCGTAGTACCAGGCGGTGGGGCTTGTTTGCCAGCCATAATAGTCGCTGATATGCCAGAGACCGTTTTCTCCGCTGGTATTGGATCCTCCGGAGAGAACGAATTTAGTCGTGCCTGCTTCCGCTGTATCCTGCCAGACGACTGCTTCGATATCGGTAAAGAATGAATAATATTCTCCAGCATTTGTATCCTCTACGGTATTCCCTGCCTGGTCTGTAGAACGGATCATGAACTCATACTCGGTGGCAGAGTCAAGGCTGTCGAGAGCTATTGTATGGTTGAGAAAGGATGATGAAAGTTTTTCAATCCATTCTGCACTGTTTTTCTCCCTGTAGAACAAGGTCGAAGTTGTCTGCTCGTTCGTCTGCCAGTTCACCGTGGCGCTCTGATAGCTCAGACCTGTAACAGAGACGTTGCTTATCTGCGGAAAATCCGTGTCGATTTCGGCTGTGTCGGTGACGCTTCCGGCTATTCCTGAGCCGTTGTTTTCGTCAGAGTACGTCACAGTGAGCTTGTCTCCCCCGGCAACCTGGACCAGGGAACCAACAACAAAACTGCCGGTGAAACTCCCTGAATTTGCCGCTGTTTCAGTGAGGGAAATATCCTGGCCAGCGTCATTTGTTGAACTCACGTGAACTGTGGCGGTATCGAGGTCTGTGGTAGTATCAAGGTCGAGGTCAGTTACAGTAACACTTGCTGTGGATTCAGGTTGATAGAAAAGCTTGTCGAGTGAGATGGTACCTGCGCTTGAGCCAGACTGGACACCGGTGGCAACCAGCGCAAAAGGCTGCGGTCCGAACGGCACATTATATGCTTTGATCGTAACCGTGTAGACACCCTGTTCCGGGGTAGGTAGGTAGACATTTTCAAGGACGTTGAGTCTGTCGGCTGACCCGTTTTGTGCTGAGACTCCGCCTGAGAATGCATTGCCGAGATATGTCCCGGAGGGACCAGTTACAACCATATCAAGATCGTTTACCAGCTGCACCGCTGAACTGAGTGACGGGTAATAATCTGTCCAGGCCAGAGTTATTTTAAGTGGTTCGTTGCCGCTTGCATAGAATGAATAGGTCTGTTCTGCCCCTGTATACAGCCCGGTTTTATAGTCATCGATGAAAAGAGTCTGGTTGTCGCCGGAAAACAAGAGTGTATTATCAAGCAGAATGCGGCCCCATCCTTGACCGGTGCTTGGAATCGGCCCATCTGTGTATTCGCCGGTCATGTTCTGACTGCTGTTGACCATGGTGGCTTTGATGAGCGCCGCACTGGGCTGCATGGCATCAGCGCTGTTGGGAGAGCCGGATGGATAATAGCCGTCAACGAAGTATTGGCGTACCAGCGCTGCGCTACCTGCATGTGTCGGGGCGGACATGCTGGTACCGCTCATGGTGCGGATATCGTAATTGAAGGTGGTTATGTCGCCATCGTTGTTTGCTGATGAAATGTAATATCCCGGCGCGGTTACTGTGGGTTTGATACGCCCATCATCGGTTGGTCCGTTACTGGAAAAGTAGGCGACATCCTCCTGACTGTATCCGGAGTGTGCATTCTCGCTGGCACCAGATGTTAGTACGTTTTTTGCTGTACCAGGTGAACCTACCGTATTGACATCATATCCTGAATTACCGGCGGAAAAGACAATGAGAAAATCCTTGTGGTTCCACATGAACTCATCAGCGTCCTGGGAAAAAGACGTGTAGGCGCCTCCCACCGCTGATCCCCACGAGTTTGAATGTATTCTTGCCCCGTCGTTATAGGCTTGTTGAAAATAGGTGTTAAGATCACTCGGGATACCCGTCAGCGAGCCGCCGTTTCCGATGTCCTGCATTACGAGTTTTGCATCATAGGCTATTCCGTTGTATGAAGCGTTGGGACCGAGCGATTTTCCGGCTATTGTTCCGGAAACATGTGTCCCATGGTCATGTCCGTCCCAGTCTCCGTTCCCAGCTAGGTCATGATAGGCAATTACTTTTCTCTGATTGGTGTTGACTGTTTCATCAGGTACGCCCTGTGATGCATCCCAGAAAAATGCCATGTCGACATCAAGACCGGTATCACCGACTCCGACTATCTGACCGGTACCGGTCAAACCTTTGTCCCAGAGCGGATTTGAGTTTGCTTCACCGCTTTGAATAACCCAGTGCATGGTGTCATTGTTTAATGCAGGCGGGACATACGGCTCGATCCATTCGACGTTCTGAGAGGTCGCCAGCAGTTCAATCACATTCTCGAGAGCGTCACTGTTGACTTCAATGAGGACCCGGCTCTTTCTGGTATCGCTGGAATCCAGCACAGTCGCGGTGTCAATTGAATTGATGAGAGCATAGAGTGAGGGGAGTTCATTGTTGTCAAAGGTCTGAACAGTCAACAGTATTTTTTCAGGGAGTGCCGCAGTAGTTCCTTCATCGGAATTATCAGCTGAACCGTTTTCGGATATTATTTCCGGATTGCTTGCAGCCAGAGATCCTCTTTCCGCCTGAGCTGTACGACTGGAGGAGTCCAGCCGGGCCTTGGCTAATAGTTCTGTGTCCGAAGAGAACAGTTCCTTAGAAATCTTGTATGCCGGATGGTAATAATCAATCCATTGGATAAAGGGGAGCTGGACAGCCCTTTCTTTCTGTTCAGAAGACATGAGAACTACAAACGCATTGTTGGGGATGTAAGTCCCTAGCTTTGCCCCAAGTCCGAGCAGCTGTTCTTTCCATATCTGTTCAACGGGACCAGTAAACTGAACCAGATATCTGACCGGAGAGGTCAAGTCAACAGAGTTGGCGTCTATTTTGAGCCCGTCCGGGATTTCTACGGGGCCCAGGGAAGTGTCAAAACCACCCCGCTGGAGCAAAACGCCTTTTGAGTTGCCTACCAGGGTACTTGCTGGTACAAATTGCTGCAAGGTTCCTGGTGCACTGGATGGAAGAGTCCAGTCATTGACTTTTGCAACATTGATCTGGGGCTGGGGCTTGCTTTCTGACGGCAGCTTTTTTTCAACAGCTATAGATGGCTTGCTCTTTTTAGTATGTTCTTGTGCAGCAGTTGCTTCTTGGGGGGGGATTACTTCACTGGTTATCGACTGTTGTGTTGCCAGTTCTGTCTCAATAGTCTGTTCCGAGACTTTATCTCTCTTGGTTCGTTCAGAGGCAATAAATATTGTTAATAAACAGAGTGCAATAATACCGACTATAAGGCTCGGCTTTTTCATAGCTTATCTCCCCTTTTTACAAAAAACATTAAGCCGCTATGTGAAGCATATTGCTAGCTATCACTAATAGTTATGACGCTAATTACCATATAGTAATCGCGGAAATGTGTCAGTCAACATACTCAGATAATTCCGTAAACCATTTTTATGTTTCATTTTCAGACACTTAACATCTTTTTATGTTTCAACCCATCTTCGTCAGTTTTGATATTGAGTTGATCAAACATTGATATATTGTAAGAGTTGCAATTTGGGTGCCTGACAGAAGAGCAGCCAGACTGAAAAGAGTTATTGCGGCTGCTGTAGATAGTTAGAGTTGGTGGTGGAGATAATACGGTGTGGTGGTAACTAACTGTTTTGGTAGCTATTTAGGAAAGGTGTCTAAGTGGTTATACCTTTGTGAAAAAAAAAGTATATGCTAACAGCCACTACGGGAATGGACAGTGCCAGGATTACATTATAGTACTCATAATCCCATATTTAAATAACAACGAAGTGTCTTGAAAACTAAGGACGATTCAATATCATCGAACCTGGTTCAACAGACAGAACAGTTGTCTGTTGAATCAGGTTATTTTTCCTTATCTCTGATGCGGTACTAGTGAACAGAAGCCGGATCAACGGCGTGTTTCGGTTTCGGTGCGAGCCAGATAACACAGGCTGCTACTGTAAAAATAAGAGCAACTATGATAAAAAGCTGATTGGTGGCAACCATGACACTCTGTTTCTGGACGAGCCAGTCCACAGCTCCTCTAACCTGATCAAGCGCCATGCCGCCATTTTCCATTGCCCTTGTCGCCACTCCATGCTGATCGGTCAAACCGGCAAGTTCTTCATGAACATAGCGTGTTTTTCTCTCCCAGGCTGTGTTGATCATCGATGTTGCAAAGGCCCCGGAAAGGGTTCGAATAAAGTTAAATAAACCGGCAGCAGAATCCATTTCCCGCTCGCTGACACATCCAAGGGCAATTGCTGTCAGAGGAACGAAAAACAGCGGCATACCTATTCCCTGATAAAACATAGGCCAGCTGATCTGTCCGAAGGTCATGTCCAGATTGGCATAACTGCGAACAAAGGTCCACAGCCCGAGCCAAAGGACCCCGGCAAAAACAAAATATCTTGGATCATACCTGCTGGACAGGTTGGCAATTATCGGGGCAAGCAGAACAGCAAGCAGGCCCATTGTCGCCGTTGAATAGCCGGCAAGGGTTGCCGTGTAGCCCATATAAATCTGCAGCCACAGCGGGGTAATAACAGAAATACTGAAAAATGCACCGAAGCCGAGCGACAGGGTCAGCATACTGGTGCTGAACCCCCGATACCTGAATATTTTCAGATCGACTACAGGATGCTTCTCCGTCAGCTCCCAGATGAGAAAAGAGATAAAACCGACAGCAGCAATGATTGCCAGTATCACGATATGCGACGAGGCAAACCAATCTTGATCTTTTCCCTCATCGAGCATGATCTGTAACGCCCCAACCCAGATTATCAAAAGGATAAGCCCGACAAGGTCGATGGACGACCTGGCCGTTTTGGTCTCGAACCTCTTCAATAGCATCCAGCAAAAATAGGAGGCAACCAGAGCAAACGGCACTTTACAGAAGAAGATATACGACCACCCCATGCTGTCGCAGAGAATACCGCCGAGAATCGGGCCCATAATCGGAGCAACAAGCGTTGTCATACTCCATATTCCGATTGCGGCATGACTTTTATCCTTTGGAAAGATTCGGATCATAAGGGTCTGTGACAAAGGCATCAAAGGACCGCCGGAAAAACCGAGAAAAACACGGAAGGTTACCAGGGCGCTCATACTGGTTGCCAGACCGCAGAACAGTGAAAAAATCCCGAACAGCAGAAAGCAGGTGACAAAAACGCGAATTGAACCGAACCTTGAAGCCAGCCAGCCGGTCAAGGGGACAGAAATAGCCTCAGCCACAGCATAGGAGGTGATAACGTAAGTGCCCTGGCTTGTTGAAGTTCCCAGGCTGCCGGCGATGTTGGCTACAGAGACATTTGCAATGGTAGTATCCAGAATGGCAAGAAAGTTTGCCATTGCCAGACACAATGTCGCGACAACGAGAGCAGCACCTGTCAGGGGCTGAATATTTTCAGATGCCTTGCTCATTGCCATTCTCCATTACACTGCCCTGACTGAGCAGTACACGGGGCTGCTCAGCAGCAGTTTCTTCCAGTGCAGCAGCCTGATACTTCAGGAGGGTTGCCTCATCAACCAGAGAATCGGTATCGATACTAACGTCCATTGACAAACCTACCTGCAATGGATGATCGGCCAGATCTGTTCGATCAAGTTCGATACGAACAGGCAAACGCTGGACAACCTTAATCCAGTTCCCGGTAGCATTTTGTGCCGGAATCATTGAAAAGGCTGATCCGGTTCCGCCGGAAAGACCGGTTACGACTCCGTGAAAGACTACATCATCACCATACAAATCAGATATGACTTCCACCTCCTGACCAACCTTTACCTTACGCAGCTTGCCTTCCTTAAAGTTGGCGTCTATGTGCATCCTGTAGACAGGGACAATGGTAAGCAGCGGTGTTCCCATCTGTATTTGCTGACCGATTTCAACCTGTCTTTTGGCAACAACACCGCTGACAGGGGCTTGGATGACGGTACGGGTGAGGTTTATTTTTGCCTGCTCATACTGTGCCTTTGCAAGGCGTACTTCCGGATTTGTTTCAACGGTTGAATTTTCAATAAGGGCATTATTTGCATTGCGATTGCCTATGGCTGACAAACGGTTCGCCGCAGCCTGCTTTCCAGCAGCTTCAGCAACCCTTAGATTGGCTTCTGCCTGTGCCAGTGCAGTCTTTGCATTGGTCAATTCCTCGCCTGAAACTGAACCCGAATCCACCAGTTCCTGACGACGGGTAAAATCGATTTGTGCCCTTTCATAATCGGCCTTTGCAGAAATTATCTGCGCTTTCGCCCTTACTTCATCGGCTTCGCGAGCCTGAACCATGGCGTCAAGACCTTCTGAACTGGCGAGATAGCTACGGACCCTGCGCTTGGCAAGACCATAGTTTGCCTCCGCCTGCTGCAAGGCAAGTTTTGCGTCAATATCCTGTAGAACAACCAGCACATCGCCTTTCTTGACATACTGTGTATCAACAACTTTGACGGAAGAAACAATACCGCCGACCGCCGGTGTCACCTGGGTAATTTCTGCGGCACTGTATGCATTATCCGTTTTGACATATTTTGAACCATACAAATATCTGTAGCCGCCATAACCGGCCCCTGCCAGAATGATCAGTAATGCAAAGGCTGTAAAGCCTTTCCTGCGTGACCGTCCTGCCTTAACCTGGTCAAATGAGTCTTCATTCTTTTCTGTCTCCATCGATTCCATTATATCTGCCTTCTTTCTATATTGTTATTGTCCTGATAACCGCCGCCAAGGGCATGGACAAGTGCAAGATCCAGTGAAAATGCACGAGATTCAAGGTTAACCAGCATTCGTTTACCGGTAAGCAGCGCGTCTTCTGCCGATAACACATCAAGATACCCGGCAAGGCCTCCTTCATATCTATTCACGGCAATCTGGTGTGCATCTGCTGCCGCCTCAACAGCCTCTTTTGTTTTGTCAATTCGGCCATCCAGTGCTGTCATACTCGTTACAGCGTCGGCAACCTGATGGAAGGCCTGAACCAAAATACCGTTATAATTGCTCACCGCCAGATCATAGTCTGCTTCTGCTGACGAGAGATTCCCTTCAAGACGTCCGCCTGAAAAAATCGGCAGATATATGGCCGGGCCGACACTTCCTGCATCATTACCGCTGTCAAACAGATCAGAAAGGCCGAAAGCCTGCAGACCGATAAAAGCTGACAACGATACATCGGGGTAAAACTGCGCTTTTGCAGCATCTATTTGACTGGATGCCGCTTCAACCTGCCACCTGGCGGTACTGATATCAGGTCTGTGCCCCAAAAGACCTACCCCGGCATTGAGGGGCAAGCCAAACTGTCTGGTGAAATCAATCTGTGGAGGCTCGATTACATCACCCCTGTCCGGCCCTTTGCCCAAAAGGGCAGACAAGCCGTTTTTCTGCAATACGATTACCTCTTTCAATCGCAGCAATTCTGCTTCAACATTGGCAGCCGCCGATTCTGCCTGACTGACTGCACCTTTATTTTCAAGGCCGTTGTCATAACGTTTTTTCAGAAGTTCAACTGTTTTATTCCTTACTTCAAAAGCCGATTCTACGGTGTCCAGATTGGCATAAAGACGAGCCAGCTCGGCATAGCTCTCTGCAACAGCCGTTGACAGCATCAACCTGACCGATGCCTTTTCAGCCTCTGCCATAGCTAACCGAGATTCTGAAGCGGCAACCAGGGCACGATTCTTTCCCCAGAAGTCAAAATCATAATGAAAGTCCAGCAGTACTTCCCCGTAATCATTCCACCCTTCGGGCGGTGCATACGCCTGATATTGATAACTGACCTTTGTCATAGACGCGTCTGCTGCCGCGGCAACCTGCGGTTTTTTCAGTGCACCCGCCTGCTGAAGCACTGCCCTTGCCTTTTTCACCCTTGCTTCGGCTGCCGCCATTGTCGAGGCATCCTGCAGAGCCTCTTCAATAAGCTGGTTTAACTGCTTGTCCTGGTAGCGAGTCCACCAGATGTCGGTTGGCCAGTTCATTTCCTGAGCCTGCTGAAAAGAACGGCTGCTCTCTAACTCTTCTGCCTTCTGCAGTGTTTCACCTTCATATTTGTGCGGCACTGAACAGGCTGTCAGCAAAAATCCTGCCGTCATCCAAATTGTGTAATGTTGTATCTGCTTTTTCATCTTGTCTGATTTTCTTGATATAAATATGCTTACATGTTATAACTAAACCGTACGGTACAGTTAATAGTTGTAAACAGGAATTTCGTCAAGAGAAAAATTGCAAGGTGCGCATCTTATGATATGCTTAGCCGCACTGTCGTTTTCTTGAACAAGAGGTTAATTTATGAGAGTAAAAAGTGAAAAACGCCGCCAGGTTATTTTAGACACAGCCAGAAAACTGTTTACGACCAAGGGCTTTTCAGAGACGTCCATGTCAGAGATCGCAAAACAGGTAGGCGGATCCAAGGCCACCCTCTACAATTATTTCAAATCAAAAGAGGAAATTTTTGCCGCTGTTATGGAGTCATCAGCAACCAAGGGTGTTGCGGATGCCTTTCACGACTTGTCTAGTGAACAACCGGTTGCCGAAACCCTATTGCTGTTTGGAACCAGGTACCTTCAGTTTATCCTGCAGCCAGAAATTCTTGCTATTCACAAGATGGCACTCGTTGAAGCGGAAAGATCAGAGATTGGCCGCTATTTCTATGAACAGGGCCCGAAAAGAGGATGGCTGAATATACAGCATTTTCTAGATAAACAGGTAGAGAGCTTGTTAAACCCTGTGATACCTGGCTTGCCTCCTTACAGTTAAAGGCTCTTCTTGAAGCAGAATTTCTTTTTCAATATATGCTCGGCGTCATCGATAAACCGGATGAAAAGGAAATGAAAAACGCCGCCCAAAGGGCTGTCACTGCTTTTTGTTCTCTTTACACGGTTGAAAAAAAGTAAATTGTCTTCAAATAATACCTTTACCAAGACGTGCGCCACCAGTCTGCTTTATGAACCGGATGGCAATAAGTCAACACAGTGTAACATTTGGTGGTGATATCGTGTGAACATGTGCTGATTTTTTAGAACAAGGGGATGTAATGTAAAAATACAACTTATCAATTCTTCCTGTAAAAACATATTGAATTGTCCATAAAATTGGAGACTTTTGTATTTTATATCCATTTAAGCTTGCCCATCATAATTTCGGAATTTTCTCAACACGCCTCAATTAAAGATT
>QKIH01000156.1 GCA_003249645.1 Desulfobulbaceae bacterium | reverse complement strand
ACTTGTTGTTCACGTTAATACCGGTGATGATCCAGAGGCAGGTAGTATTTACTTAACAGTTACAGGCACCTCGGGAGAAGCTGGAGATGACGGCGAAGTTGGAAGAGGGAATCGCCCGAATGGCCTGATAACTCCATACCGCCCCATGAATATGGAGGCCGCGGCAGGCAAGAACCCTGTTACGCATGTCGGCAAAATATACAATGTTGCAGCGAGACTGATGGCTGAGCAGATCGTCAATAATATCCCGGCCGTGGACGAAGCATATTGTTTTCTGGTCAGTCGGATTGGATATCCGGTTCAGGAGCCACAACGACTGGAAATAAAACTGCGAGTTGCTGATGAAAGAATTTTACCGGAACTGAAGAGGGAAGTTTCCTCGATTGCTGAAAATATCCTGCAGGAAATGAACAGCCTGTGGCAGCAGGTGATAAAAGGTACAGTGCCCGTATGTTGAATAATTTTTGATATGGTTTTTTCAGCCTGTTTTTCTCTGGAGACAGGGGAGGGGAGCACAGAGAAATATCAATTTTCTGTCGCCAGGGGTGAAGGAAGAATATTTTCAACTTGTTTCCAGCTGGGTTGCCAGGTTGTTTATGTGATGAGAATGTACATCATGCATCACTCCTGAAGATCTGTAAAAAACCATCTGGGGCTAAGCTGGTCGCCAGCATTACCATGTTTATATCCCGATGTGCCAACCAGGTGTTTGCTTCTCTACTGGTTGTTTTTAGCCAGAATTTCTCAATTCTTTCAATCAACAGTCTGTGGCCCATCAGCTTTCCAATATGCGATAGCAGAGTAGCATGATTTTTGAATATGCTCCGGTGCGTCTCAACCAAGTTGTTGAGCCTTTCAACTGCACGCAGGCCAATAGAAAGGCCAAGTTCCCTGAAAGCCAGCCGATACTCTGCCGGATATCCCAACGAATCCATCCCGGTATAGGCGTCCAGGCCGAGCAGCGCTGCCTCAAGTATCGTTTCCAGCAGATCATTCTGTTCTTTAAAATATCCACGGGCAATCATTTGTGCTATTTGATGCGCGCTGCATAGAAGGCCCCCAATACCCAGAGAATCATCAGTGACCCAGCTTTTTCCTCTGCAGATATCAGCAAGTTCATTTATCTCCGCGGAGAGATCCGGTTTTATTGATGTTGGCGGATTGTCGGATGTACTTGCCATAAGCTGACAGTAGGTGATAAAGCCGTCAAGGGGATCATGATGGCCCATGCTTGGGACAAGGGGGCGAGAGAGGTCTATGCTCATCTTCCAATAGAGACCTTTCCGCTCACCGGAAGATGGGATAAAAGTAAACCTGGCATGGATCGTTTTGGCAAGTTCTCTGGCCCAGATGTTATAGGTTGGATCCCGCGTAACCATGGATACACAATTAAGTGCATGCATCCATTTTGTCAGGTAATGATAGTACTGGCCATCACGGTCCCACTCCAGATTTTCGTCAAAAGGTTCAGCAGAGCTCCGTTCGTTTAATTTTTTGCCGATTCTCAAACCGCCTGATGTAGGGTGCAATTTGCCCTCAGCCTCATTCAGCCCACTGATCCAGCCACTTCTGATGTCATCCTCACGGTGTCGACCGAGTTTGGAATGGACCTGCTCTACAAGCTGCAGAGCCAGTGACTTGAATTTATCATCAGCTGTTTGACGATACAGTTCGAGAAAATTACAGACAGCAAAGGCGTCAGTCCATAAGTAACGACGTGGAAATTGTCTTACAAGGGAAAGCCCAGTTTGATCGGCAAATTCGGCCATGATTTTCTGTACTATCGAAAGTGATGAGTTTTCTTTCATTTCTTAATGCCACTTGAGGCTCAAAAAACCGTCCTTGCAGAATTTCACTTGGGTCCCGAACTTTTTTCCCTCTCTGTTCGAAGCTTCATCAGCCATTCGGTGTCGCTGGGGGCGCATAAATTGGACTGAAGTCGGCCGACTCTTCCCACCCCGCTTAAGTCTGATGACCTGATTTTGCCGGATATGCGCCAAGCGGGGTTTGATAACCGTTCAGTTTAGTGTGAATGTTGGGTTTAGGCCTTTCGATCTCCAGCAAGATGTTTAAGAATTGTGTACTCACCCACCAGATCTTGCAAGGTCCCTGTGTACAAACTTAGCCTTGCGGAAGATTAGCGCTAATCAGGTAACGTATTGTGTTCCCTGTCGACTTCCAACATCAGACCGAGCCTGTACTGATCTCCGGCATTTTCGCATCTTTAAGCACCTGTTTGATTGCCTCACGACCGAGGGTTTCCTCATTGAGTAATGCTTCAGCCAGTGAGTCGAGGAATTGCCGGTTGGCTTTTAAGATAATTCTTGATATTTCCTGCTGTCGGCCGAGGAGATCCCGCACCTCATCATCAATAACCTGGGCGGTATGTTCACTGAAATTTCGCGGATTTGTTATTACCTGCCCCAGAAAGACGTGA
>QKIH01000088.1 GCA_003249645.1 Desulfobulbaceae bacterium | reverse complement strand
AAGAGGACCATCTTTTGCCGCAATGACGCATCCCTTACTGATGATGACACGGTCACCGATAGTCATTTTGCAGTTAGCACCAGTGCCACCGTCAAGAAGAGTATGGTCATCGACGGCAACATTATCGCCTAAGGAGATATGTCCAGGCACCCGTACACTTACACCCCGCCCGAGGATCAACCCTTTTCCACAGCAATCAAACAGTGAAGCCATGCTTAACCGGCGAAAAAGGTAGCCGACGGCGCCACCAAGATTGCCGAAAAACATCTGGGCGAACTCAAATTGAGCAAGACTGAAAACCCCGCCTTTTTCTCCCAAGACCTTTCTGGTATAGCGTTTTAGCGGATTTCCTCCTGCGTGGAGTTTTTCGGCAAGAACTTCTTTTTCTATGGTGTACTGATTTTTTTTCTGCTCGTCCATCAACCTGTCTCTGCTATGGTGTGTCTCTTTTTAGAGAACACATAAAAACAATCAAATTTTCACTGAAAGCCTTGTAACATAAGCTCGGAAAATCCTCAACTTCTGGGAGCATCAGTGACAATTATTTCTTGTTTGGCATTCTTCCGCTACCTACGGTACCAAAAAACAGATACAATGGGCACTCTTTTCAACCACAACGATTTACAAATCAGCCAAAGTATGGGATAGATAGCCAGAATTAATCTCTGAACAACACTATTTCGTGAGAAAGGTTATGAATACGATAGAAAGACTGTACCGTGACGGAGTGATGGAAATGCACTCCTACACCCCGATAGAGCCACCAGACCAGATCGCAAAACGTCTTGGTCTTCCTGAAGAAAAGATCATCAAACTTGATGCAAATGAAAACCCGTATGGGGTTGCCGACGAAGTTCTGGAAGAACTTGGCAAGGCAAAATACCTCTCCATTTACCCGGATCCTGCCCAGAAGGCGGTTCGATCCAAAATCGCCGACTATGTCGGCTGTAAACCGGAGAATATTGTTGCAGGAGCCGGAGCGGATGAGCTCATAGATCTGCTTTGCCGCCTCACTCTCAACCCGGGTGATAAAGTTCTTACCTTTACCCCGACTTTTTCATATTACAAGCATGTCGTAGAGCTTAACGGCGGTATTTTTGTTGATGTTGAACGTCAGGCAGACTACTCCATCCAGGCAGCAGAACTCAGCAGGATCGATCTTACCGGAATCAAGGTGGTATTGCTCTGTTCACCGAACAATCCCCCCGGCAACATGCTTGAAGAGGACGTTCTCAACTATTTTCTTGCACAGGATCTGCTGGTTGTAGTTGATGAAGCGTACTATGAATTTGCCCAGCAGACGTTTGCTGAAAAGATTAACTCTCACAATAATCTGATCGTGCTTCGAACATTTTCAAAATGTTTTGGTCTTGCTGGACTGCGTGTCGGCTATGGCATTATGTGTGAGACACTGCAGGAAGCCATCATGAAAATCAAGCCTCCCTACAGTGTAAATATGGCGGCTGAAGTAGCACTTTCCACCTGTATCGATCATCAGGAAGTTTTTCAAAAGCAGGTGGAGACAATGATAGCCACCCGAAAGGCAACCATTGAGAAATTGCAGGAAATCGATGAACTGGAAGTATATCCTTCACACTCAAACTTCATTCTTTGTCGTCTTAAAACAAAAAATGCTCTAGCCATACGGAACAAGCTTGAGCAGAAAGGAATCCTGATCCGCTATTTCAACACCCCGCAATTACAGAACCATTTGCGGATTTCTGTCGGCAGAGAAGATCAGATGGAAATCTTCATGAAAGAATTCAAAGATCTTCTGACGCAGTAGCACCTGCCACGTGGAGAGGTTTAATAGACCTCTCCCCCTGGGTAGAGACTCTCTCCATCAGTAATATCAACTCCCGGATACGCCGAAGCATGGGTGTAAGAGTTGATAATACAGTTTCGACCGATTTTTTTGCCTGCCGGAACCTGTGCCCGTTTACCGATCAGGGTGATACCGGTATAAAGATGTTTCGGCTCAGCAAGATTCACCGTGGCATGTCCATCCCCATGTCCGACCACCGCATTTTCAAACACCTCTACGCCCTTATCAAATATTGCAAGGTCAACGGAAGCACCGCTTTTGACCACACAATCCTGAAAGAGGATTGAATCTTTCACCACAGCACCCTTTTCAACAATAACGCCCGGTGAAAGAATGGAATTAATCACCGTACCATCGATAACGCAACCGGCTGAAACCATCGAACTTTTCACTTCTGCATTGAAACCGTACTTGGCAGGAGCCCGGTCATGAAGCCTGCCGTTTTCTTCGATGTTGGTCATGATATGCCATTCTTCTGGAGAAATGCCGCTGTCTTGGCGCAGCAGGTCCATATTAGCCTCCCAGAACGCCTGAATGGTACCGACATCCCGCCAGTAACCGTAAAACGGATAGGCAAAAACATTATCATGCTCAATTGCATAGGGCACAATATGCATACCGAAATCAATCTCTTTTTTGTCTCTTTCCAGAGCATCCAGCAGGTACTGGCGATCAAAGACATAGATGCCCATGGAAGCCAGATTGGTCTTCGGCTCTTTCGGTTTTTCCTCCCAGTCGATGATCCTGTTGTCCTTATCGGTGATCCCTGCGCCAAACTGGTGAATCTCGCTTTTTGGTACCACCATCATGCCTATGGTCACGTCTGCTTTTTTGCAGCGGTGATAGGCAATCATTGCGGCAAAATCCATATGATAAATATGATCGCCGCTGAGAATCACCACCTCATCGGAAGGATTTGCCACGATGAAATCAATATTTCTACGAACCGCATCAGCCGTGCCCTGATACCAGTCAGAATCCATCGAGCCGGTTCTGGGCGGCAGGATGTGAATACCACGGCTTCTTCCTGTCAGATCCCAGGCTTCACCGCTGCCAAGATGTGTCATCAGTGAAAGCGGTTTATACTGGGTAAGCACCCCCACCCGTTTCAGTCCTGAATTAACCACATTACTGAGGCTGAAATCTATAATGCGGTAATAACCGCCAAAAGGGACAGCCGGTTTTGCCCTGTTCTGGACAAGGATATTAAGTCTGCTGCCTACACCACCGGCAAGCAGCAGCACAAGCGCATCGGTTAATCTAGACATCTGAGCACCCTCCCCGCTTCAACTACTGTCGGCCATTTTTCCGGCTTGAGCTTTGGTGAAACAGTCACACCGCGTCCCAGCACCACTCCATCGGGGACAATGTTATTCCATCCGATAACGGCTATTTCTTTTTCAGTTTCCCCGTCAAGAAAACCTATTTCAATATTTCTTTCATAGCGGGTATTGACGTCGGAAATGGTTTTTTTAAGACGGCAGTTCTCTCCGATCAGATTATTGAAAAAGATCACCGAGTCCTCAATCAACGAGCCTCGGCCGACGGTAACACCAGGAAAAATAATTGAATTTTTCACTTCCCCTTCAATATGGCAGCCATTGTAAATCAGGCTATTGGTAACCTTGGCCTCACTGCCGATAATACTCGGCTGATAGTCACGGACATCACGGTGATCAAGATTCGTTCTGACACCCCACTTTTCCATATCTATTAGCGGATTTTCACCGAGCAGGTCCATATTTGCCTGCCAGAACTCCTTAACCGTTCTGGTATACCCCCAATAACCGCCGAATTTGTATCCGTAGATTTTTTTCTTCTGGGCAAGCAGACGAGGAATAACATTCATGCCGAATTCAAAGGTGCTGTCACCCTGATTTTCTTCAAGTGCCTGATAAAGCACGTCAGGTTTGAAACAAAGCACAGTAAGACTCGACCACTCCCCCTCAGGAGATGCGTGCTTCTCCTGATAATTCAGGACCCGGCCACCCAATTCACCGTCTTCCTCATCGAGATGAGCCATGCCGAACCGATGACCGCCTTTTCTGTCCACCTTTTTACAGACTACAGTAAGATCTGCGTCTTTACGCCGGTGATAATCGATCACATCCCGATAATCCATCTGGTAAATGTGGTCACCTGAAAGAATAAGAATCTCGCTGGGATCGTGATACTGAACAAAATCGATATTCTTGTAGACGGCATCAGCCGAGCCGCGGTACCAGTCATTCTGTTCGCTGTCGATAAACGGCGGCAGGATGGAGACAGAACGGTTTCGGCCAAGCATGTCCCAGGCAGCACCGGTACCTATATGATTGATAAGAGAGTAGCTTCGGTATTGACTGAGGATTGCCACCTGTTCAATACCGGAGTTCATCAGATTAGATAGAGCAAAATCGATCACCCGGGCCAGACCGCCGAACGGCACAGAGGCCTTCGGCCTGTAATATGTGAGAACGTTCAGTTCATCAGCACGTCCGCCGGCAAGAACCAGCGCCAGTGTTTGTTGTCTCTGCATTAAACACCCTCGAGCAGTTAAGATAGCTTAAACAACTAAAGTGATTTTTTCTTCCACAGAAAACAGCTTGTCTATGATATGGCGCTTATGATAGGCCATCTTCCGTTTAGGTTCAAGAAGATGTAACAAAATTGCCTCTTTTTTCTCTAAAAAATAATAAAAGAGGCAATAAGTCATATGTGACGCATGATAAGGCGTTTGAGCATGTCGGATGAGAACTCTTTATCTGTAGGCTCCAGATTTTTGAGAGGAACTTCCGCTCTGGCAGATTCCTTGTGACCACCTGCAGAACCGAGTTGTCCGAATATCTTGCTGGCAAGCTTTCCGGCATTTTTACGATAGCCGTCACAGCGGAAAATAACCACCAGCTTCTCATTATAGATACCGGAAACAAACACCCAGCCGATTTCACCGACATGATTGAGAAAATCTGCTACAACAACCAGCAGGTCAGGGCTTCTCACCTTGCCGACATGGGTAAAATATCGCCCCTTTGAATATTTGAGTTCATTCAGTGCAACAGTGAAATATTTCAATTCCGAACGCCGCAAATCAGCCATCTCAAATTTACGCACCAGACTCTTGTTGGCAATATCAAACAGATACTTGAACGAGATACCATCAGCTGGAGTCCCCGACATCTCAAAATTCTGTGTATCAACCTTGATTGCGTAAAACAGGGCCGTGGCCAGAGCCACAGAAGGTTTAAGTTTGGCTGCCCGCAGATATTCAACCAGCATGGTCGAAGCAGCGCCGTAATCGGGACGGATATCGATATACTTTGCTTCCCATTGCCCTGAAACAGGGTGATGGTCAATGATTACATCAAAGGCAATTTTCTCAAAACTCGGATGATGACCGGGCTGGGAATCAACAATTATTTTTTTATGAAACTCATCCGCCTTGACATTACGCATTTTTTCCAGCGGTATTTTCAACCGCTCGACCATGGTGACGTTGTTGATCCGGCTGATCTCATTGGGATGAGCTATGGTGACTGATTTGCATCGATACCGCAGCAGCCGTTTTATAGCCAGTGCACAGGCAAGAGAATCAGGATCGGCATTTATGCAGACCAATACCTGATCTTCTTTTTCAAATACATCCCAGAATTCCTGTAATCTGTCTTTGGCAGCTTTGCGATAGGTTGGTTCGCACTTAGAATAATTAAATTTACTTTGTTTTGAAGCCATCAAGTGGTAACAGTGACAAACACCTCATTCCTAACAAAACAATTTCAAAAACATCAACAATCTCAAATCAGATCATCATCAGAAATCGTTTATTTTCGGTGTGATGCCACAACCTCCTGTTGAGTCCGACCCCATCTCTTGCAGGGAACATGATGGAGCAAAAAATACCCTGACAACCGTATAAAACCGCGTATCCCCCAGAAGTTATCAGCGCAACACAAAACCGCATTTTACCATATTTCATATTAAAAAAGCAAGATAGAGTATAACCAATCAGCACAAGCAAACGCCCCAACTGCCCCCTTAATTATTTCAGATCAGAAAAAATCTGGACCTGATTGACCCAAGCGGTACTCTTGACGGAAGGCAGCGATGATGGTACCTACAAAATGCAACAGGTCTCTGAAACAAGATAAAAATGCCATTAAAGGATAATCATGACCGGGATATTTGCTATCGCAATTGGTGGAGGACTTGGCGCAGTTGCCCGCTACAGTTTAGCAATGGGAGCAGAAAAGTTATCGACACTCGAATTTCCCCTGGGAACTTTTTTTGCTAATATACTAGGCTGTCTGCTGATCGGTTTTTTTTGGGGCTACTTCGAAAAATTTCATATCAGCCATGAATTCAGACTTTTTCTTTTCACAGGATTTTTAGGCGGTTTTACAACCTTTTCTACCTTTGCACGTGAAAGCGTTCAGCTTTTGAAAGTAGGTGAACCATATCACGCAATAGGGTATATTATCGCCTCCAACCTGGTGGGACTGACGATGGTACTGGCAGGTTTTATGCTCGCAAACCGAATTATCCGTCCATAGGGGTTACCGTTGAAGCTGCTAGATCGTTATCTGATATCCCAATATACGAAATACTTTTTTACCCTGAACATCGCTTTTGTCTCACTCTATGTCTTGATCGACTTTTTCGAAAAGATTGATGATTTTCAATCTCGTGGAAAATCCATAGGGCTTGCTCTTGAATATTTTTCTCTTAACCTGCCATTCATCGTCGATCAATTAAGCCCGATTCTCATATTATTGTCCGGCGTCATAGCCCTTGGTATTCTCAACCACAATCACGAACTTGTCGCCCTCAAAGCAGGCGGCATCCCATTAAAAACGATTGTCAAACCGATCATCCTGGCCGGCATCGGAGCAACCCTGCTCTTTCTGGCGGTTGCTCAATGGCTGCTGCCGTATACCATCGCCACCACCAATAATATATGGTTTGAACAGGTAAAAGGAAAAATCCAGCTCGGCATCTACCGTAACGGCAGGTATTACTTTAAAGGCAAGGAAGGTTTTTATTCGTTTAAATGGGAAAACCAGGAGAAGCTTTTCTTCCGTGATTTCAGTTACTCACGATGGGATGAAAATCATAATCTTGAAATGCTTCTCTCAGCTGATGAAGCTTACTATGACCATGATCAATGGGTATTGAAAATTGGCCAGACCCAGTTTGTGAAAAACGGAGAGTATGTCACAACACCGTTCACAGAAACCCGCCGGTCACTGCCGGAAAAACCTGAAAACTTCCTCATACCGCAATATGATTTTGCTGCACTCTCAATCACACAGCTTTTTCAGAATATTTTCAAACAGGAGTCTGAACAGCAGAAAACAAAAGCGTGGGCTGATTTTTCCGGACGACTTTCATACATATTCCTAGGCCTTCCCCTGCTGCTCATGGGACTGCCAATACTACTGCTCACCTATGCAAAGTGGGGCCGCGATCTATCCATCGCTATCCCTATCAGCTGCGGCATGGCCTTTCTCGCCTGGGGTATCTGGGGAGCCCTGCAGTCGCTTGCCGGTGCTGGTGCCGTTTCGCCGCTGCTCTCAGGCACAGTCATTCATCTGATCTTTTCTTCTGCCGGGCTCTATATGCTTTACAAACAGAATCAGTAATGACAGCAACAATTTTTGTAAAAGAATTTGAGAGCTGGAACAGTTCTGTTCCTGAACTGCTGGAAAACTGTGATCTCATAGACTGCGCCAGAGGATATGGCACCATCCTGATCAAACCCAACCTGGTCGAAGCCATTGCTCCTCCGGTTACTACACCGGTTGAACTGGTGCGGCAGATCGTCAGCTATCTGCAGGCTGCACTTCCGGCAAAAAAGATCATTATAGGTGAAGGAACCGGTGCCAAAGAATATGAGACGTTCCATTGCTTTGAAACACTCGGTTATACCGGGCTTGCCCATGATACCGGTGTAGAGCTCATAGACCTTAACCACGAAGAGATCATCACTAAAAGCAACCCGCAATGCCGACGCTGGCCGGAAATGCACCTGCCGAAAATACTCGATGATGCCTTTCTTCTTTCCGTCCCGGTATTAAAAGTTCATACCCTTGCCGATGTAACACTGACCATGAAAAATATGATGGGCTGCCCTCCGCCTTCACATTATCAGAAAGGAGGCTACTGTAAAAAGTCTTCATTTCATCGTGACATTCATCGAGCAATCTTCGATCTCAATTGTTATCGAACTCCCGATTATACCATCCTCGATGCCACTATCGGAATGGCAGAATCACATCTGAGAGGCGCCACCTGCAACCCTCCGGTAAATATGCTGGCAGCAGGAAAAGATCCGGTTGCCATAGATGCCTATGGAACTTCATTATTGGGAAAATACTGGCAGCAGATCGATCATATTGCACTGGCAGACGGGATACTTGGCCGCGCATCAAAATACCATCTGCAAATAGTCGAAACCGTCCACTGATCCCTGTCTCATCTCACGCAGTTATTTCGCGACCATCCATTGCTGGGCCTCTGTTACTGCCCCTGTAGCACAAAAGAGAGCCATTGAGCTTTTTCATTTGTAATCAGAACTGCTTGCCCCCTGTTGATATAGGATTATAGTGTTTGATTATTCCTTACAAATCACCTGCCTATGAATACAGAGACTTTACTGCTTCTTATTTTTACTGATCTTGACGGCTCACTGCTTGATCATTACAGCTATTCGTTTGAGCCGGCAACAGCACTTCTAAAGAAACTGAAAGCCCGTAATTTCCCAGTCATTCCAAACACCAGCAAAACAAGAGCAGAGCTGCTGGTTCTGCGACAGAACCTCGGCAACTCTGATCCCTTCATCGTCGAAAACGGTGCAGCAGTCTATATGCCTGAGGACATCAAGTTTACCGATGCCGCCGAGCTGCCACTTTCTGACGGCTATCGCTGCAAGACTTTTTGCCTGTCACGCCGTAACTGGCTTGAGAAAATCGGTCTTCTGCCCCCAGATCTGCAGTCAAAATTTCATGGCTTCTCCAATATGAGTATTGAAGAACTTGCATCGGCTACAGGTCTGTCTGTGCAAAATGCCGAACTTGCCATGGCCAGAGAATTTAATGAACCTGGGACATGGAAAGGAACGGAAACAGAGAAGAGATTGTTTATTAAACAACTTGAAAAACTCGAAGCGGTTATTCTTGCAGGAGGACGTTTTTTACATGTCGGCGGAAAAACAGACAAAAGTTCGGCCATGAATTGGCTGGTGCAGCTTTACCGACAGCAGTTCCCTGAAAAACAGATTTTGTCTCTCGCCCTTGGAGACAGCGGCAATGACAAGGACATGCTTGAAAACAGTGATCTGTCCGTTGTCATCAAGTCACCGGTTCATGCATTTCCGGAGCTGGTAAAAACAAAACAGACCTATTACACTGAGCATGAAGGCCCTGCCGGATGGGTTGAAGGACTGACGCATTATCTGCATCAACTAAAAATATTCTAAAAGGAAAACACATGGCTGACTTCTATCAGAACGGATACATCACCACCCTGCACAATATGGCTGACAGGTCACTGGAAGAGCTGGAAACCGAACTGGTATCATTCAGTAAAAAAAGACCAATGTCCCTTATTCTGCCTTCACTCTTTTCCGAACTTGAAGGCGAAGCATTGCCGAAAATCATCGATCACCTGACACAGGTGAGATATCTATCTGAAATTGTTATCGGTCTGGACAGGGCCGATCTTGGCCAATATCAGCATGCCTTAAAATTTTTCAAACGCCTGCCGCAACACCACCGCATCCTCTGGAATGACGGACCAAGACTCAGGGCAATTGATGATGAGCTTTCACTGCTTGGACTTGCTCCAGAAGAACCCGGCAAGGGACGCAACGTCTGGTATTGTATGGGCTATATTCTTTCATCAGGTGTCGCTGAATCTGTTGCTCTGCATGATTGCGACATTCTCACCTATGACCGCGAACTGCTTGCCCGTCTCATTTATCCGGTTGCTAACCCTCAATTCAACTACGAATTCTGCAAGGGATATTACGCAAGAATAGCCGGTGGAAGAATAAGTGGACGGGTATCCCGCCTGCTCGTCACACCGCTGCTGAGAACCTTGAAAAAGGTTGTCGGCAACGGCGCATATCTGGACTATATGGACAGCTTTCGCTATCCGTTATCCGGCGAATTTTCCTTCAGGCGTGATGTCCTCAATGATATCCGCATCCCAAGTGACTGGGGCCTTGAGATCGGCGTACTCTCCGAAATGCACAGAAACTATGCAAATAACCGTCTCTGCCAGGTTGATATCGCCAGAGTATACGATCATAAACACCAGAATCTCTCGGCTGATGACCAGAATAAAGGCTTAAGCAAAATGTCCATCGACATTACCAAAGCTTTGTTCAGAAAACTTGCAACCGAAGGATACGTTCTCAGCAACGAAGTCTTCCGTTCGGTGAAAGCGACCTATTTCAGGATCGCCCTGGATTTTATAGAAACCTATAGAAACGACGCCCTCATGAACGGCCTCTCTTTAGACATTCATGAAGAGGAAAACGCCGTCGAAATGTTTGCTCAGAACATTATGATAGCCGGCCAGCAGTTTCTTGATTACCCGATGGATACTCCGTTTATTCCAAGTTGGAACAGGGTCGTCAGCGCCATGCCGGATGTGCTGATACGATTAAATGAGGCAGTTGAAGCAGACCGCAGGGAATTTTTTCAATCCGAGTAAGGTATTGCCATGTTTTACAAACTGGAATCACGACTCCGGCAGCATCTTAATTTTATCTACAAAGAGATCTGCAGCGATGAACAAAGGGAGATGCTGCTGCATCAGTTGACAGAAATTATGCGGTTGGACCACCAGTCTGATGCACCCGACCCATACAGGAATAACTGGTCGGAGCAGGATGTTGTCCTCATTACCTACGGCAACTCAATCACGTCCAGTAAAGCTGCCCCGCTGAAAGCCCTCCACCTGTTTTTGGAAGAATTCTGTAAAGATCGAATAAACAGTGTCCATATTCTGCCGTTTTTTCCATACAGTTCAGACGATGGTTTTTCGGTCATCGACTATTTTTCTGTCAATCCAGAGCTTGGAATATGGCAGGATATCCAGCGAATCGGCGGAAATTATCGCTTAATGGCCGATCTGGTGATAAATCATTGCTCCGCAGAAAGTGAATGGTTTGTCAATTTCAAAAAAGGATCGGGCTGCGGTCACGACTTTTTCGTCACTGCAGAGGCCGATGATGATATATCCATGGTGGTGAGGCCGCGAACATCACCTCTGCTCCAGAAAGTTGAAACAGACAGCGGGATACAGCTGGTATGGTCAACTTTTAGTTTTGATCAGGTTGATCTCAATTTCAAAAATCCGGAGGTACTTCTTGAAATAGCCAGGATAATACGATTCTACATGGATAGAGGCGTTCGGCTGTTTCGCCTTGACGCCATAGCCTTCTTATGGAAGCAAACCGGGACTACCTGCATCAACCTGCCTGAAACCCACGAGTTGGTAAGATTATTCAGGACACTTATCGAACATGCAGAACAAAATGCAGTGGTCATTACCGAAACCAATATCCCCGTTCGTGAAAACTTGAGTTATTTTGGCGATACAAATGAGGCAAACTGGGTCTATAACTTTCCTCTGCCGCCACTGCTGCTCAATGCACTGCTGACCGGCAAATGCGACCATCTGAGACGCTGGCTGATGTCCATGCCGCCGGCCTACGACGGCACTGCTTATTTTAATTTTATCGCCTCACATGACGGCATCGGCCTACGCCCGGTAGAAGGAATACTAAATGAAACGGAAACTTCTCAACTCGCCGCAGCCATTGAACAGTTTGGCGGCAAAGTGAGCTGGCGGACCGTTTCAGGTGGAGGACAGCTGCCTTATGAGCTAAACATTTCTCTCTATGATGCCCTACAGGGCACGCTGAAAGGTCCGGACCAATTCAACCAGTCTCGATTTATCTGCGCCCATGCTATCATGTTCGGTTTGGAAGGAATTCCCGGAATATATATCCACAGTCTGCTCGGCACCCACAACAATTATGCAGGTTTCAAAAAAACCGGACAGAACCGCTCGCTCAACCGCTCTTCCTGGGATATGGATGAGCTGACAACAAAACTGACTGATCCGGAGTCCCATCATCATCAGATTGTCAATGCACTGCTGTTACTGCTTGAAAGGAGAAAACTGCAGCCTGCCTTTCACCCCAATGCCACCCAGTTTACTCTGCAGCTCAGGTCGGAACTTCTCGGGTTCTGGCGGCAATCACTGAACAGAAGACAATCTATCTTCTGTATTTCAAATGTCACGAATCAATTGCAAGATCTCACCCTTGCCACCATTAACCTGATAGATAATCAGCAGTGGTATGATCTCATTTCCGGACGTGAAC
Source organism: Desulfobulbaceae bacterium (assembly GCA_003249645.1). Taxonomy (GTDB): domain Bacteria; phylum Desulfobacterota; class Desulfobulbia; order Desulfobulbales; family Desulfocapsaceae; genus SZUA-575. The sequence continues at coordinate 23,370 of QKIH01000088.1, read as the reverse complement.
TGGACACATCTATCCCAATCATGACACTGCATCCATATCAGACGGTCTGGATTACCAACCAGCCCAAAGGCTTGCCATCAAGCCCGTAATCTACAGATTCGCCAGAATAGCTTCCCGTTTGATGTCGTAGGTCTGCTTATCAATCAAACCTTTGGAGTGCTGTTGTTTCAAAAGGCTCAGACGCTGTTTGATTATTGAGAGATCGGACATGGCATCTTCCGGCTCTTCTCTGAAATCCTGTGTTAAGAGATATGCGGGAGTAAACTGCTCTGTATCACTGTCATCGCTTACGTCGTCATAGGCAATACTGCAATGCTCAGCGATAACATCACTTTTCTCTTGCCCACGCAGAATAGCACTATAAACAAGATCATGGTATCTGTCACTTCTGCTGACAGATAGCGCTTCACACGCACGGGCAACAGTATCCTCGGACAGACTTTCATTATCTTCAACGAAATTCCAGATAATTTGGGCCGCCGCCTCATTCACCTCAAAAGGCGTTTTTCCCTGGTCGGCCAGAATTCTTTTTAACTCCTGTGTAACCCTCTTCTTACTGCCAGTACTTATCGTTTCGATACGTTCTATATTTCTCTTCATCATTTTCTTTCGAAGAGGTTGCGGATAAACTCTGTAAGAAACATGTTGAGCAGGGACTTGATGTCCAGGATACCAGATGGGCTTCATGCTCATTTCATCAGATTGCAGCTGATCTTCAGGCAGAATATCTACGGATTGTCTTGCATCTGATATGGTTTGAGCTGCTTCGCTGCAGTATTCACGAAGCTCCATATTGGGTGCCAAACGGCCAATCTCATCGACAAGGTTCTGATAACGGTAACGCCCTGATTCGCCAAGCACCCTGCATCCCCAGGAAAGCGAATCGACAACCCGAAGATCAGGAACCTCATAACTTTGATAAACTACTGCTGCCAAAGTATCAAGAACCGGCACAGAGAATATTTCTTCATCATGGATTTGCTGAGCTACCAGCTTAATCTTTTCATAGCCGCCAGATTCCAGAATACTGATCAATTTGGCATCTCTTTCACTGACAGCTGTTGCATTTGTAACCCATACGAGCAGAATACAAACGCAACTCAACCCAAAACATCGTGTAAAAAATCGCATTATTCTTCCCTAAAAAACGTCACAGTTACTCTTCACGTTTCCAAATACGTGGTGATAATATCGTATTTTTTTCTTTTCTGCTACAACGAGAAAGAGGGAGGTATGAGATAGGGATTTTTTTTTACAAAATCTAAGAAATATGAGGTGGTTGAAAGATAAAGAAAAGAACTCTCTCAAGAGCGAGTCCACTCCTGAGAGAGAAAGAAGAAAAGCTTTATTCCGTTTTTTCTTTGGCGGCGTTTTCGATGCCAAGAAGATCAACTTCAAAAATCAGAACGGAGTTCGGTTCAATAACCGGAGGCGCGCCATTCTCGCCATAGGCCAGCTCAGCAGGAATAACTATACGATATTTTGATCCTACCTTCATCAGCTGAAGAGCCTCGGTCCATCCTGGAATAACCTGACCAACACCAAAAACTGCAGGTTCACCACGCTTAATGGAGCTGTCAAACTCTTTTCCGTCGATCAGGGTACCGATATAATCAACCTTAACAGTATCAGCAGCTGTCGGGTTTGGACCATCTCCTTCTTTCAGAATCTCATACTGTAGACCGCTTTCTGTTACTTTGACGCCATCTTTGGCTTTATTTGCAGTAAGAAAAGCAGCACCTGCTTCTGCGTTTTTAGTCTTCATCTCGGTAAGCTTTGCCTGCTGCTTCGCCTGCATTTTCGCAGCAAATTCTTTCTGCACAACGCTAATTTCTTCCGGAGTGATTTTTGGTGTGTTGCCTTTAAATGCGTCTGTCAATCCGTCAATCACAAGCTCCAGTTTAACATCATCACCAAGGGTCTGCAGGCTTTGACCGACATCAAGCCCAATACTGTAACTCAGCTTATCTTCAAAACTTGCCAAGCCACCGTCTTTAGCCTCTTCGGCCAGAAGATTTGCGGGAATAAAGAGAGAAAGAGCAAGAACTCCTCCTAAAATTTTCTTCATGATAACTCCTTTTGGTTGAGAGTAACTCGATTTTGACTGTGTCTTATGACAAAGCATTATTATATTTTCACAATCTTTTCATATACAACAAATCAACAAAAATAACAGATAATTATCTTTTATAGAATAACAAGCGTAATCCCAGGATTGTTGCGATTATAATTCTTGTTGTTTGCAAGTGCAGGATAGCGTTGCAGGATGTTCTTCACCGACTTTTCACGATGATTGAACGTTTCGCCAGGCAAATATGTATTAATAGCCCTGATTGAAACAAAATAATCGAGCATTTTCCGGCACTCAACACGTATTGCACCTCCAGCCCCCGTTGAACCATAGCCGTGTATTACGGTGATGCTTGAAATATGCTGCTGTTTGGCTTCTGCTATCTCACGCTGCAGGCGTTTTATTGCCTCCTCGACAAAAGGCATGCCCACCTTAAGATTAACCGTTTTGTGGAATTTTCCTTTCGGCTGTGTTGAATCTGTCAGTTCCTGACTACTTCCGCAAAAAGGACAGACCTGAACCCCTCTTTCAAGCTCATTTCCACACATCTGGCACAAATGCATCGCAACAATTCCTTCGCTTCTTTCAGAGAATTAGAATCTTCTCACAGAAATAACAGCCGGCTGCTGCCTCAGGTGAGCCATAACAGTCTGCAGATGCGCCAGATCTTTAATTTCCAGGGCGATATTTATTTCAGCGGTTCCTGTCTGACTGGTCAAAGCCGAAATTTCTGCAATGTTTGCATTATCAGCACTTATGATTGCACTGATATCGGCAAAAACGCCTTTAACATTCTCTGCCTGAACGTAGATATTGGCCCTGTAATGAGAATTTTCCATGCCGGTCCATGATACCTCGATCCAACGTTTCGGATCGGTTGCCAACAAATTTGCGCACTCAGCATTATGAACCGAAACACCGCGCCCCTGTGTTATAAAACCGACAATGGGATCACCTGGTACCGGATTACAGCACTGACTGATTTTTATCAGCATATCATCAATACCGTCTATCTTAATCGCAGAACCGGATGATGACGACGGTGCGGTTTGCTGACTAACCATCTGCGCTGCAATTTCCTCAGGCGAAAGAGAGAGCTGTTCTACCTCTTTTTCCTTTTGCAGTTCAGGCGGCTGAAGGGCTTCGAGGACATCATTAACAGTGAGTATTCCGGTGCCGACTTTCACCAGCATATCATCGAGAGAGTTACACTTGAGCGCTTTTAACAGCATTCGAATATGTCCGGACTTAACCAGTTTCTTCAGTGTAACTTCGTATTTCTTCAATGCCTTGTCAGAAATTTCACGGCCCAGTTTAAGCGCTTTTTCTGTTTCTTCGCGCCTGAGCCAGGATCTGATCTTTGACCTGGCCCTGGAGGTTTTGACGATATCCAGCCAGTCACGTCTTGGCCGCTGACTAGGAGATGTAACAATCTCAACGATATCACCATTCTGTAGCTGATATTTCAAGGGCACCAGCTGGCCGTTAACTTTGGCCCCCGTGCAATGATCACCGACCTCGGTATGAATAGCGTAGGCAAAATCTATCGGGCTGCTGTAGCGCGGAAACTCCTTCACATCGCCATTAGGCGTCATGGCATAGACATCTGGATCGTAGAGCTCACCCTTAACCGAATCGAGAAATTCTCTCGGGTCTTCAACTTCCTGTAAAGACTTGACGAGTTTTTTCAGTTCGCGAAACAGTTTGGCATCATGACTGGCAACTTTTTGCCCCTCTTTATACGCCCAGTGAGCGGCAATTCCTTCCTGAGCGATACGATCCATCTCTTCGGTACGGATCTGAATCTCGATAAACTGTTCTCTCGGCCCAACCACAGTGGTATGCATTGACTGGTAGTTATTCGCCTTCGGAACAGAGATAAAATCCTTTATACGGCCGGGAACCGGTGCCCAGTTTGAATGAATGACCCCGAGCGACTCGTAGCATTCTTTTACGGTGTTTACGATTATTCTGAAGGCAACGATATCGTATACCCGCTCAAGCGGAATGTTCTGGGCAACGAGTTTCTTGTAGATAGAATGAATATGTTTAGGACGACCAATTATTCTTATCGGCTGAACATCATTGGCTCGAAGCTCTTCATGCAAAATGGAGATGACTTCATCGACATACTGCTGACGTTCATCGATCGATGATTCGAGTTTGGTTGCAATCTCCCAGTATTCATCAGGATGAAGAAATTTGAAGGCATTGTCTTCAAGCTCACGTTTGAGCCAGTCGATACCCAGGCGGCTGGCAAGCGGCGCATAAAGGTCCATGGTTTCACGGGCCACATCAGTCTGCTTCTGCCGATCCGCAACATCAAGCAGACACATATCCTGCAGCCGGTCAATCAGTTTGACTAGCAGCACCCGAATATCAGCAGCCATTGCCAGCAGCATCTTCCGAACGAAATCAGCCTGGTGGGTGAACTGATCATTATATTTGACCTTGGTTATTCTGGTACACCCTTCAACAATAGAGGCAACAGACTCACCAAACTTCTCTTTCAGTTCATCACGTTCTACCCCTTCTTTCAGAACACCATGCAGCAGACCGGCAAGAATCGTGTCCATATCAAGGTGCATCGATGCCAGGGTAGAGGCAACTTCAAGGGCGTGAATAAAGAACGGTTCCCCTGAATAATGTTTTTTCCCGTGATGAACCTGAAGCACCAGCTTCCAGGCCTTGTCAATGGACGTAAGATCAGCCCCGGTCAGATAATTGCTCACCAGGACTTTCAGTCCATCAGGATTTATCATCGAGTGTTCTGCTTGTACCACTTACTTCACCGCCTTTCCAGACTACGAGGTTGTCTGAGATGCTATCTCCTGCTCGATGACAGATACAACCTGGTCAAGAGGATATTCAGACTTTTCTCCGCTTCTTCTATTAACGAGTTCAATGACCCCGTTATTGAGATAGCTTTTGCCGACATTAAGGCGATACGGAATGCCAAGCAGCTCGGCATCTTTAAATTTTGCTCCCGGACGCTCATCACGATCATCAAGCAGTACTTCAATTTTCCTGTTCTTCAGTTCCTGATACAATTTTTCAGCAGCTGCTGTAATAGTCTCGTCATTGGTACCAAGATTGAGAACTGTAACCTTATATGGTGCTATCGGAACCGGAAAAATAATTCCGTCATTATCATGATTCTGCTCGATTGCAGCAGCTACAACACGGCTGACACCGATGCCGTAGCAGCCCATGACAAGAGGTTTTTCCTCTCCGTCTGCATCGACAAACATTGCCTTCATCGCTTCGGAATATTTTGTACCGAGCTTGAAGACATGCCCCACCTCGATACCCTGAGTCAACTCAAGCGTTCCGCCGCAGACCGGGCATGGGTCATCTGTTGTTATCTGACGAAGATCTGCAACCGCGCTCACCTCAAAATCACGGCCAGAATTAACGTTCTTCAGATGGTAGTTTTTCTCGTTTGCCCCAACAACAAAATTTGTCATGGTCATCACTTCCTGATCAGCCACAACCTTAATCGAAATGCCAACAGGTCCTAGATACCCTGTGGGAACACCTGTTGCATCAAACACCTGTTTATCTTCGGCAATTTCAACTTCTACAGCGCCAAGTAGGTTGGCAAGTTTAACCTCTTCAACTTCTCTGTCACCACGGAGCAGAACAGCTACCGGTTCACCATCAGCAAGATAGACCATGGTTTTAACCAGCTGAGACGGAGAAATTTGCATAAATTCACAGACCGAATTTACCTTACGCTTGCCGGGGGTTTCGACCTTTTCCATATCGAGCAAGGCAGCATCCGCTTTACCTCCCCGCAGTTTAACCTCGGCCTTCTCCATATTGGCCGCATATTCACAATCTTTACAGATAACAATCGTATCCTCGCCGGTATCGGCAAGGACCATGAACTCATGACTGAAATTGCCGCCAATTGCTCCCGAGTCAGCCTGTACAGCACGGTATCTCAAACCGCAACGCTCAAAGATGCGACAATATGCATCATACATTTTCTGATAGGCTTCGCTTGCTCCGGCATCATCAACATCAAACGAGTAGGCATCTTTCATGATGAATTCGCGCCCCCTCATAAGACCGAAACGGGGACGTATCTCATCGCGGAATTTAGTCTGAATCTGGTAAAAATTTACCGGGACATCACGATATGAGTGAAGCTCCATTCTCGCAATATCAGTGATTACCTCTTCATGGGTCGGTCCAAGGCACGATTCACGATCATGACGGTCGGTAAAACGAAGCAGCTCCGGACCATATTTTTCATATCTGCCGCTCTCTTTCCACAGGTCTGCCGGCTGTACCATCGGCATGGCAAGCTCCAGCGCTCCGGCTCTGTTCATTTCTTCACGGACTATCTGCTCAACATTTCTAATAGCCGCAAGCCCATAGGGAAGATAGGTATAAATACCCGAAGTCAGTTTGCGAATAAAACCGGCTCTGAGCATCAGGCGATGGCTCACCACCTGAGCCTCTGCAGGATTCTCTTTCAAGGTTGGGATAAATGTCTGTGAATAGCGCATAAGGTTGCTTTAATATGTATGATTTTAATAAATGACTGTTGCCAGAGCTACTGTTGTCGCCGCTCTTCTTCCATCTTTTTCAGCTCTGCCAAAAAGACCTCAAGAAGATCTTTCTCCGGCACTTTTTTAATTAACTGCCCTTTTTTAAATATGATTCCATGGCCCTCTCCACCGGCTACACCGATATCGGCTTCTTTTGCTTCTCCCGGTCCATTGACCGGACAGCCCATGACAGCCACTTTTAAAGGAGACTCCATGGTCTGCAAAAAGGCCTCAACCTTTTCAGCCAGGCTGAAAAGATCAATTCTGGTTCTGCCGCAAGTCGGACAGGAAATAAGCTCCGGTCCACGTTCGCGTATTTTCAGTGAGCGCAGCAGCTCATAGCCGACCCGCACCTCCTCCACCGGATCACGGGTCAGAGAAATCCGGAAGGTATCCCCAATACCGTCAAGAAGCAGCGCACCCAGGGCTACACTTGACTTAACCGTCCCCGCGATAAGCCCGCCAGCCTCGGTGACACCGAGATGAAGAGGATAATCAGTCAAATCGGAAAGCAGCTTGTATCCATTGATAGTGGTCAAGGTATCTGAAGACTTAATCGATATCTTCATTTCATAAAAGCCCTGTTTCTCAAGCAGACGCACATTTCTCAACGCACTTTCGATGAGGGCTTTCGGATTATCAGCCGTCGGATAGCCATGTTCTTTGAGCAGATCTTTTTCAATGGAACCGCTGTTCACACCAACCCTGATCGGAACTCTGTGCTGCTTGGCAGCATCGACAACCATGGCAAGTTTTTCAGCACCGCCAAGATTGCCCGGATTGATTCGAATACCTTGCGCCCCATTCTCCATTGAGGCTACTGCCAGCCGATAATCAAAATGGATATCAGCTATCAGCGGTATGGTAATCTTCTCGCGGATTGCACTGATGGCCTGAGCAGCCTCTTTATCAAGAACTGCAACCCTAACTATTTCGCAGCCTGCCTTTTCAAGGCGATGAATCTGGTCAACAGTTGCGGCAACATCCCTGGTATCGGTGTTGGTCATCGACTGAACAACAACAGGTGCCATTCCGCCTATGGGAACACCACCAAGGATAATCTGTTTTGTCTTTTTTCGAGTGATCATGCTGCAGCTGGCCACGGTATCTGGGTTATCGGTTATTGTAGTGCAAACTTTCAATTTACACTTTTTTAGTAACAGTATCTAGTCCATTATTCTTTTGCCAAGGCTCAGCTCAGCATCGGAAGCACGGATATAAAAGGGCGCAAGAGATTTGGGAGGATTCAACAGTTGGTCATGGGCAAGCAGACCAATGGCTGCCCCATTTGGAGTGTGAAGATGAGAAGCAGCAAAGACCGCTTTTTCTCCAAGCATTTCGACAAATTTTTCCCGATAGGTAATTACCCCATCGCCAACAAATATAACCGGTGATTGGATCATCGCAGCCAACGCCTGCGGTTTGATCGCCAAAATTTCACCTTCTCGTACCGGACATCCTTTTTCATCATGCCCGTAAAAAGCTGCATAGACTTCTTTTTTCCTGGCATCAATGACCGAACAAACACGGCATCCCTTCATCGGCATACAGCCTGCTGCAAGCGAATCCAAGGTAGAGACTCCAAGCAGTGGAATCCCGGCTGAAGCAACCAGTCCTTTTGCCGTCGCCATTCCGATACGCAGGCCGGTAAAGCTCCCCGGCCCTAAACCCACTGCAACACCATCAATCTGCTGCCAACCGATACCAGCCTTTATTATTACATCATCGATGGTTCTCAGAAGCCGCCTTGAATGGGTGAGATCATTGTTAAGTATCTGCAAGCCGATAACTTCACCATCATTGAAGCCACCGCAGGTCAGCGACACGGTACAACCCCTTGTAGCGGTGTCAATAGCCAGTATTATATGCCGGGCAGAGACGCTCATTTGAAAAAGAACCGGATGATATCATTATAAAAAGCAAAAATCATCAGCGTAATCAGTAAAGCCATGCCTATCTGCTGCGCCACAACCAGTACCCGCTCACTCATCGGTCTTCTCATCACAGTCTCATAGGTTAGAAAAACCAGATGTCCGCCATCAAGCACAGGTATCGGTAGCAGGTTCAAAATGCCTAGATTAATGCTGAGAACGCCGAGAAAGGAGATAAAATCGAGAATCCCTGCCTGCATCTGATCACCGGCCATTTTGGCAATCATCAATACACCGCCCATCTCTGAGGCAGGGACATCCCGGGTAATCAGTTTTTTTACAACAGTTACAGTATATTCAACAAAACGATAGGTGTTCAGACAGCCAAGTTTGAAGGCCTCAAGGACAGTGGCATCCCTGTAATGCGTTTTCATCACGATGCCGAGCAGATAGCGTTTTTCTATCTCTTTTCCGTACTCATCCTTTACAGGTTCTATTTGCGGCTGCACTTCAATGATTTGACCAGCACCGTCTCTAACAATTTCGATTCGAAGCGGTTGTCCACCACTCTCTTTTACCAGAGTGGAAACATCCTTCCATTTTTCGGTTTTTGTGCCGTTAATACTGATAATCTGATCATCGACTTTCAGACCGCTTATTTCAGCTGGAGAACCTGAACCAATTGTACCTATGGTTGTATTATCTACATACACCGGTACGCCAATACTCATATAGACAATAAAAAAGAGCAGCACGGGCAGCAGAAGGTTAAAAACCGGCCCAGCAAGTATTATAAGGAATCTCTGCCACACCGGTTTATGGACAAATGCCCTGTCCTTTTCTTCTTCAGGGACTGAAAATTCATCCTCGCCCTGACCAACCATCCTTACATATCCCCCAAGCGGCAGGGCAGATACTATATAATCAGTCTCGCCGAATTTTTTTCCAAACAATTTTGGTCCAAAACCCAGTGAAAATGTCAGCACTTTTACCTTGAAGAGTTTAGCAAACAGAAAATGGCCGAATTCGTGAACGAAAATCAGCACACCAAGAGTAATTATGAGTGAATATATTGAATACATGACCTTAATCTATGTAGCCACGGTTTGATTATAAACCGGAAAATCTTATTGTACGGTGAGTTCTTCCGCGACTCGCCGGGCTTCAGCATCTGCCTGAAGGATATCATCCAGCACGGAATCACTTCCGGTGTTAACCCTCTCCATGGTCGCAGCAACAATCTCAGCAATCTGTGGAAACGCTATCTTATCATTCAAAAATGCATCCACTGCTATTTCATTGGCTGCGTTCATTACAGCAGGCAACACACCGCCTCGTTCTAAGGCATCAAAGGCAAGTCCCAAAGCCGGAAAACGCTGGTAGTCAGGTTCAACAAACTCCAGATTTGCACATTGTGAAAGATTAAGTCGATTCAGGTTTAAAGGCAACCTTTCAGGATAAGAAAGCGCATACGCTATGGGAATTCGCATATCGGGAATACCGAGCTGTGCAAGCACAGATCCATCCTGGTACTCAACCAGTGAGTGAACGATTGACTGCGGATGGACAACAACTTCTATGGTCTCAACAGAAACGTCAAAAAGCCATTTGGCTTCGATAACCTCAAGTCCTTTGTTCATCAGGGTTGCGGAATCTATGGAGATCTTTCTTCCCATGCTCCAGTTGGGGTGTTTCAATGCCTGCTCTTTTGTTACTTCGCGGAGTTCCTCAAGACTTTTCGTTCTGAACGGGCCGCCGGAAGCAGTAAGGATGATTTTGGCAACATCATCTTTTCGCCCTCCTTCAAGCGCCTGGAAGATCGCACTATGCTCCGAATCTACAGGCAGTAGCTGAACTCCCCTTTTTTTAACCGCATCCATAACCAGTTTTCCTGCCATCACCAGGGTTTCTTTATTGGCGAGCCCAATATCCTTGCCGCTGTTCACTGCTGCCAACGTGGGTAAAAGCCCCGCAGCACCGACAATGGCTGAAACTGTTATATCTGCAGTATCCCGGGTTGCAGCACTGATATTGCCCTCAACACCAAAATAAATACGCTTAGTATATTTTTCCGGCAGTTTCCTCTTTAATACTTCGCTATGCTCCTGATCACAGACAGATATTATTTCCGGTTCAAACTCTATACACTGGCGTGCGAGCAGATCAACATTTCTCCCGGCAGCAAGAGAGACTATTCTATATTTTTCGGGAAACTGGCGAACAACATTAAGCACATTGACTCCGATAGATCCAGTGGAACCGAGAAGCGCTATATTTTTCATAAAGCTTTGAAACCTGTAAGCAGATAATAAAGAAACGGTGCAGCAAAAAGAATAGAGTCCATTCTGTCAAGAACACCACCATGCCCGGCCAGAATAGTGCCCGAGTCTTTAGTATTGGTTCCCCGCTTAATTACAGACTCAGTCAGATCACCGATGATACTGACACCGGTCAGGATCGTTGCAGCAGCAATGATAAAGACGATATTGACATGAGGAAGAAGCAGCCATCGAAAGAGCAGAGCAAATCCGACAGCACAGAGCAGCCCGCCCAAGGCACCCTCAATGGTTTTCTTCGGGCTTACACTCGGGCAAAGCTTGTGCTTACCGAAATTCATTCCGAAAATATAAGCACCAGTATCCGACCCTGCTGTAATTGCCGAGAGCAGCACCAGCCACAGATTACCCTGCGGCAGCAGATACAACATCAGCAGAAACGAAGACAGCCAGCCGACATAAACGGCACCGAAGATGCTCTGACTGTACAGCTTAAAGATGTCAGAAGAGGACTGATAATTATAGATTATATAGAAAGTTATAGAGACAAAAGCTGCTGTCAGACCAAACTGGAGGCCGTTTATGCTTTTGAAAGCAATTGCTCCTGCCAGCGGCAAAACGAGTAAAGGAATAAGAAAAAGACGTCTATGTTGGTCATCATGGGTTTTAACCACCATACGGACATATTCCTTGCTGCCGATAATGCCCATCAGCAGCAAAAACATACTGAAGACCGGAACGTTGCCGAAAAAAAGCAGCAGCAGCCATCCAGCAGCGAGAAGGATTCCTGGAATTATACGAGCCATCTATTAACCGGTTCCCCCTCTTACCTGCTTTGAGGTTTTACCAAAACGTCTTTCCCGCTGTTGAAAATCAGCTATTGCTTGATAAAACTGTTCAGTCCTGAATTCAGGCCACATGACAGAAGTAAAATATATCTCTGCGTATGAAGCCTGCCATAAGAGAAAATTTGACAATCGAGCTTCACCACCGGTTCTGATAAGCAGATCCGGATCAGGTAAACCAGATGTATAAAGATGGTCTGAGATAGTCTGATGATTTATTTCATCAACTGAAAGTTCACCATCGATACATGATTGAGCGATGTTTTTTACTGCTCTGGTAATCTCGTCTCTGGCTCCGTAACTCAGTGCAAGATTGAGGGTGAGACGGGTATTGTTAACAGTCTGCTCAATGGTATCAACCAGGGTCTTTCGAACCTTAGGCGGAAGCTTCTGATAATCACCGATGCAGTTGAGGCGAATGCCGTTCTGCTGCATCCTTTTCAGTTCAGCTATAAGAAAATTCTGCAGTATGGACATCAGCCCGGTTACTTCTTCTTCAGGCCTGTTCCAGTTTTCCGATGAAAAAGCATATAGTGTAAGGACTTCAACCCCAACATCACAAGCCGCTTCGGTTATCACTCGAACAGATTCTGCACCAGCCTTATGACCGTAAAGCCGTGGTCTATTCTTGCTGTTGGCCCATCTGCCATTGCCGTCCATGACAATGGCGACATGACGTGGAACCCGTGTATGATCAATCTCCGCTAAAGCCATTTTACGTTGAGGAATGCCCTTAGACTTCCATCACCTCTTTTTCTTTTGAGGCGGTGATATCATCAATTTCTTTTACGTATAAGTTAGTCTCTTCCTGAGCCTGATCCTGAAGTTTAAACAGGTCGTCTTCGGATAGTTCTTTATCTTTTTTCAGTTTTTTAAGAGTATCGATAGCATCTCTTCGTACATTACGAATGGCAACCCTGAACTCTTCTGCAACTTTTTTTACCTGTTTGACAAGGTCCTTTCTTGTTTCTTCTGTAAGCTGCGGAATGTTGAGTCTGATCACCTTGCCGTCACTGATTGGAGTGAGGCCGATACCACTTTTCATTATCGCTTTTTCAATAGCGTTAACCAGTTGAGGATCCCAGGGCTGAATGGCAATCATTCTACTCTCAGGGATTGTGAGAGTACCAACCTGATTCAGCGGCATTGAACTGCCGTAAGCATCAACAGAGATATCATCGAGCAGTGAGAGTGATGCCCGACCGGTTCGAACCTTGGATAATTCGACCTTAAATGCTTCGACTGTTTTCTCCATTTTCTCCGACATTTCGATGATCACATCACTCATTTTTTTCACCCTGTAAATTAAGTAGCATTAGCTCTATTATGCTGTAATTAATGTTCCAACCCCTTCTTCATCGCAAACGGCTTTCATGATATTGCCTTTAACCGTCATATTCAACACTTTAATCGGCTTTTTATCATCACGGGCAAGGGCAATACCTGCAGCATCCATCACATTGAGGCCTTTCTGAAGAACTTCATCATAGGTAAGTGAAGAGTATTTCACGGCATCAGCAAACTTCACAGGATCTTTATCGTAGACCCCGTCTACTTTAGTTGCTTTGAAGATAATATCGGCATCAATCTCAAGGGCACGTAAAACCCCTGCAGAATCAGTAGTAAAATACGGGTTACCGGTACCTGCAGCAAAGATAACAACCCTTCCTTTCTCAAGATGTCTGGTTGCACGTCTTCTGATATATGGTTCACAGACTGACTGCATCGGAATCGCAGACATAACACGGGTAATAACTCCATTTCTTTCCAAGGCATCCTGAAGTGCAAGGCTATTCATAACAGTCGCCAGCATGCCCATATTATCCGCAGTAGTACGATCCATCCCTTTGGATGCTCCGGCTACACCACGAAATATGTTTCCTGCACCGATGACGATACCCGGCTCAACACCTTTTTCTACAATTTCTTTAATTTCATCAGCAACAAATTCAAGTACCGAGGTGTTAATACCAAAAGAGTCATCACCCATAAGGGCCTCTCCGCTCAGTTTCAGCATAATCCGTTTATACTTTACCTGCATATGCATTTTCTCCACGATTGAATTGTTAAATAGAAATGAAGCAGAAAAACTTAGAATAAGAAACTACATAAAGCCGATAACCGGATAGATTCCGGTTATCGGCAGAAGACCGGAGTGACACTATTTATTCAGCGCCGACCTGGAAACGTGCAAAACGTTTGATTGAGATGTTTTCGCCCATTTTGGCAACGATCTCGTTAAGAAGATCCTGAACAGTGAGGTCAGGATTCTTAACAAATTTCTGATCGAGAAGGGTTATCTCACCAATAAACTTCTCAATTTTACCGGTTACCATTTTTTCAGCGATATTTTGAGGCTTGCCTGAGTCAATAGCCTGCTGGATATAAATCTCTTTCTCGCGTGCAATAACCGCCTCTGGAATTTCCTCGCGGGTAATTCCTACTGGGCTAGCAGCAGCAATATGCATTGCGATATCTTTTGCGAAAGTAACAAAATCATCGTTTTTGGCGACGAAATCGGTCTCGCAACCAACTTCCACCATTACACCGAGTTTACCGCCGGCATGGATATAGGTTTCTACAACACCTTCACTGGTAGCACGACCAGCGCGCTTGGCAGCTACAGCAAGACCTTTCTGACGAAGAAGATCAACAGCTTTTTCCATGTCACCGTTGGTCTCATTCAGAGCCTTCTTACAATCCATCATTCCTGCCTGAGTTTTGTCACGCAGTTCTTTTACCATCTGACTTGTAATAGCCATGACTTTCCTCCATTGAAGTCAATTGAGTTCAATATCAATGAATGCTTTTAAAAGCATCACAACATTGGCACATATGAAAAAGGGGCTGTCAAAAGACGCCCCTATTTATTGAAAATACTGCGTCCCGCTGATTCGGGAATCACATTTTTATTCGTCTGCTTCTTCTACTTTTGCAAGCATTTCAGCACCGGCATCACCCATTGCTGCAGCTACAGCCTCATCAGAAGCATCATCGCCATCTCTTTGTGCCTGACCGGCAAGAATTGCCTCAGCTACGAAACTGGAAATAAGGCGAATTGAGCGGATAGCATCGTCGTTTCCAGGGATTACATAATCGATTCCGTCTGGATCACAGTTTGTATCAGTAAGAGCTACAACCGGAATGTTCAGTTTCTGTGCTTCGCTGATTGCAATGGACTCTTTTTTCGGATCAACGATAAAGATAACACTTGGAAGCTGACGCATATCTTTAATTCCACCAACGTTTCTCTCGAGCTTAACACGCTCTTTTTCCATCAGCAGAATTTCTTTCTTTGGAAAGCGGTTGATAGAACCGTCGGCCTGCATGGATTCAATAGTTTTCAGACGGTCGATAGAGTTTTTAATGGTCTGAAAGTTGGTAAGCATGCCACCGAGCCAACGATGATCGATATAATACATTCCACAACGTTTGGCTTCTTCGTTGATGATCGCCTGAGCTTGACGCTTGGTGCCGACAAACAGGACACTTCCGCCTTTTGCTACTTTTGCAGCTACATAGTCACACGCTTTATCGAACATCTTTTTGGTTATATCAAGATTGATAATATAGATGCCGTTACGTGGACCATAAATGTAAGGTTTCATTTTCGGGTTCCAGCGACGAGTCTGATGACCGAAGTGAAGACCTGCCTGTAACATTTCTTTTACTGTTGCATTAGCCATGATTTCTCCTTTCCTGGTTTGGCCGCCACCCGGGTTAATTACTTATGATTATTCAAAGTAACACCAGTATATAGTTCCGGGTGTGTGTTAAATTAGTCAAACTACACTAGTTTGCTTAAAGCAAAAACGAACAAATATACCACGATCAGTCATTCATTGCAAGACTAACTCGCAATTTGCATGCCTGATTATTTTTGAACAAGCGATGATCTGCCGGTTAAAAACAATTTAACCCATTCAAAACTGAATTTTAGAAGCTCCATATCATCCTGAACCAGCCTCTTTTTCTGATCTTTTGTCAACCGGAAACGTTTAAGAAGCTGTTGCGAACCTGCATACTCTCTAAATCCATCAATATCATAACATGCCATGAATGCCATCTGCTGCTTCGGACCGCCGCTACCTTCTCCTTTCCATGGATTTGTTCTAAACAGCGTATCCATCTCAGCCCAAAGATCATTCATCATGTTGAAATCGTCTATGCGTTGATTTCTTACCCATTGTTTTACTGTAAACTGAGTATCTTCAAAGTGTCCTTTACAGTAATCATGCTTGGCGACGAAGTAAAATTCTTCTGGTCTGCCCATTGAACTTGTCCGGTCAACTGCACGTTCGAGAGGATATGTTCTGCATGCTGATGGGCGATCATCATAGACGCTGCATCCTTCTTCGGTTAAAAAAGGACAACTGTGCTCATCATTATCGCCTAGTTTAAGCATTACAGTCGGGAAAAATGGATTATCCCCTTTGACCAGATTAACATGCTCTGTAAGGAACTGCTGTGAGTCCATCCCCAGCGATTTTTTAAGTCTAATTATATCATAAGGGAAAAGTACTAGATCGACTTTCTTACAGCAGATCGTGAAACAAGGCACTCCTGGATGGCATGAAAAACTAAAGGGATCCTTCCCAAGCGGAATCATCCCTTCCGGAAATTGTTTATCTTTAGACATAATGGCTCCTGAAAACAAAAAAAGCTGTTATGAATAGAAAATTCATAACAGCTTTCATAAAGGTAACGCAGAAGAGACGAATTAGTTTTCTGCCTCTTCCTCAACAGCTTCACCAAGATCTTCCTCGTAACCAACAAGCTCAATGATCGCCATGTCAGCACAGTCGCCGCGACGAACACCTGTCTGGATGATACGGGTATATCCACCGTTTCTGTCTGCAAATTGATCTTTAATTGAACTGAACAATTTACTGACAACGTCTTCGCTGTTGATAAAGCTAAGCGCTTGTCTTCTTGCATGAAGATCTCCGCGCTTGGCAAGGGTGATCATTTTTTCTGCAATAGGACGAAGCTCTTTTGCTTTTTCCTTGGTGGTAACAATTCTCTCATGCTCAAACAGAGAAGTAACCATGTTTCTGAACATAGCCTTTCTGTGAGAACTGTTACGTCCTAATCTTCTTCCGGATTTATTGTGTCTCATGATTCTATCCTCAAAACTGTTTATTCCGGTCAATCACTCAGAATAACATTTAAACTAATATAAACTATGATGATTTATTTAATCTTCGTCCTTAGCGCTTACGTCTGGTGGCGTCCAGTTCTCAAACTTCATACCGAGAGAAAGGTCCATCTCTGAAAGCAATGCTTTAATCTCATTGAGTGATTTACGACCAAAATTTTTGGTCTTAAGCATTTCCTGATCAGTTTTCTGGGCAAGATCGCCAATAAAATTAATTTCTGCATTTTTAAGGCAGTTGGCAGATCTTACAGAAAGCTCAAGGTCCTCAACCGGTTTATCAAGATATGGATTCAGTGGTTCGTAATCTCCACCGTCATCATCCTTTTTCTCCGGCTCTGCAGCTTCTTCGTCAAAGTTAATGAATATAATAAGTTGCTCTTTAAGAATTTTCGCTGCATAGGCAAGTGCATTTTCTGGTCTTACACTACCATCGGTCTCTATTTCAAGAGTAAGCTTATCGTAGTCAGTCTGCTGACCTACACGAGCCTGCGATACAACATATTGAATTTTCTTGATCGGGGTGAAAATTGCATCAACAGGAATCTGTCCGATAGAGAGATCTTCCTTTGATTGTCTCTCTGCAGGCTGATATCCCTTACCCCATTCAACGGTTAATTCTGCGTTGAAATCAGTCTCTCCGGTGAGATTACAAATGACCTGATCAGGGTTCATGACCTCAACAAATGAGGATCCTGAAATATCAGCTGCGGTTACAACACCCGGTCCTTTTTTATTTATATAAACTTTTTGTGAATCACCTGAAGTGAGTTTCACTCGAACCTGTTTGATATTAAGAATTATTTCACTTACGTCTTCTTTAATATCTTTCATTGAGGTGAACTCATGAAGAGCACCTTCAATTTTCAGGGTTGTGATAGCCGCACCCTGAATAGATGAGAGCAGGATTCTTCTTAGCGAATTACCGATAGTGGTAGCAAATCCACGCTCAAGTGGCTGTGCCACAAATTTTCCGTAAAACTCGGTGTGTTTCGCCTTATCAACCTCTAATTTTTCAGGTTGAATAAGCTCGTGCCAGTTACGGTAAGATGGAATATTTTCGTCGATAACTTGAGTCATAGTATTTTTATCCTGCGTTTCGACTAACATTGTAAAAGCGGAAAAACCCTTAAGAATCACTTAAGCAGATAACCGCTGGTGAATCCTTAAAGGCACTCTTAATTTTAAAAGGGAAAAGCAAGCTTTTCCCTTCATATCCTGCAAAGCGTTACTTAGAGTAGAGCTCAACAATAAGATGTTCTGCGATCGGCATCGTAATCTCATCACGATTTGGAAGAGCTTTTACGGTAGCCTTGTAATTATCCTTATCAAGTTCAATCCATGAAGGGATGCCTCTTCTGGCAACAGCTTCAAGGTTATCATTGATCAGAGCATTCGCACGACTCTTCTCTTTAAGCGAAACAACATCTCCTTCACTTACCTGAAAAGAAGGAATATTAACTTTTTTGCCGTTAACGAGAATATGTTTATGTCTTACAAGCTGTCTTGCCTGGTCTCTTGAAGATGCAAAACCCATTCTGAAGATGGCATTATCAAGTCTTCTTTCAAGCAGTATAAGAAGATTTTCACCAGTTACGCCTTTCTGACTATCTGCTCTTTTGAAGTAAAGACGGAACTGTGCTTCGAGCATTCCGTACATACTTTTAACTTTCTGTTTTTCACGAAGCTGGGTTGCGTAGTCAGAATTTTTCTTAAATTTTGACTGACCATGCTGTCCCGGTGCAAAAGCACGTCTCTCAAAGGAACATTTATCTGAATAACAACGATCGCCTTTGAGAAAAAGTTTTATATTTTCACGTCTGCAGCTACGACATGCAGCTCCTATATTTCTAGCCAACTTTGGCCTCCATTCTATTTATAATTAAGTCGTGTGACAATTGATGAATCAACTATACACGACGACGTTTAGGAGGTTTACAACCATTATGTGGAACAGGAGTAACATCGTAGATCCTGGATACTTCAAGACCTGCGTTAATAAGAGCGCGAAGAGCAGCCTCACGACCTGGTCCCGGTCCCTTTACTTTAACCTCGACTTTTCTCATTCCCTGATCAGTAGCTTTCTTGGTAGCGTCTGCAACGGCATTCTGTGCTGCAAAAGGTGTACTTTTTCTGGATCCTTTGAACCCTAAGACACCTGCACTACACCAGGAAATAACATTTCCCTGCTTATCAGAGATGGTAATAATGGTGTTATTGAAGGTAGAATATATATAAACGACACCTTCCGGTACGTTCTTTTTAACCTTCTTTTTATTGCGTGCATCAGCACGTTTAGCTCCAGCCATATCTATTCCCTGTATACTCTTTATTTACGGCGCGCGGCACCACGACGAGGCCCTTTTCTGGTTCTCGCATTTGTTTTAGTTCTCTGTCCACGACATGGAAGGCCCATACGATGACGTCTACCGCGGTAGCAACCGAGGTCAGTAAGCCTTTTAATATCCATGGAAACCTCACGACGACGGTCACCTTCTACCACGTAGTCCGATTCAAGTACCTGACGGATACGTGCAACATCATCACCGTTAAGATCGTCGCTATTCATGGTATAAGGCAAATCAACTTTATCAAGGATTTGTCTTGCTGAAGTTAAACCAATACCATGGATATAGGTTAACGCGCGATCCATATGTTTATTTCTTGGAAGGTCAATTCCTGCTATACGTGCCAAAATCTATCTCCTCATAGAGTAGTAAAATTAACGTGGCAAATGAGGTTATCCCTGCCTCTGCTTGTGTTTTTTCACTTTACAAGATACGCGTACAACTCCATTGCGCTTGAATACCTTGCAATCACTACATATTTTTTTTACAGAAGATCTTACTTTCATGATAACCAGACTCTCTATTTTTTCTTTTTGGCATTTTTCGCCCTAAAAGTTACTCGCCCCCTGGTTAGATCATAGGGAGAAAGTT
This sequence comes from Desulfobulbaceae bacterium, assembly GCA_003249645.1. Lineage (GTDB taxonomy): Bacteria > Desulfobacterota > Desulfobulbia > Desulfobulbales > Desulfocapsaceae > SZUA-575. The sequence goes on along the minus strand of QKIH01000088.1, from coordinate 3,654 downwards.
CTACCGTAACCCTGTCTCCCGGTAATATCTTGATGAAATGCATTCGCATTTTTCCGGAAATATGGGCTAATACTTTATGGCCATTATCCAACTCTACACGAAACATCGCGTTGGGTAATGGCTCGATTATAGTTCCTTCTACTTCAATTGCTTCTTCTTTTGCCATGGAGGCTCCTGTTACACAAATAACAATTAAAAGCTGCGTATTATAATATAAGAAATGAGAAGGACTTTTTTCTAGCTAGTTATATTTTCACGAGAACTTAATATTAACGGGCCGTTATCTGTAACAGCCACTGAATGCTCAAAATGTGCAGACCGTTTATTATCTGCAGTTATGACCGTCCAGCCGTCCTTCAAAATCTTCACCTTGTGCGTTCCTACGTTAACCATCGGTTCAATCGCAAGAACCATACCTACCTGCAACCTTGGTGACGCTTCATTTTGAACAAAATTAGGAATCTCAGGTCCTTCATGAAGAGCAGACCCTATGCCATGTCCAACAAATTGCCGAACAACAGAGAAACCGTTTGCTTCGACATGTTGCTGCACTGCAGCTGATATGTCGGAGACCCGATTTCCTTCCTGTACCTGTTCAATCCCTTTATACAGTGATTCTTCTGTCACTTTAAGAAGCTTATGGCTGACGTTATCAATTCTACCTACCGGAAGGGTAATAGCAGAATCTCCATAATAGCCTTTCAGGCGAACCCCAAAATCAACAGAGAGTATATCACCTTTTTTAAGCTTTCTTTTGTGAGAAGGTATGCCATGAACAACCTCCTCATTTATTGAGACACATAAACTGCCTGGAAAACCCCGATATCCTTTAAAGGCCGGAACAGCACCTCTTTTAAGACACATATCTTCAGCAACTTTATCTAGTTCCCAGGTTGTGATTCCTGGTTCAACTACTGTCTCAAGCTTTTTGAGTACCTCAGCGACAATCTGATTTGAATCCAGCATAAGCTGAATTTCATCACTGTTTTTAATTGTAATTGATTTGTCGCTCATTTTTCAACTAACTGACAGAAATTATTACCTTCTGCCTTTGATCCGCCCCTGCTTCATAAATCCCTCATAATTTCTCATAACTAAATGAGATTCAATTTGAGAGATTGTGTCTATGGCCACACCAACAACGATCAGCAAAGCTGTACCACCGAAATAAAACGGTATGTCAAATTGCTGAATGAGAATGGTCGGCAGCACACAGACTGCGCTGAGATAAATAGAACCGATAACAGTTAGTCGGGTTAGTACTTTGTCTATAAATTCTGCAGTTTTCTTCCCTGGTCTGATTCCGGGAACAAACCCACCGTTTTTCTTTAAATTTTCAGCTACATCCTCAGGCTTGAATTGCACTGCTGCATAAAAGAAGCAGAAGAAAACAATCATCACGATATAGAGAATGTAATAATAAATCGTTCCGGGATGCATAGCCGCGCTAGCCTTCTGTACCCAATCTACCTGGATAAACTGACCAATAGTCGCCGGAAACATCATAAGAGAAGAGGCAAAGATCGGTGGAATAACACCAGCCACGTTGATCTTCAACGGCAGATGTGAACTCTGCCCACCATACATTTTTCTCCCAACAACACGCTTGGCATATTGTATAGGAATTCTTCTCTGGGAGGTTTCAAAGAAAACAATAACTGCTACGATCGCAAACATAAAAACAAGCAGGAAAGGAACAAAGAACAGCGCAATTTCACCAGCCTGAACGAGCTGGATTGAGTTGATAATTGCGGATGGGCCCCTTGCTACAATACCTGCAAAGATAATGAGAGAAATACCATTACCTATTCCCCTTTCAGTCATCTGCTCACCGAGCCACATGATAAACGCTGTTCCTGCAGTGAGAGTCAGCATAGTCATGAGTTTGAACTGAATACCGGGATCCAGAACGATAGCGGCACCGGAAGGGCCTGACATTCCTTCAAGACCTGTTGCGATAAAAGTTCCCTGAATGAGACTCAATGCAACCGTACCATACCTTGTGTACTGAGTAATTTTCCGTCTTCCAGCTTCGCCCTCTTTTTTAAGAGCCTCAAGCTGAGGAACGACAACAGTTAACAATTGTATAACAATAGAAGCCGTGATGTACGGCATGATTCCAAGAGCGAATATCGAAAAGTTTGATAAAGCACCACCTGAAAACATGTTGAACATTCCAAAGAGTGTTCCTGCGTTTTGCTGAAAAAATTCAGCAAGAGCCTCGCCATTAATGCCCGGAGTGGGGATTTGAACCCCCATCCGGTACACTGCAAGCATGATGAGTGTGAAAAATACTCTTTTTCTAAGTTCTGGAATATTTGCTGCGCGTTGCAATCCACTCATTATTCGTTACCTAAAACCTTGCTTAGTAACTGGAAAATTCCAGAATTTATTCAGCAGACACTTCAGGGACAACTACAGTTCCGCCTGCTTTCTCGATAAGCTCCTTTGCGCTCTTACTAATTTTATCTACCTTAACATTGACTGCTTTGGAGATTTCACCATTTGCAAGAACCTTAACAAGAGAACCTTTTTTTACCATACCTGCTTCAACCAGTGCATCAACGGTAATTTCTGTGCCATTGAATGCTTCAAGCTGAGAAAGAGAGATCAGCGCGAACTGTTTACCAAACTTGTTGTGAAATCCGCGTTTCGGAAGACGTCTCTGAAGTGGCATCTGGCCGCCCTCAAAACCCATCTTAACACCGGAACCTGAACGTGCTTTAAAACCTTTGTGACCACGTCCAGCGGTCTTGCCATGTCCGCTACCATGGCCTCTACCAACTCTCTTACGCTGTTTGGTCGATCCCTTTTGCGGGGAAAGATTTCCTAAATTAATCATCTTAACCCTCCACTATTTTAACCAGGTGGCTTACTTTTTTAAGCATGCCTCTTATCTCTGGAGTATCTTTACGTGTTACGGTCTTTTGCATTTTGGTAAGCCCTAGACCAGTTAAAGTCGCGCGAATCTTATCGGTACTGCCGATTCCGCTTTTAACCAGAGTAAATGTAATTGTATCGGCCATTTGACTACCTTTTGTGTAAGTATTTCGTCAAAAAATCCTTTTGAAACTGAAAGGATTTTAAGCAGTTAATTCTTCAACAGTCTTTCCACGAAGTGCAGCAATTTTTTCTGCAGAACGTAGATTTCTCAATCCATCCAATGTGGCTTTAACCATATTGTGTGGATTGTTTGAACCGAGACATTTAGTAAGAATATTGGTCACGCCGGCTGCTTCGAGCACTGCACGAACAGGACCACCAGCGATAACACCGGTACCTTCGGAGGCAGGCTTGAGAAGAACTTTGCCAGCACCATATTTGCCGACGATCTCGTGTGGAATAGACACATCAGTTAATGAAACAGAGCACATGTCTTTTTTTGCTTTATCCACGCCTTTACGAATTGCGTCAGGTACCTGGTTTGCTTTACCAAGGCCGTAACCTACTCTTCCTTTACCATCACCAACAACAACAATAGCACTGAAGCTGAAACGGCGACCGCCTTTTACAACTTTCGCTACTCTGTTGATAAAAACTATTTTCTCGATGAGTTCCTCGGTACTTTCACTTTTGGAACGCTTGAAATCAGACAAGGGACACCCCCATTTACTGTGATATCATTAGAAATCTAAACCACCTTCACGAGCACCC